>JAYEIP010000415.1:0-4234 GCA_034660155.1 Actinomycetota bacterium | reverse complement strand
TCGAGATATGCAGTCGCCTGAGCGCAAAGCACCAGTCGACTTCAAGCCGTCAGGCGATCTCACAGCACCTCGCCGTGCTTGAGGACGCTGGCCTTGTCAGCACACAACGACAGGGGCGATTCAAGCTCCACTACTTCGACCCCACACCACTCAACGAGATCACTGATCGATGGCCGCAAAGGAGGGACAACCAATGAGAATCACACTCACCAGCGTCTTCGTTGACGATCAGAGGACGGCTCTCGACTTCTACACATCCGTTCTCGGACTCGAGAAGAAGCACGAAGTTGAATCTCCCCGGGATTGGTGGAGGCTCCAACTCTTGAGAGGATGGAGCCATGACAGAGCAACGACGACCGGGCAGGTACCCGGTGGAGATGCGCCAACGTGCGGTGCGGATGGTGCTTGATCATCAGCATGAGTACGGGTCGCAGTGGGAGGCGATCTCGTCGGTCGCTGAGAAGCTGGGTCCGACGACGGAGACGATCCGTAAGTGGGTTCGTCAGGTTGAGCGTGACACGGGCCGGCGTGTGGGACCGACGAGCGACGAGCTGGCCGAGTTGAAACGCTTGAAGCGTGAGAACGCGGAGCTGCGCCGAGCCAACGACATCCTGAAGGCGGCTTCGGCTTTCTTCGGGGCGGAGACATCCCACCCGGAGAAAAGTCAAGCGACGAGGTTGTAGCGGTGGCCCCAGGCGGTGTGTTCGTTGTAGGGGGTTTGGTGGGTGAGGCAGCCGTGGGCGATGCCGACGAGCCGGTTCGATAGGGCTCGGAGAGCCCGGTTGTGGCTGTCGCCTTGCTGGCGGCGTTCGTCGTAGAATGCTCGCGCTCCAGGGCTGTGCGAGATTGCAGTGAAGGCCCATTGGTGGCAAGTGTCGGCGAGTCGGCTGTTGCGGATCCGGCGGGCGATAACGACGCGGCTGCGTCCGGAGGCTTTCGTGATCGGTGAGGTGCCGGCATAGTTCTTGCGGCTCCGGGCGTCGGGGAATCGGTCTGGGGCGTCGCCGAATTCTCCGAGGAGGCGGGCGCCGAGCTTGGTGCCGAGACCGGGTATCGAGCGGATGATCTCAGCGTCGGGGTGGGAGTCGAGAACCTCTCCAAGTTCGGTCTCGAGCCGCTCGATCTGGGTGGAGAGCTCGGTGGCAACGGCGACGAGCGCCACGACGTGTGAGCCCATAGCGGCTTCGAGTTGCTTGGGTGCGCGCAGCGACTCGGCTCGAAGGGCCGCTCGGATCTTGGGTGCTTTGGCATCGGCGCCGCGTTTGCGGCCCCCACGCCGAAGCGCTGCGGCGATCCGAGCAGAGCTGAGCTTGCTGGCTGCTCCTGGGGTCGGGGCAATCGCCAAGGTCGCCAGGCAGTCGTTGTGTGCCAGCTCTGGGAACGTCACCAGCGCAGCCGGGAAGAACTCCCGTAGCACCGAGCGGAGCTGGTTGAGCTGGCGTTGACGAGTCCAGATCAGGTTCTGGTGTGCCCGAGCAGTGTGCTTGATAGCGTCAGCGAGAGCGCTGTCGGGTTCTAAGAGCCGATGGTTGTGCCCATCGAGACGAGCGACCGCAGCGAGGGTCTGTGCATCGCCACGGTCCGACTTCGCTCCTGACGTCGAGTGGCGCTCGCGGTAACGCGCGGTCGACATCGGGTTGAGCGCGATCACCCGGTAGCCGGCCGAGACCATGGCCGTGATAAACAGGCCACGGTCAGTCTCGGAGGCGATCAGGACCTCCGACGGATCGTTGGTGAACTCGGCGAGCACTGCGTGAAGACGGCGCACCCCGTCGAGCCCGTCGTCGAGACGGCACACGTGAAGCCGCTTGCCGTCCCTGTCGTCGATATGAATGTCATGATGATCCTCAGCCCAGTCATGTCCGACGAACACAGCAGCAGACATCATTGCCCTTCCTTTCGATTCTTGGTTGGCGCAAGAGACGATGCGGCTTGCTAATGGCCCAGTGCTCAACGGCACGTCATCCCACCAGCCATCCACGTCCCTCGACAGCCACCGGGCGCACGATCTCCGCCAAGTACTCGAAGTGCCACTCGACCTAGTGCTGACCCAATAGCCGCCGATGCGAGCATGCCAGAAGAACTGCCCACAACTGCCATTAGCTCGACCGCCAGTCGAAGAGATGATCCGGTTCATCGACGAGCACAAGGATCGGTGCAGCGGACGGCTGCGGTGGGGAATCGAGCCGATCGCCAAGACCCTTGGCATCGCCCCATCCACGTATCACGCTGCGAGGACTCGGCCGCCGTCGGCGCGGGCGGTGCGTGATGGCGAGCTTCGCCCGGTGATCGCCCGGGTCCACAAGGAGAACTACGTTGCGTATGGGGCCGACAAGATGTGGGACCACCTCAACAATGTCGACGGCATCATGGTGGCCCGCTGCACCATCGAACGGTTGATGCGTCAGATGGGCCTGTCAGGGGTGCGTCGAGGCCGGTCATGGATTCGCACCACCGTCACCGACAACGGTGCGCAGCGGCCCGCCGATCTGGTCGAACGGGACTTCAGGGTCGACGCACCGAACCGTCTGTGGCTGGCGGACTTGACCTATGTGAAGACCCACACCGGGTGGGTGTATGCGGCGTTCATCATCGACGCCTACTCGCGCATGGTCGTCGGGTGGCAGGCATCGAGGTCGCTGCGCTCGGACCTGGCCATCGACGCCCTGGAGATGGCGATCTTCAATCGCCGCCGAACCGGTGCCGATCTGGACGGCCTGATCCATCACAGCGATATGGGATCGCAATACCTGTCCATTCGTTATTCCCAGCGCCTCGCCGACAACGGTGTCGTCGCCTCGGTCGGATCCAAAGGCGACAGCTACGACAATGCGATGATCGAGTCGTTCAACGGCCTCTACAAGTGGGAACTCATCTACCCGCACGGGCCCTGGCAGAGCATCGCGGATGTCGAGTTCGCCACCCTCGAATACGTCGACTGGTTCAACCACCGACGCCGCCACGGAGAGATCCTCCCCGGCCGCCGCCAGTTCACCACCCCCGCCGCCCACGAAGCCGACTACTACCGTCAGACGAACACAGCCGACCAGGCCGTGACCCAATAAACCAAGCCTCTACGAAACCCGGGGCGATTCAGACACCGCCTGGGCGCACCGCCAAACCACCCTCGAAACCAAAGCCGCTTGACAAGATGCGCCCCTGGGGTGTCTAACCACCCGACCCCAATCCACAGGATTTGGCGATATCTCGTTCGTTGCACGCGTCTCGTTCAAGCGTGTACGGTTCGACTAGACACCACTATCCGTGGCGTTGCAGATGGTGAGAGGGATCATGGCTTCGGCGTTGGCGGCCGGCTGGTGACATCTCATCCCAAAGAAAGGAACAGCCATGCGATCCAATCGAAGAAGGGTGACTCTGATTGGGGTAGTGCTCGCGCTCATGGTCATTGCATTGCCGGTGTCGGCCGGTCACGACGATGACCCATCGACGGAGAACCTGCATCCCTTGGGTCATATTGAAGAGCCGGCCAGTCTTTTCTATGGCCCGCCCACCGTGCACACCGACATCGCGTTCTGGGGCAAATACGCTTTTCAGGGCAACTGGCTAGGTATCAATATCCACAACATATCGGCTCCTGGCAATCCTGAACAGGTTTCGTTCACCGAGTGTGCGGGGAACCAGGGCGACGTGGTGGTGTGGGATGACATCCTTGTTCGCTCCTGGAACTCACCGGCTTCTGGCAGCACCTTGTGCGATGGTGTAACCGTTCCAGCCGGCTTCGAGGGATTGCACATATTCGACATCAGTGATCTGGCGGATCCGGCGCTGGTCGGGTCGGTGGACCTGAGCAACGGTGCGATTCCGGGAAGATGCGGTTCGCATACGGCGACGGGTGTTCCCGACTTGGCCAACGACCGCCTGCTGATCTACAACTCTGGCAGCGGTTGTGACGGTTTCGACATCGTCGAAGTGCCGCTGAGTTCCCCTGGGGCTGCCGCCTATATCCGCACCGAAGCGGCCGGCCGGCATTGCCACGACATCGGGGTCATCCTTGGCGACGCCAACATGGTGTCCTGCGCCGGCGGTGACGGTTTCACAGTGTGGACCCTCACCGGCAGCGGCTCGCTGACAGACCCGAATTTCTTGATGTCGAGAGTCGTGCCCGGGGTCGGTATTGGGCACACGGCCGCCTTCAGCTGGGACGGGGGCGTCCTGATCTTCGGTCACGAGCCCGGGGGAGGTGTCGGTGCGTTCTGTCAGGCCTCGAGTGCGG
>JAYEIP010000414.1:0-4245 GCA_034660155.1 Actinomycetota bacterium | reverse complement strand
ATGGGTCCTGCCGGGATAGCCCTGTCGGTGCAGTTTGAGACATCACCCGAGGAACAACCTCTCTTGCTGGTCTTTGAGCAATATGAGGTGGTCCTCGACCACATGCATGACTCGTTCACGTTGACCAATACGGGATCGGGCGAGGTCGTTCTCACCGGGTCAAGTAGCGAGCTATTCAACTGGGGTGGCGATGGGCAACGGGTCTTTGACCCGGCAACCGGCGAGTTGCTGACGACCGTTCCCCACGAGATCTGGGAAAGGGCCTGGAATGACTTCTACGGCGGAGGATCCGGAGGCTCACCGCTGCCGATCCCGATCGAGTATGAAGCGCCCGATCAGTCGGTGGGGATAACCATCGAGTACGACGGCCTGGTGATCAACATCGATGAGCGCGCCGACACCTTCGTGGTCACCGATGCGGAGAGCGGTGACGAAGTCGCAAGCGGCTCGATGAACGAACTGTACCAAGGCCCGGCGCCTTCGTTTGTTGATCCGGAGACGGGCGAGGTGCTGCTGGCGGTCACCTGGGATGAGTGGTATGCGGCCGAAGATAGGGCGTACACCGATTGGGGATACGAGGACTACGACTACAGCAGCAGAACCGCGCTTGTCACGTCGGCGGACGGGGAGATCTGGGCTGTAGAGATGGTGGGAAATAGGACGGGCGGTTCGACGTCCTATCTCGCGGCAACCGGTGATGGTTTCGTGGCGATGGTGAAATCGTACGGTGAGGTCGGCGCGGACCACGGCACTGTTTGGACCATGGTCGACGGCGTCTGGTTGGCAACGCCTTCGGAACGATCCGACCTTTGGCTGCAGAGCATCACTTCCACCGACGATGGGCTTGTCGGTGTCGGCGATGGCTCGGGTGGCCCAGCGTTGTGGTCATCACCCGATGGAGTGACGTGGACGTCCGAGTTTGCCATCGTGCCGCAGGATGATGGGTCATACGCCTGGCTGACCACCGTGACCGCCGATGATGCCGGAACGCTCGCCGCGCTTGCAGTCAGGGAGCGGTGGTCTGAACACAGCCCGTTGATTTTCGAGCAGGAGAAATACACGGCGACATTCGAAGACGGCGAAACGATGCTGCGCGTCACCGAGACCGGGACGGGAACAGCGGTACTTTCTCTCGGTTGGCAGGAGCTTGAGGATGGCTCGGCCGCCGGACTGTTCACATGGGACAACGAGGCGACCTCGATCTCGCTGAGCAATGGTGATGTGATGGTGATCACCGACGACGAGGCGTATGCCGCCATGGAGAGCCAATACGCTGGTGCCGGTCAGATAGGCCTGAGTGTGTTCCTGAACCACGGCTCGGGCTGGGTCGAAGCGGTGGTTGACGTCGAGGGTGGGTTCAGCGGGGCCTCCCAACTGTTCCTAGACGAAGGCCGGATCATTATCGGTGGCAGCTACTGGGACATGGAGCCGTACTACCACGAGGGACCGGTCGACAGCACATTTGTGATCGTCGTCGGCACACCGGTCGGTGAGTGATCTGCGGATAGCGAGGCTTACGCGGTGACGCTCATTACTCTTGCCGGATGGACATCGTGGGTATGGGCGTTGACCTCGCCGAGATCAGCAGAGTGCGCCGGCTTCTTGCCAAGGACGCGGAACGCTTTCGGGAGCGTTGTTTCACCGATCATGAGTGGGCTTACGCAAGCCGATTCAAGGATCCGTCGCAACGTCTCGCCGCACGCTTCGCCGGCAAGGAAGCTGTCATGAAGAGCCTTGGCGTGGGGTGGCGGCACGTTCCCTGGAAGGACATCGAGATCACCGGCGGTGGGCAACCTCGGGTCAGGCTGTCCGGCAAAGCTGCTCATCGAGCCGAGTCTATCGGCGTCCAGAAGGTTCTCGTGACCATCACTCATACGGACAACCAGGCGTTGGTGATGGCCCTTTCGATGGGTGAGGGGCGGTGAAGGAACGAGCGTCGCTCTATTGATGCCGGTGCTTTGGTATTCGCCGCGTGTGGCGGTGATGCGGAGCCAATCACTACGGCCGGCGACGGCCGCACACTGCCGCCATCGACCACGGCTCCGGCCACCAAGACAGCTCACCTGCCGGCGGCCACGATCCCGGCCACCGCCGCCGTTTCAATCGAACGGAGCGAGTTCCGCCAGCCGGCGATTGGTACTACATCGTCAATGGGGTCTTGATCCGTCATAGTCCAGACGCGATCTGCTGCAATGTGCCAGAATCACCGGCGGGGCGGGCCCAGGCTCGCTCCGCCGGAAGGTGATTGCGATCGCAGTTTCAACATCCGAGAACCAGCCAACGTTCGATCGGCACCGCGCGGCTCCGCAAGGGCGTGTCATCGTGGGCGGCGTCTGCCTTTCGCACCCATGAGTCGAGCAGACACCACGCCAGACGATTCCACCTCCGTCGGTGATCCGATTGTTTCGTTCTACGAGCGCCACCCCTATCCGCCTCCTGTCGACGATCTCGACGACTATCGGGTTCGCTGGAGCGATCCGACGGTGCGCAGAGCCGAGCACCATCTGTTGTTCCCGGGCCACTCATTCCAGGAGGACCTTCAGGTGCTTGTCGCGGGATGCGGTACCTTCCAGGCAGCGCGGCACGCCATGCGATGGCCGGGCGGCCGGGTCGTCGGGATCGATGTGAGCGACACCAGTATTCGCCATACGCAGGCGTTGAAACAACGCTACGAACTAGCGAACCTAGAACTCCATCAGATGCCGATCGAGCGGGTTGGCGAGCTAGATCGGCAGTTCGACTTGATCGTGTGTACCGGGGTGCTCCACCACCTTGTCGACCCGGACGCGGGACTGCGAGCTCTGCGCTCGGTGCTGCGGTCCGGAGGTGCGATGCTGATCATGGTCTATGCGCCGTATGGGCGGACCGGCGTCACCATGATGCAGGAATATGCCCGCCGCCTCGAGATTGGAACATCCCAGGAGGAGATCGGGGATCTTGCGCGGAGCCTGGTGGAGATTCCGCGCGACCACCCTCTCGATTCGCTGCTGCGCAACTCGCCGGACTTTCGCAAGTCGGACGCTTTGGCCGATGCGCTGCTCAACCCCCGCGATCGCACGTACTCGGTGCCTGAGTTCTTCGACTACATCGAGCGCAGCGGGTTTGTATTCGGGCGGTGGTACCGCCAAGCGCCCTACCGAGCCGAGTGTGGAGCGCTTTTGACGATTCCCCATGCCTCTCGGCTGGCGGCGCTGCCCCCAGCCGAGCAGTACGCCGCTGTCGAGTTGTTTCGCGGGTCGATGAGCCGTCATAGCGCTGTGATTCATCGCGATGATGACCCGCTCGACCGCTGGCAGTACGAACCCGACAACACAGTGTTAACGGAGGCCATACCAATTCGGCTGCCGCAGACGTTGACGATCGAAGAGCGCCTCCCACCCGGGGCAGCCGCAGTCCTCATCAATCGGTCCCACCCGTATCCTGACCTCGTGGTGCCGATCGACCACCTTGAGAAGCGGTTGATCGACGCGATCGATGGGCGACGGTCCATCACTGAGATCGCCGCCGGTGCGGGTCTCGGAGGAGAAGGCGACCGCGGCCGAGTATTGGGTTTCTTTCGACAACTCCTTCGGTGTGACCAGGTCGTATTGGACTTGTCGGGGACAGCACCAAACGATGGCTGAGCCGACCCTTATCGCGAGCGCCGATTAAGTAGGTAGGGTGCGTCATAGCGTTGTTCTCCACGGGAACCCTCGAGAATCTGCCGAAACCGACGCTCGGCGCCATCGTGATCGTGGCCGTCAGCGGGATGCCGAAGATCCCGTAGATGAGGCGGCTGGGGATCGAAATCGGCGAGACTTCCTCGTTGCCACCAATACCCCGGTGGGGCTGCTGCTGTTCGATGCTTTTCCCCTACTCGCCATGGCGGTGCTCATGTCCCCGGCGCGGTCACCCGGCGAGCGGCAACGCCCACAATATCGGTAGTAAGTAGTAAGAAGACGGCCGGTACGGCCACATACGTCAGTATCGAAGGGCACCCCGACGCACGAGTCGGGATCCTGTTGCTGCTACGGTCTGGGAGGAAGAGGGAGAGGACTGGCAAGGTCCCGGAATCGAGTCGATATCACAAGTCGTCCCGGCCGTGTCACGCTTGTTAGTGATACAGCCCGGCACCACATCCAGTCGAGTAGAGGGCACACAGTCGGAAGCCCGTAAGAGAAGGAGAGGACTATGCCAGACGGAAAGCCGAATATTCTCATCCTGTGGGGGGATGACATCGGGATTACCAACCTGAGTTGTTACAGC
>JAYEIP010000413.1:0-18821 GCA_034660155.1 Actinomycetota bacterium | reverse complement strand
CGCTGGACCGCGGGCTGTACGTCGCGGTCAAGCGATAGTGTTCTTCCCGTTCTTGAGGACGTCGTGCCGCATATGCGGCTTGTTCTATCGCGGGGCCAGATCAGCGAGAACGGATCGGATTCACTAGTTAGTAGTTAACGAATCGCAACGTCATCGGATACCGGTGGTGCTGCCCGGCTGATGTCTTCACTGCGGCCCGGATCACGAGGACGAACCAGGTGACCACGACTGCGGGTAGCAGAAGCAATCCGATAAGGAAGATGATGAGGAACGCTGCGATGAAGCCGTAGATCATGAACGAGATGTTGAAGTTCAATGCTTCCTTTGCGTGGTAATCGGTGTAGGGGTCGTCGCGGCGTAACAGCCACATGGCCAGTGGCCCGACCAGGGAGGGGATGCCGAAGAACATTACGAACGCGGATAAGTGGCTCAGAGTCGCCCAGTTGCGGGCGTCGTTCGACACGAGTTGCTGGGAGGTGGGTTGTGCGACTTTGTCGTTGCTGTGGGTGGTCATGGCCGATCTCTCGCTGGTGTGCCTTGTTGCCCTTCACAATGCAACGACACGAGATCTTTCACCATCGGGTGTCACCCTGGTCCGACCCTGAGATGACCCCGAGCCGACGCCTACTCCAGGAGTCGGGCGAAGCAGTAGACGCCTCCGATGATTCCGAACACCGGCCATATGCCCCAAATGATCACCCAGTAGTTGACCGTCGGTTGACGGAACGCCATGTCGCGGTCCCAGATGAAGATCGGAACTGCGGTATACCAAAACGGTACGGAGGCCACGAGGGCGAGCAGGAAACCCCACCGGTGCCCGAGAAGCATTCCGATGCTGCCGGCAATCTGGAGAGGTGCCCACAGGAACACATCCGCCCATGCCCAGCCCTGGTTGACCGCAAAGTATGCCTTGGGGTCGGTGTCATCTGGGGTACCGCCGTAGACGTTCTTGATTGTCCACTCGCTGTGTGGACGGACAACGGCTACCAACTGGAGGGAGCCGAGAAGCCCGATCAATATCAGACCCGTAATCGCAACGGTCCACGTCAATGCTGTTACTTCCACTTGCGTCTCCTCTCGTGCGCGGCCAGTAGCGGCGTCATGTCGTCGGCAATGCGATGACCGCGGCGACAATGGTGATCAATGCCATGACGCCCCAGATGGCGAGGAACGTGTAGCCCAGAGTTACATTCGACGCGGCGCCGATCCGGAACCCGCGGCGTTGCATTGCCATACGGGTGAAGATCCCACGACCGGCGAAGTAGACGTAGGCACCGCCCCCGACAAGACCGAAGTAAGCCCACGCAGGGTTATCGACGATGAGCAGAATCCCGGCGACCACTAATGGCCACAATGTGAGGGTGTCCCAAGGTGCTTCACCCCGGATGTCGGCCCAATAGGTCGGCTCGACGTCTTCCTTAGATTCCATCAGCGTCAGTTTCACTGCGGTGGCTGGGCGTAGCCAGGCGATCGCCTGGCCTCCCCAGCCCAACAGCGACAACGCCACAACCACGACTCCCCACAAGATATGCATCGGGACGACTCCCTGTTCGTCGCTTCCCTCTTGAGCTCCTCGAGTGATTGTGGATCATCCGTTGGGGTTGCGACAGGGGTCGAAAGGCCCGAGAGCATCGGCAGACCCGGCCATCGGTTGCGACGATGAGGACATGTTCACTTCGGGAGCGCAGGCTGGACGTTTACCCTGCAGTGCTGGCGGCGAGAGAACAGTAGGAGGCTCGGGTGTTTCAGGTCGATTCCGCAGTAAGTGACGTATGCGGTGCCGATGGCGATTTTTTCTGTGACTGGGTGTTGGACGTGACCGGAAACGAGATCCTCGCTGAAACGACCAGTTGGTTCGTTGAACGTCCACTCAAGGTCGTTGTCATCCTCCTCGTCGCATACCTTCTCAATCGCTTCGCACGTCGCTCTATCGACCGCGGCGAGGATCGGATGGTGCGCGATCGTGAGAGGAAACTGCGCGAACGTCAAGCGAAAGAGGTCGATGACGGCCGCTTTGACTCAATGGAAGACAAGGGAACGGCCAAGGCTCTCGAGCTCGCTCAAGCCACTGAGCAAGCCAAGCAGCGGGCCAAGACACTCGGCTCGGTGCTGCGTAGCACCTCCACCGCCGTCATCTACACCACCGCGATCGTCATGTCGCTCGGCGAATTCGACGTCAACCTGGGCCCGCTCATAGCCGGCGCCGGCATCGCCGGTATCGCTCTTGGCTTTGGGGCCCAGTCGATTGTGCGTGACTTTCTTGCCGGTTTCTTCATGCTGGTGGAGGATCAGTATGCGGTCGGTGATGTCATCGATGTTGGCGAGGCCTCTGGAGTCGTCGAAGCGATCAGTCTGCGCACTACACAATTGCGCGACGTCAACGGCACCTTGTGGTATTTCCCGAATGGCGAAATCCGTCGGGTGGCTAACAACTCACAGCAGTGGGCGCGGGCGTTGCTCGATATCGAGGTCGCCTACGACACGGACATTGCCCACGCCAGCCAGATCATCAAAGAGGTCGCCGACTCCATCTGGCGAGAACACCTGCCCAACGCGACCATTATCGAGGAACCCGAGATCTGGGGTGTCGAGAACTTAGGGGAAAGCGCCATCGCCATCCGGCTGGTCGCTAAGACCGAGCCGGGGGAGCAGTTTGCCGCGGGCCGCGAGATCCGTCGGCGACTTGTTGCAGCGTTTGACCGCGAGGGGATCGAGATCCCGTTCCCGCAGCGGGTCGTCTGGACCAGACAGGAACCGACCTCCTGAGGATGTAGACCCGTAGACGGCTAGCCTTTTGCCGCGATCGGAGATGGATTGAGCCAGCCCCAGGCACAGAGCACCGCAACGGCGGGACGATTCAATTGGTTCTCGGGTGTTTTCACCCCGAGCATCCTCACCGTGCTCGGCGTGGTTATGTACCTGCGTCTCGGGTGGGCCACGGGTCAGGTCGGGCTCGGCATGATGCTCGTCATCGTGGTCATCACCCACCTGATTACCGGGGCGACCGCGTTATCGGTTTCATCGATAGCCACCAATCGAACCGTTGGCACTGGCGGCGCCTACTTCATGATCAGCCGCTCGCTGGGACCATCGGTTGGCTCTGCGGTCGGCATTCCACTGTTCCTTGCCCAGGCTTTGAGCGTGACCTTCTATGTGGTCGGTTTCGCCGAAGCGTTGCATCAGCTGGCGCCGGGTATCCCCACCATGGTGATCGGCACCATCACCAACATCGTTGTCTTGGGGCTTGCGTACTGGAATGCTGAGCTCGCCATCCGTGCCCAGTACTTTGTCATGGGGGCAATTGCTTTGTCGCTGGTGGCCCTCTTCACCGGCACCACCGTCGATTTCCCGGCAACCATTGAGTGGGTCAACAACAACGGCACCGCCGGCTTCGTAACGGTCTTCGCGGTGTTCTTCCCGGCGGCGACGGGGATTATGGCCGGGGTGTCACTTTCCGGCGACCTGCGCAATCCGCGGCGCGATATCCCGAAGGGGATCATGCTGGTGATTGCGACCAGCTTCGTCGTCTACGTGGCCCTCCCCATCTGGTTGTCGCTCAATTTCAGCAATGAGGACTTGATCAACAATCTCGATGCGGTCTTCCTGCTCGCCTCGGTCCCGGTATTCATCTATCTCGGTGTGTTCGGTGCCACGTTGTCAAGTGCAATCGGCTCGATCCTTGCGGCACCGCGGACCCTCCAAGCGCTGGCCACTGATGGGCATGTGCCGCGGTTGTTTGCCAAAGGATATGGGCTCGATAACGAACCGCGCATGGGGACGATTCTGACCTTTGTCCTCGCCCAATTCGGAGTCCTGTTTGGCAGCCTCGATGTCATCGCTCCAGTGCTGACGATGTTCTTCCTGGCGACATACGGTGCAATCAATCTGGCTTCCGGACTGGAAACGTGGGCTGCGAACCCGAGCTTCAGGCCAACGTTTCGGGTTCCGGCTGCGATCAGCCTTCTTGCGGCTGCCTCCTGCTTTTACGTGATGAGCATCATCAACCTGCCGGCGATGCTGGTGGCCGCTCTCTTCCTGGTGGGCCTCTTTGCGTTCACACAACGGCGAACCCTCGACTCAGCTTTCGGTGACGCTCGCCATGGTCTGTGGTCGGCTCTGGTGCTCACGGGGCTCCGCAACGTCAACCAGTCCAAGGAACATCCAATCAACTGGCGTCCCAACCTTGTGGTGATGGGCGGTGACGTTGCCGAGAGGCATCATCTTCTCGAGATCAGCAGTGCACTCGTGCAGTCGCGGGGTCTGGTCACGTTCGTGCACTTGCTCGATGGTGAGGTCACCGAGCGAGCCGACGAACGCAAGGAACTCAACGAGTCATACAGACAGCAGCTTGCAACGACTCATCCCAATGTCTTTTATCGCGCTGAGATTGTCGGTGACATCTACAAGGGAGCAGTTACCGCAGCGCAGACTTACGGCATCGGCAATTTCGAGGCCAACGCGGTGATGTTGGGGTGGCCCAAAACCGACGAGAATATTGACGGTTACATGGGGATGCTGCGTGACCTCCATCTGCTGGAGCGCACACTCCTGTTGGTGCGTGATGATCCCGAGGGTGCGCGCCGCACTGTTGGCGGAAACGTCCATGTCTGGTGGACGGGAACCACCGCCAACGGTTCTTTGATGCTTCTCCTGGCACATCTGGTGGGTCAGCACATCGATTGGCGCGGATCCAAGATCACAGTCCTGACGGCAGTTGACCACGCCGACGAGATGATGGACGCAACGGCCCGGATCCGAACACTGCTCGATGCCGCCCGAATCGACGCTGACATCGATGTGGTGCTTACTGCCGGCCGCGGCATTGCGCAGGTGTTTGCCGATGAATCGGGTCGGGCAGATCTTGTGTTCCTTGGTTTCCTGCTCCCCACTGATCTCCGGCAAGCCGGCGGCTTTCATCAGCGGATGGCTCACATAATGAGCGGTCTACCACGTACCGTCATGGTTTCGAGCGCCCGCACCCACGACTTCGAGTCGATTGTATTCGACACCACTGGCGAGATGGACGCGGTCACTCCGCCGGAGCAGGCGTGACGTTGTAGCCAAGCTCGATGATGACTCCTTCATTGGGTCGGAGCGTCATCGTTGATATCGCGCTGTCGCCCTTCCGATCCAAATACGTCGACAGCGCAACCGTTCCCGAATCCACAAGCGGTACTTGCAACTCGTCGTCGGCGAAGTTGAGTGCGATCTGAATCCGGGACGTGTCACTGGTTCTCTCGTATGAGTAGCAACCCCCGGGTGAGTCGGCGGGGCGGTAAGCGCCGGTTTGGAGGGTTGCTGATGAGTTCCGGTATTGGAGCAGCGCCCGGTATAGGGCGAGGAGCGATGCTGGGTCTTGGAGTTGGGATTCGACGTTGCGCCGTTCACGGTCGAGCGTGGTCGGGAGCCAGGTCGTCGCCGTGGCTGGCGGCGAGAAACCGCCGTGAGGTGATCTGTCCCACTGCATCGGGGTGCGGCATCCGTCCCGACCCGCTCCAGGGAGGTTGCGCCCCCACGGGTCTTGTTGATCCTCGGGTGCGATGTCGGTCTGGAGGATGCCGAGTTCGTCGCCGTAGTAGAGGGTGGGAGTGCCCCGCAGAGTCAGCAGCAGCATGGCCGCCACCCCTGCTGCCTCAGGCCCGAGACGCGCCGCAAGGCGGGTCTCGTCATGGTTGCCGAGCACGTAGCTGGGCCAGGCGCCCTCGGGTAGCGACCTCTCCAACTCCGCCACCTTGGAGCGGATCGACTCCGCTTCCCATGGCGTGTGGATAAGCGAGAAGTTGTAGGGCATGTGTAACTCGTCGCCGGACTTGCCGTAATACGAGGCCCATTCCTGCCAGTCGGCGATATGGATCTCACCGATGGCGAATCGGTCCGGTTCGTAGCTGTCGAGCAGAGTGCGCAGCTCGCGAAAGATGTTGTGCGCATCGGGATGGCCTTTGTCGTGGAGATGGACCTGCCCGTCGTAGTCGCTGCCGTGTGACTTGAACTTCCGCTCCCAGTCATCCGTTACGAGAGGGTTGTCACGCAGCTCCGGGTCTTTCCCGATGAAATGAGCGACGTCGATGCGGAGCCCATCGATGCCGCGGTCCAGCCAGAAGCGAACGGTATCGAACATCGCCTGTTTCAGCTCGGGGTTGCGCCAGTTGAGATCGGGTTGAGCAGCTACGAAGGAATGCAGGTAGTGCTGGCCGGTGGCTTCGTCGAACTCCCACGCAGGGCCGCCAAAGGCACTCTGCCAATTGTTTGGCAAAGAGCCATCTGGCTTAGCGTCGCGCCAGATGTACCAGTCCCGCTTCGGGTTATCCCGGCTGGAGCGCGACTCGAGAAACCACGGGTGCTGATCGGAACTGTGGTTAGGGACCCAGTCGATGATCACCTTGATGTTGTGGCTGTGAGCGACCGTCAGCAGCTCGTCGAAGTCATCGAGCGTACCGAACATCGGATGGACATCTGTGTAGTCGGCGACGTCGTAGCCAAAGTCGGCCATCGGGGACGGGTAGAACGGCGAGATCCAGATAGCGCCAACACCGAGAGTATCGGCGAGATAGCTCATGCGACGAGTGATGCCCGGGAGGTCGCCAACACCACTGCCGGTGGTGTCCTGGAAGCTGCGAGGGTAAATCTGATAGATGACGGTGGTCTGCCACCAGGGGTGCGAATCCATGGCTTGAGGCTACTGCCGGTGGTCGGGAATCGATTCAGTCAGGTGTAGGTTGGAGAATGCATGCGAGTACAACTGCTCTATTTCGATGACTGCCCTAACTATGAGGCGACGATCACGCTGCTTCGTGAGGTCCTGAGTACCGATGGATCGTCGCAAGAGATCGAGCTCGTGAACGTGGACACGCCGGAGGCTGCCGAACGCTGGCAGTTCCGAGGTTCGCCAACGATTCTCATCGACGGGCAGGATCCATTCCTCGACATGGACGCCCCCGTCGGCCTCTCCTGCCGTATCTACCTAACCCCCGACGGCTTAGCCGGCTCCCCAACGCTCGCCGAACTCCGATCCGCCATCGAAGGACTCACCTAGGGCTCAGGCGTCGATAGGGGCAATATGTTGATATCGACGCCAGACTCCTAACGCCCGACCCGGCGTTCGGCCATTCCGTTGAGGATCTCGAGGACCACGCGGTTGGCGAGGAATGCGGTGATCTGGCCGGGGCCGTCGTAGGGCGGGCTTACCTCGACCACGTCGGCGCCCACCACATAGAGCTCACGAGCGAGCCGGCGGATCGTGTCGAGCAATTCTCGAGAGGTTAGGCCTCCCGGTTCGGGGGTTCCGGTGCCGGGGGCCATCCCGGGGTCGACCACATCGATATCGACTGAGATGAACGCCTTGGAGGCTCCGTCGAGGGCGTAAGCCAAAGCCTCGTCAACCACCGGCCGCAAGCCACGGTCGACGATGTCGGTCATCAGGTAACTCCGCATACCGTGCTCGCGCATCCATGCGACGACCGGGGGCGGTGGCCAATAGCCACGCAAGCCGATCTGGACGAAGCGGTGCCCGGGAACCGCTCCCGACTCGATCAGCCGGCGCATCGGCGTCCCGTGCCCATACAGCTGGCCGTAGTGGGCTTCGCCGGTGTCGGCGTGGGCATCGAAGTGGATCAGTGCGACCTCGCCATGACCGTGCACATCGGCGACACCGCCGGCGCCGGGAAAGGTGATGGTGTGATCGCCGCCGAGGACGATGGGGACTGTTTCCTGATTGGCGATGGTCTTGATCCCGCTGCGGATCCTGGTGATGCTCTCCTCGATATACCCGGGGACCAGGTCGAAGTCTCCAACGTCGACAATGCTGAGCTCCTGGAATGGATCGATTCCGGTCGGCAGATGGGGCCGAACGCCATCGGATCCCAGATAGTCCCCGCTTCTGATAGCAGCCGGGCCGAATCGAGTGCCGGGCCGGTAGGTGGTACCCCAATCAAATGGCGCCCCGACGATGGCGACGTCGACATCGGCTAGCTCGTCGATGGATCCACGATTGGCTCCGGCGAAGGTCGCCCGATTGGAAAAGCTGCCGTCATGGCTCGTCATAACCCGACAATACCGCGGCGCGTCTCGGTCAGGCGTTGATTCCAGGATATTGCCGGAATCAACGCCTGACTCCTAGCGGCGGTGGCCTCCAGTTACAATCTTCCCGAGACGCTCTGGGAGGATCGATTGGCAGTCACCACTGAACAGTCCACGGGTAAGAGGCGCTGGACCTTCAGCACCGTTCTCCTAGGGTTGGTACCGATGACGGTCGTCGGCACTCTGGTGTTTTGGTGGCTGGGCACGTTGCCCGACGAGGCGCACCCCGAGGTCGGGCGAACCATCTTCGGGAACATTCCTGCGCCAATAGTTGCGCTGTTCTACGTCACGGTTGCCGTATTCCTCGCCCTGACCATCTACCTCTTTGCGCAGCGTGCCCGGAACTGGGAGCGTGGCACCGCGGACGACCGGTCGCAGCTCTTGAAGCAGCGCATTCTTCGGCTCCGCGAGGGTCTGGCGATGAAGACACTGCTGCAGGACCCGGCCGCCGGGATTCCCCATGCTGCCCTCTACTACGGGTTCCTCGTGCTGTTCCTGGGAACGGTCACCCTTGAGATCGATCACCTGCTGCCCAACAACCTCAAATTCCTCGAGGGTGGCTTCTACCAGTTCTATTCCCTGGTCCTCGATGTGTTTGCGATCGTGTATCTCGTGGGGTTGGCCTGGCTTGCGGTTCGTCGTTATGGCGTCAAGCCGTGGCGGCTGCGCAGCAAGACAAAGCCGGAAGATGCCTGGATCCTGCTCTCCCTAGCCGCGATCGGCGTGACCGGCATCGCCGTGGAGGCAGCTCGTATTGCTGAGTTGGGTCGGCCCGCATTCGAGCAGTGGTCATTCCTCGGGTACCTCCTGAGCTATCTCGTCTGGGGAGCCGAATCCGGGACGCATCAGGTGTTGTGGGCCACCCACGTCGCCAGCTTCCTTGCCTTTTTGGTCGTGCTGCCGACCACCAAGCTGCGTCACATGGTGACTTCGCCGACAAACCTGTACCTGTCGCCGCGCGAACGACCCGTCGGGGCGATGCGTGAGATGCCGAACCTCATGGAGGCCGACGACATCGAGACCATAGGCGCCTCGGTAGTCGCCGAGTTCACCTGGAAGCAGCTTCTCGACACCGATGCCTGCACGGTATGTGGCCGCTGCACTTCGGTCTGTCCCGCCAACCTGACGGGCAAGCCACTTGATCCGCGTGAGATCGTGTTGAAGCTCGGTGAAGTCGCTGCCGCCACCGCCGGTGACCCGCAGTCGGCGACTGTGAGCCGCGATGACGAGATCACTATCACCTCGGACAACGTCTTCGAACGCATCACCAGCGAAGAACTGTGGGCGTGCACCACCTGCCGGGCCTGCGACGACATCTGCCCGGTCAACATCGAGATCGTTGACAAGATCCTCGACATGCGGCGATACCTGTCACTGATGGAATCGGACTTCCCTTCTGAGCTGGGCAAGGCCTACTTGTCGATGGAGAACTCCTCAAATGTCTATGGAATGAACCAGAACAGCAGGGGTGACTGGGCAGACGAGCTCGAGTTCCCCGTCAAGGTGCTCGGCGAGCCAGGCGTCGAAGCCGAATACCTGTACTGGGTGGGGTGCGCCGGGTCATTCGACGACCGCAACCGTAAGGTCACTTTGTCCACGGCCCGGTTGCTCAACGAGGCCGGGGTCGACTTCGCCATCCTCGGTTCCGCCGAGTTGTGCACCGGCGATCCTGCCCGAAGGACGGGTAACGAATACGTGTTCCAGGGTCTAGCACTGCAGAATATCGAGACACTCAACGACCTCGGTGTCACCAAGATCATCACCCAGTGCCCGCACTGCTTCAACACGCTTGGCAACGAGTATCCGCAATTTGGTGGCGACTACGAGGTATTGCACCACTCGGAGTTGTTGATGCAACTGGTTGAACAGGGCCGGATCAAACCCAAGTCAGATGGGCAGACGATCACCTATCACGATCCGTGCTACCTCGGTCGACACAACGATGTGTACGTGGCTCCCCGCGAGGTGGTGGGGGCAGTCGGCAGCCTGGTCGAGATGCCGCGTAACGGCACAAAGGCGTTCTGCTGTGGAGCCGGCGGCGGCAAGATGTGGTTCGAGGAACAGACGGGTAAGAAGATCAATATCGAGCGCACCGAAGAAGCCGTCGCCTGCGATACCGACATCATCGCCACCGGTTGTCCTTTCTGCTACATCATGATGGACGATGGCGTAAAGGAAGTTGGGGCGGACGAGCAGGTCGTAGTGAAAGACATCGCCATGTTGCTCGCGGAGCAGTCGCTGGATTAAAGCCCGGCGCGACGCTATGTCGAATCGCCCCAAGATGATTGGCTTGCCTACAATCTGCGCACTCGCGGCGACTCAGTAGGAGGTTTTGAGGTCGCAGCCTGCGACCTTCCACGCCATGTCGCTCTGTTGTCGCGAACGTACAAAGATCAAGGAAGGTAACAATGAGGAACTGGAAACCCCTTTTAGGTTTGCTTCTCGCCTTTGCTCTCGTCGCCGCCGCGTGCGGTGATGACGCAGCAGATGAAACAACCGCAGCACCCGTAGCGACCACCGCGGCTCCAGCTACAACCGCTGCCCCGACAACCACCGCCGCACCGGCGACCACCACCACGGAGGCACCGCCGGCCGAGACCACAACCACTACGCTCCCGCCGGTTGTTCGTGCCGACGCAGATCTCGTGATCTGGGCCGATGACACTAGAACACCGGCTATCCAGACGTTCGCCGACCAGTTTGGTACCGACAACGGAATCACCGTTGCCGTGCAGGAACTGGGCTTTGGCGACATCCGCGACCGGCTGGTTGTTGCCGGTCCGACGGGTGAAGGCCCCGACATCATCATCGGCGCCCACGACTGGCTCGGCGAACTCGTCACCAGCGGCGTCGTTGCCCCGCTCGATCTGAGCGGTGTCGAAGGAAACTTCAGTGAAGTGTCGGTCAGCGCCTTCAACTACGAGGGTCAGACCTACGGCCTGCCTTACGCAGTTGAGAACATCGCACTTATCCGCAACACCGATCTGGTGCCCGATGCCCCGGCGACGTTCGAAGAGCTCGAGACAACGGCACTTGGCCTCGTTGCCGATGGCACGGTCGAGATCCCCCTGGCCCTTCAGGAGAACGGCAACGGCGATCCATTTCATAACTACCCGTTGTTCACCTCCCTCGGTGGCTATGTCTTTGGTCTCAATGCCGACGGCAGCTACAACGCTGAAGACGTTGGTATCGACAGCGAAGGTGGCCTCGTTGCCGCTCAGGCCTTCTCCGATTGGGCGGCCTCCGGCCTCATCTCAGTTGACGTCACTTACGACATCATGACTGAGAGCTTCGGAAACGGCACGGCGCCATTCGCTATTACGGGTCCGTGGGCGTTGCCCAGCTTCGAAGGTGTCAACTTCGTCGTTGAGCCGGTTCCGTCCGTTGCTGGTGGCGAGCCGCGTCCATTCATCGCAGTCCAGGGCTTTATGGTGTCGGCCTTCGCGGAGAACCCGCTCTTCGCCCAGACATTCGTGCTCGACTTGATGTCATCGCAGGAGGCCCAGGAGGCGATCTTCGCCGCCGATCCACGGCCCCCGGCGCACCTGGCTGCGTTCGATACGGTTGCCGCAGACGACGCCAACATCGAGGGCTTCGGCCTTTCCGGCCGTAACGGTTACCCGATGCCGGCCATCCCCGAGATGGGTTCGGTGTGGAGTGCCTGGACCGATGCTTACGAGCTGATCCTGACAGGTAACGATGCCGTTCAGGCATTCACCGACGCTGCAGAGCAGATCCGCACCCTGATCGCAGGCGGCTGATCGCTATATGACCGAAGGCGACTCTGGCGGGCGCTCGGGGAGTTCGGTGAATACCCGGACCACCCAGCCTGCTGGTTCGCCCAAAGACCGGGGGAAGAGATTCCCCCGGTCTTTGTCATTGACCGTCGGAACAGTCATCAAGCTGCTGTTCCTCGCCGCGGTGAACCTACTGGCCGTGTGGTCGTTCCCGAGTATGTGGAGCCAAAAGTGGTGGCCCGGTCTGATTGCAGTTGTTCTCTCGACAGCGCTCATCGACTGGGCCTACCTGAGCCCGCGAGCCATCCCCGCCAAGTACCTGGTCCCCGGCACCATCTTTGCGCTGATATTTGCGGTGGTGCCGGTCCTCTACAACGCTTTCATCGCGTTCACCAACTTCGGAACGGGCAACGTCCTCACGCGGGAGCAAGCGGTTGACAGCATCACCGGCCGGGTCTCCACCGTGCCCGGATCAACTCGATTCGACCTAACCCTCCTCGCGACCGACGACGGCGCGGGAGAATTTGCGCTGCTCCTCGAAGACGATGCGGGCGAAGTGTTCTTCGGGACCGCCGATGAATTTCTGGCGCTGGCACCGGAAGATATCCAGACCGACGCCGACGGCAAGGTTCTTGGTGTCGGGCCTTACATCGCTTTGAACCTCGGGCAGATTGCCGACCGCCAGCAGGAGTTGGTGGATCTCGAGGTAACTTCCGACGAAGGCACCATAAAGGTACTCACCGTCAGTTCAGCTGCCGTATATGAACCGTTGTATGCGTACGACGATGCCACCGGGACCATCACCGATATGGAGACCGGGATCGTCTACGCCGCGGTGGAGGGAACATTTACCTCACCCGACGGTGACACGATCAATCCGGGCTACCGGGCTTTCATCGGATGGGACAACTTCACCAGGATTCTGACCTCCGAAGCCATTCGGGGCCCCTTCCTCAGGGTGTTCATCTGGAACTACGCCTTTGCGATCCTCTCGGTTATTACCACCTTTGCGCTCGGCCTCGGCCTGGCAATGGCACTCAACCATCCGAATCTCAGAGGCAAGCGTCTGTACCGTTCGCTGCTGATTATCCCCTATGCGCTGCCGAGCTTCATGACCGCTCTCATCTGGCAAGGCATGCTCAACCAGCGATTTGGGATAATCAACGACTTATTGAATGCCAACATCCCCTGGTTACGTGATCCGTGGATGGCCAAGGTGTCCGTGTTACTGGTGAACCTGTGGCTCGGTTTCCCTTATATGTTCCTGATCGCGACCGGTGCTTTGCAGGCGATTCCGGCAGAGCTCAAGGATGCTGCCAAGGTCGATGGCGCAGGGGCGCGCCAGATATTCCGGATGGTGACATTCCCGCTGCTGTTGGTGACACTGGCTCCGCTTCTGATTGCATCGTTCGCGTTCAATTTCAACAACTTCAACATCATCTTTCTGCTGAATGGAGGTGGTCCGCCCATTGCGGGCGCCCAGACTCCTGCTGGGCACACCGACATCCTGATCTCCTACACCTTCCGTCTTGCCTTTGAGAGTGGTAGCGGTTCCGACTTCGGGTTTGCCGCTGCCATCGCCAGCCTCATATTCATCATGGTCGCCACCATTTCGGCGATCGCCTTCCGTCGTACGCGAGTCCTCGAGGAGCTGACCTGATGGTTGCCGAGTCCAGAGGTATGGCTGCAGTGGGACCCGAAGCCGTCGTAAAGCGTCGGCGCTCATTCCGCACCTGGGCCCGTGAGCTTGGCTGGCGTCACGTCGTCGGTCTGTTGGCTCTGCTGTTCGCCCTCTTCCCGGCAGTATGGGCCCTCTCTGCATCGTTCAATCCACTCGGGACGTTGACCTCGCAAAAGCTGATACCGGATAACCCGAGTCTTGAGAACTATCGATTGTTGTTCGAGGAGGTGCCGTACCGAGCGTGGTACGTCAACACGATGGTCATCGCCGGCGGCGCTGCTGCTCTTCAGGTTTTGCTTTCGGCGTTCGCTGCGTATGCGTTCTCACGAATGCGGTTCCGCGGCCGACGCACGGGGCTCCTAGCGGTGTTGCTGATTCAGATGTTCCCGCAGGTGCTGGCGTTTGTCCCCATCTTTCTGATGATGGTGTCGATCAAAGGAGTGTTTCCGGCGATCGGTCTTGGTAGCCAGGCCGGCTTGCTGCTGGTTTACCTCGGCGGGGCCATGGGTGTGAACACCTGGTTGATGAAGGGGTTCTTCGACACCGTTCCGGTTGAACTCGACGAGTCGGCGAAGGTCGACGGTGCCACCCACAATCAGGTCTTCTTCCGGATCATTCTGCCCCTGGTAGCTCCCATCCTGGCGGTGATATTCCTGTTGTCGTTCATCTTCCTGATCAATGACTTCATATTGGCCACGGCGGTGCTCGGCCAGGGTGATTCGAGCAACTTCACGCTTGCCATCGGGCTGCAAGGGTATGTGGACGACCAGTTCAATCAGCGGTGGGGGCAGTTTGCCGCTGGGGCAATCCTGCTGGGAGCCCCGGTAATCCTGCTGTTCCAGTTCCTCCAGCGGTACATCGTCTCCGGCCTCACCCAGGGCGGGGTAAAGGGCTGAATCGGCAGAGCCGATTCAGCTTGGGAGTTCGGCGGGGCGGAACTCCGGGCTCGGGGGAGCCGATTCAGCCATCTGCACGGGCGGGTCACTTTCTTTAAAGGGGCTTATCGTGGCGACCGTAGCGGCGTAGCGTCAGGTTGGAATACCCGGGAGGTGGGAAGTGACGCACTCTCTGCGTATGGGCCTGGTTCTTCTTGTTGCGAGTTCGATCCTGGTGGTGGTTCCCGGCGAAGCCACGGCGACGGTTCCGGGCGGAATCGGCCGCATCGTGTTCGTCTCGACTGCCGATCATGTATCAGGCGAGATATACGTTCGCGACTTCTCCGGCAGCAACCCGATCCGGCTTACCAACAACACCGATCCTGACTACACACCGGCATGGTCGCCTGATGGCACTCGGATTGCCTTCAGCCGGGTCGTCGCCGGTATCAGCGACGTGTATGTGATGGACCCCGACGGGTCGAACACTGTCAACCTGACCAACGGCGCCGGGACTAAGAGCCAGCCGCTCGACTGGTCGCCCGATGGGACGAGGATCCTGTTCGCATCGGATCGGGGCGGGAGCCGCGACCTCTGGGTCATGTACCCGGACGGATCGAGTCCGCAGCAGCTGACCAATACGACGGAAATCGAGTGGAATGCCGCTTGGTCGCCGAATGGGTCAACGATTGCGTTTGACCGGTTGATCAGTGCTTCGACAGACATCTGGCTGATGGATGCCGATGGATCCAACCAGCGGAATCTGACCAATCGACCTAGGTCCGACGGTGCACCCTCCTGGTCGCCGAACGGGCGCCAGATCGCCTTTGGGTCTGACTTCGCCGGTGATGCAGACATTTGGGTCATCGGTGTCGACGGCTCCAACCCGACCAACCTGACGAACACGCCGGGAAAAGGCAATTGGGAGCCGGTGTGGTCGCCGGATGGAAGCAAGATTGCGTTCTCCTCCGATCGCGACGGTGACATGGATGTTTGGATGATGGATCCCGACGGGACCGACCAGGCCCATCTGACCGACAACCCCGCAAACGAGTGGAGTGTCGACTGGGAGTCGGTGAACCGTATCCCCACCGCCTTTGATGACGAGGCAGCCGTCCGGCGCGGCCGCACGATTGAAGTCGATGCGATCTCCAACGACTCCGATCCTGATGGCGAAGCCCTGGTCGTTGTCGACATCACCCGGATGCCTGAGCATGGCAGTGTCACTATCAACCCATCGGGGACCGTTACCTACACCCACGACGGTTGGGTGCCGCCACCCGGTCATGCCACCAAGTACACCGATGGTTTCGAGTACGAGGTTGCGGACTCTCGTCTGGGCACAGACCGGGCAGAAGTAGTGATCTGGGTGTCGCCCGGGTTCGATGACGTGTCCGACACGAACGCATTCCTCGATGACATCACGTGGTTGGCTGAGCAGGGCATCACCCTTGGCTGTAACCCGCCGGAGAACACTCTCTTTTGTCCCACAGATCCGGTGACCAGAGGCCAGATGGCCGCCTTTCTCGTTCGCGCTCTCCACTACACCGATGCTGGAGAAGGCGATCTCTTCGTCGATGATGACAACTCGGTGTTTGAACTCGACATCGACCGGTTGGGAACTGCGGGAGTGACCCGCGGCTGCAATCCACCTATCAACGATCGATTCTGCCCGGACCAGCTAGTGACGCGAGGCCAGATGGCCGCGTTCCTCGCTCGAGCGTTCAAGCTCACGAACCTTGGACTGGTTGATCTGTTTGTCGACGACAACGGCTCGACCTTCGAAGCCGATATTGACAAGCTCGGGGCAACGGGTGTGTCGAAGGGTTGTAATCCGCCTATCAACGATCACTTCTGTGCGGATCAGAACGTCACACGGGAGCAGATGGCGGCGTTTATCCGAAGGGCGGTCGACTACATAACCTGACGCTCTGACAAAGGGCCTTCCCGCGGTTGGTCGATTCTCCTACCGTGGGATTGGGACACCGGGAGGTGGGAAGTGACGTGCTTTGTGCGTATGGCTTTGGTTCTTCTGCTGGCGACTTCGATCTTGGTGGTGATACCCGGCGAAGTCGATGCCACGGTTCCTGGCGGAATCGGGCGCATCACGTTCACGTCCGACACATTCGATATGTATGGGGACATCTACGTCCGTGATTTCGCTGGTAGCGCGCCGATCCGGCTGACCACCCACGCTGGTGCCGAATACCTCGCCCGGTGGTCGCCAGACGGTACCCGAATCGCGTTTGCCCAACAGGAATCAACTGCTGGCACCGACGTATGGGTGATGGACCCCACCGGCCTAAATGCCAGCAATCTCACGAACGGCGTCGGTTTCTACAACGCACCGTTCGATTGGTCGCCCGACGGCAAGCGAATTTTGTTTGTCTCGAGCCGTTCCGGGAACCTTGACGTGTGGGTGATGAACGCCGACGGGAGTAGTCAACAGCAGCTAACCGACACGCCGGAGGATGAGACTGAGGCTTCCTGGTCGCCGGATGGTGCGACCATCGCGGTTGGGCGAGATGCCGGTCTCAGCAGTGACATCTGGCTGATGGATGCGGACGGGTCCAATCTGAGAAACCTAACCAACCGTGAGAAGCAGGACGGTGCTCCTTCCTGGTCGCCAGACGGAACGATGATCGCCTACGCCTCGTCATTCGGCCCGGGAACGAATATCTGGGTCATGGATGCTGACGGCAGCAATCCGAGAAATCTCACCAACACCGTCAGCGGGTACAACTGGGACCCGGCTTGGTCTCCAGACGGAAGCGTCATCGCGTTCACTTCAGACAGAGATGGCGACTATGACATCTGGATGATGAACGCCGATGGCACCGGCCAGACACACCTGACTGATCGAGCTGGGCACGAATTGACCGTTGCCTGGGAGTCGATCGACCGTGATCCAGTAGCCATGCCCGACCAGGCGGATGTAGGACGGGGACGCTCGGTGGATGTCTTCGTGTTGACCAACGACACTGACCCGGACGGGGGTGCCTTGGAAATCGTCGACATCACCCGGATGCCAGGCGAGGGGTCGGTGGCCATCAATCCCGACGGCAGTGTCACCTACGCCCACAATGGGATGCCCCCACCGGGGGGCTTTGGCTATCCGTACATCGACACGTTCGAGTACGAGGTACAGGATCCGCGGTTCAGCACAGCACGGGCGGAAGTCTCGGTAGCGGTGTTCCCCAGCTTTGACGATGTGCCCGATGACAATATCTTTGTTGATGACATCGAGTGGCTTGCCGTGTGGGGGATCACCCGAGGCTGCAATCCTCCCGACAACACCCTGTTCTGCCCCGACAGCTTGGTGACGAGGGCTCAGATGGCGGCTTTTCTGGTTCGGGCCCGCGACTACTTCGATGACGGCGGCGGCGACCTCTTTGTGGACGACAACGGGTCCACGTTCGAGGCTGATATCGACAAGCTCGGTACTGCCGGGGTTACCCGCGGGTGCAACCCGCCGGTCAACGATCGGTTCTGTCCGAATCAGCTGGTAACGCGCGCTCAAATGGCGGCATTCCTGGTTAGAGCGTACAACCTGGCCGACATCGGGCTACACGACCTCTTCATCGATGACAATGGGTCGGTGTTCGAGGCCGATATCGACAAGCTCGGGGCGCATGGGGTGTCCCGTGGCTGCAACCCACCCGTCAACGATCGATTCTGTCCCAACCAGTTTGTAACGAGAGAACAGATGGCCGCCTTCATCCGGAGAGCTTCTGGGGCGGAAGGCGACTAGTTATTCGCCGGCGGCTCACGATGGGGCCTTCCCCGGATGCAGACCATTTCGTACTGTGATGTTGGGACACCTGGGAGGTGGGATGTGATGCGTACGCTGCGTATGACCCTGGTTCTTTTGCTGGCGACTTCGATTCTGGTGGTGATACCCGGCGAAGTTGATGCAACCCCACCAGGGGAAATCGGCAGAATCGCATTCATCTCGACTCGTGACGAGATCGCGGGGGAGATTTACGTCCGAGACTTCGCAGGTAGTCAGGCGATCCGGCTGACAACGAACACGGCCGAGGATGTTCTGCCGAGATGGTCCCCGGATGGCGATCGCTTGGCGTTCAGCCAGCTCCTTGGTGATTGGGATGTTCACGTCATCAATGACGATGGATCCAACGAGATCAATCTCACCAATGATGTCTTCTACGACGATCTCCTGATGGACTGGTCTCCAGACGGCAGCCGGCTGCTCTTCGCGTCCGATCGTGGGGGCACGATGGATCTGTGGACGATGCACCCCGACGGCACCAGCGCGCAGCGGCTGACCGACAACTCCGATGAAGAGTTCGATGCCGACTTCTCACCAGACGGTTCAACGATTGCGTTTTGCACCCGCGCCGGCGGCAGCTTCGACTACTACATCTGGCTCATTGATGCCGACGGCTCGAACCCGCGTCGGCTTGATGCGACCAAGGAGGGATGCGATCCAGC
>JAYEIP010000412.1:0-4264 GCA_034660155.1 Actinomycetota bacterium | reverse complement strand
TTCCGCGACCGGCTTTGGGTGAGTCTCGTACTCACTGTCCCCATCCTGTACTTCTCGACACAAATCCAGGAATGGTTTGGCTACGAAGCAGTTTCGTTCGTCGGTTCCAGCTGGGTCAGCCCGGTGCTGGCGACAGTCCTGTTCATCTACGCCGGCTCAGTCTTCCTCAAAGGCGGTGCTCGGGAACTGCACGATCGGTCGCCGGGG
The DNA here is from genome assembly GCA_034660155.1 of Actinomycetota bacterium. Taxonomy (GTDB): domain Bacteria; phylum Actinomycetota; class Acidimicrobiia; order Spongiisociales; family UBA5794; genus JAAETI01. The sequence goes on along the minus strand of JAYEIP010000412.1, from coordinate 4,057 downwards.
ATGATGACCCTCATCTCGCTGGCGATTTCCGTTGCCTATCTGTACAGCATTGCCGTTTCCCTCGGGCTCGACGGCAAGCCTTTCTACTGGGAGTTGGCGACACTCCTCGACGTGATGCTCCTCGGCCATTGGATGGAGATGAAGTCAATCCAGTCGGCGAGTTCGGCATTGGAAGACCTGGCCGCAATGGTGCCGCAGAACGCACACGTCGTTGTCGACGGCGGCGAGGTCATCGACGTACCGGTCGCATCGCTCGCGACCGGAACGCAGATTCTGATCAGACCCGGCGAACAAGTGCCCGTCGACGGCGATATCGTCGAGGGCCGATCCAGCGTTAACGAAGCTTTCCTAACCGGGGAGTCTCGGCCGGTAAGCAAAGGCGAGGGCGATGAAGTGATCGCCGGTGCCGTGAACGGCGAGGGCGCTATCACAGTAGTGGTGAGACGAACCGGCGACGCGACGACCCTCAGCCAGATCATGCGGCTTGTCGAGGAAGCGCAGGCGTCGCGCAGCAGATTCCAGGTCCTTGCCGACCGTGCTGCCTTCTGGCTCACGATCATCGCCGTTGGCGTGTCGGTGCCCACGCTGGTGGCATGGCTCGCATTCGGTACCGGAGGGATCACGTTTGCTATCGCTCGCACGGTCACAGTGCTCGTCATTGCTTGCCCGCATGCCCTCGGGTTGGCGATCCCCTTGGTGAACATGAACGCGACATCTATCGCGGCAAGTAACGGGATCCTGGTCAGGAACCGGGAAGCCTTCGAGCGTGGTCGGAACATCGCATTCGTCGCTTTCGACAAGACAGGCACCCTCACTGAGGGTCGGTTTGTCGTTGCGGACATCACCGCCGATGGCATGTCCGAGGAAGATGCGCTCCGGCTGACTGCAGCATTAGAACGATCCTCGGAACACCCGCTGGCCGCCGCGATCGTAGAAACTGCAGTCGAGCGTAAGCTCGCCGTGGCAACGGCTGCCGGGGTCACCGCAGTTGCGGGCAATGGACTCGAGGGAACCGTAGACGGACGACCGGTGCGAGTGGGCCGACCCGAATGGGCGACAGAGCTGATGGTCGAGATGTCGCCCGTTCTCACGTCGGCGCTCGAGCGCGCCGATCGCCGCGGGGAGAGCGCCATCGTTGTGATGGACGATACGAGGGCGCTCGCCGTGATCTCTCTGGCCGACCGGGTACGCGATACCGCCCGGATTGCGGTGGAGCATCTGCGTGAGCTCGGCATCACTGCTGTCATGATCACGGGCGATGCAGAGGCAGTCGCGAGAACCGTCGCCGAAGAGCTCGAGATCGACCGGTTCTATGCACGGGTGCTTCCCCAGGATAAGGCCCGCATCGTTCGTGAGCTAAAGCAGGAAGGCCCTACCGCATTCATCGGCGATGGCATCAACGATGCCCCGGCGCTGCTCGCGGCGGACCTCGGGGTTGCCATCGGGGCGGGAACCAACGTCGCCATCGAGTCGGCCGATCTAGTGCTGGTCGAAGATGACCCCTCTGATGTTGCGAGGACGCTTACCCTGGCCCGGGCCACCCACCGCAAGATGGTCCAGAATCTCGCGTGGGCGACCGGCTACAACACGGTTGCTATCCCGCTTGCGGCCGGAGTCGCAGTCTCCTTTGGAGTGATCTTGAACCCGGCCGTCGGAGCGTTGTTCATGAGCCTGTCGACCGTGATCGTCTCAATCAACGCCATGTTGCTGAGGAGAGTGTCGCTTGCCTAGCGGGATAGCGAGCGGGTGGTGGCTTGTGGCAGTGGCAGCGATGCTGGCGCTGGTCGCCACAGCCTGTTCAGCGGGTGATGATTCGACACCAGCGGTCGGGCTAATCGACGCGGAGTCGGTGATCGCTGAGGGGGCATTGCTATACGCCGGCTACTGCGCTTCCTGTCACGGTGCAGATTTGGAGGGTGCGCCCAACTGGATGACCCCCAACTCCGATGGCAGCTACAACCCACCACCACAGAACGTCTCGGGCCACACCTGGCATCACGGCGATCTGTCGCTGGTGCAACTCATCTCACAGGGGAGCTCCTTTCCGCAGAGTCGAATGCCCGCGTTTGGTGATGCGCTCACCGACGACCAAATCAAGGCGATACTCGAGTTCCTCAAAGCCAACTGGGGTGAGCGTGAAAGGGCGTTTCAGGCGGAAACCACCCAACGGGAGATCTCGGCTAGTTCGTAGGAAGTCCCGTTTCGGACACCTGCGCAGACCCCCTAACCTTCCCGGCTTTTCGAGCCGGCGGTACTTTCCCCGGAGGAGGCTGATAACCGCCGCTTGGGATACTGTCAGAGGGGGGCTGTTTCTACGTACCTGGTGAGCTCTGCCTGAAGCTGCTCTTTCTCGGTGGAAGGGAGGAAGGTTGCTGAGATTGAGTTGGTGGCGATGTTGATCATCTGCTCGCGGGTCAGATCCAGTGCTTTTTGGGTGGCGATGTAGTTGTCGCCGACGTATCCGCCGAAGTAGGCAGGATCGTCTGAATTGATCGACACATTCAGGCCCGCGGCGAGCATCTCCGGTAGTGGATGCTGCGCCAGTGTTGCGAAGCCCCCGAGCTTGATGTTCGAGAACGGACAGACAGTAAGCGGGATGCGATCGGTGGCGAGACGCTTTACGAGCGCCGGGTCGTCGAGCGAGCGAACACCGTGGTCGATACGTTCCACACCAAGTGAATCGAGCGCACTCCAGACGTATTCGGGTGGGCCCTCCTCACCGGCATGAGCGACGCGGTGGAAATCCTCGGCTCCTGCCCGGGCGAATACGTCGACGAACAGCTCGGGAGGGAAGCCGACCTCGGAGGAGTCCAGCCCCACTCCGATGAGCTGGTCTCGGTAGGGAAGGCTCATCTCCAGGGTTCTCATTGCGGCTGAGGGTGGCAGATGGCGGAGGAAGCACATGATGAGGCCACCGGAAACTCCCAGCTCGCGTTCACCGGTAACGGTGGCCGCGTGGATTCCCTCGATGACCAGTCCGAACGGGATGCCACGTTCCGTATGGGTCTGCGGGTCAAAGAAGATCTCGGCGCGACGGACGCCATCGGCTGCGACCCGACGCAGGTAGGCGAGCGTCAAGTCGTAGAAGTCCTGCTCGGTCTGCAGTACTGCGGCACCCTCGTAGTAGATGTCGAGGAATTCCTGGAGGTTGCTGAACTTGTAAGCAGCTCTGAGATCTTCGACCGTCGCGTGACGGGTCGAGTTCCCGTTGCGTTGGGCCATCTCGAACATCAGCTCCGGTTCGAGGGTCCCCTCGATGTGGACGTGCAGTTCGGCCTTCGGCAGCAGGCGATTGAAACCATCGAGTCCTGCCGAGCCGTCCACGTAACCTCCGGTTGTGTCAAGTTGGGTGATGGTACTCCCCTTGAGTGAAGCCTTTGTTCAGATAAGGTGACGTCGTCCTCAACCGAGAGGTCAGCAGTGCCACAGACGGAGGACCGCTAGTGACGTTCAGATTCGGTGGATCATTCGGAAATCGTCAGCGGGCGATGCGGAACGATTACGTTTTCGTATGGAGATCGAGGGAGCCAGACGATGAACCCATCTTCCGTGATCTCGCCTGGGATTTTGAAGAGCCCGATCGCTATGCGGCCCGGGTGGCCGGGCACAAGCCGGGGATGATGGCGTCGAAGGGCGAAAGGGCTTTCCATGCCGCAGTCGCTTCCGGCGATCCAAGCTCGATGTTGCGGGTGGCGGGTCAACACCCCAAGTACAAAGTGCCGGCGAGGGCAATCGCCGGGCTGCTGCTGCTTGAGTCGGAGCTGGATCGAGGGATCTCTCTGCTGGAAGAGGCAGTCGATGGTGGAACCGACGTTGGCGACGATGACTTCGTCCGTAGGTATCTGGCAGAGGCCGGCCTAACCGTCGTCATCGCGGCCGGCGTTGTCGTTCACCTGCCCCTCCAGCGCAATTCGTTGGTTCTGCTGTTGGCCGAGCTTCACCAAGCACGTGGTGAGGCTGACCGAGCTCTGCACCTCCTAGAAGGCGCTGAGCCGACCACTCATATGCGGTTGTCCCGAACAGAGCTGTTGTACGAGACCGACCAATTCGATGAGGT
>JAYEIP010000411.1:0-18851 GCA_034660155.1 Actinomycetota bacterium | reverse complement strand
GAGTCACGTGGATCTGGTGGTGCTCAGCGAGTTTGTGGCCGCGGTCGACAAGATCGAAGACCGCACGACGGCCCAGGTGCTCGGCAAGGTACGGGCCCTCCACGGTCTCGCCACGATCCGTCGCGACCTGGCGTGGTTCCAGGAGCACGGACATCTGAGCGGGGCGACCGCCACGGCTATCCGCAAACAACACGATCGTCTCGTGTCGGAGATCGCCGGAGAGTCGCTGGCGCTGGTCGACTCGTTCGGAATCCCAGACGAGGTGTTGGGCGCACCCATAGGTATCAAAGCCACAGCCATCAACAGAACGACTAGGAAGGTATGAAAATGAGTAACACAGAACGCGTCGCTGTTATCGGTGGTGCCCGTACCCCGTTCGCCAAAGCCGGCACTCACCTCAGGGAGAAGACTGCGCTCGAGCTAGGCGCCCACTCCGTGAACGGAGTCCTCAGCAAGTTGGACCTTGACCCGGCTGTGGTCGACGAACTGGTGTACGGCATCGTCACTGTTGATGCCCGGGTTCCGCACCTGGCACGCGAAGTCAACTTCGCCAGTCGGCTGCCCGACTCGGTGCGGTCGGTGACCGTCACCGACAACTGCATCACGAGTGTCACCGCCGTCGAATCGGTTCGCGATTCCATCATTGCCGGCCGTACCCGGGTTGGAATCGCCGGCGGTGTCGAGTCCTTGTCGAACCCATCGGTGCTGTGGAGTCGTCGGGCGACCCGTGTGCTCTCGGATCTGCAGGGCGCAAAGACTGTTGGAGATAAGGCGCGCATCCTCTCCAGGCTGCGCCCGGGTGACTTTGTCCCCAAGCCACCAGGTGTCAATGAACCTTCGACCAGCCTGTCCATGGGTGAGCACACCGAACTCACGGTCAAAGAGTGGGGTATCTCACGCAGCGAACAGGACGAGATTGCGTACAGGAGCCATATGAACGCCACTGCGGCCACCGCCGACGGCAGGCTCACCGCGGAGATTCACCCTTTAGATGGGATCACCAGCGACACAATGATTCGGCCGTCGACCAGCATGGAAAAGCTGGCCAAGCTCTCGCCCGTCTTCGATCCCACGCCTACCGGCACGTTGACTGCCGGCAACTCCAGCCCCCTCACGGATGGGGCGGCTTCGGTCGTCCTCATGAGCGAAGCCGCCGCCGATGAGCATGGTTACTCACCATTGGCGTATGTCAAGGGGATCGAGTTTGCCTCTATCAGCCCCAAAGACGGCCTCCTCATGGGCCCGGGAGTTGCGGTACCCCGTCTCCTCCGGCGCCTGGGCCTCGCGCTCGACGACTTCGATCTAATCGAGATGCACGAAGCGTTCGGTGGTCAGGTCGCCTCCAACCTGGCGGCGTGGGAGCACGGTTGGAAGGAGGACCCGATCGGCAAGGTCGACCGCGAGAAGCTAAACCAACTCGGCGGCTCAATAGCCATCGGCCACCCCTTCGCCGCTACCGGCGCCCGCATCGTCTCCCAACTCGCCAACGAAATGGCCAGACGCAACGCCCAATACGCCCTAATCAGCATCTGCGGAGCCGGCGCCACCGCCGCCGCTGTGGTGTTAGAACGAACCTAGGTGAGGCAAACGGCGGCCAGCTGTCGTGAGGCAAGCGGTGGCCATCTCTTGTAAGGCGAGCGGCGGTCATCAGTCCCCCCTCCGGGGGGAAGCTACCGCAGCGGCCGCCGCTGGGGTAGGGGGGCGCCTAACGCGTAGCGGCGGCCCGCCCGAACCGCGTACGAAACTCTGCGCAGGTGTCCGAAACGCGCCTGCCGACGCGGCAGGCTGGCGTCCGGTCACCGCATCAGATGCGCATCGTCCGGAACTACGAGGCTGCGCTTCATGGTGTGGGCGCCGGGCTCGACGCCGAGCACGCTTCCTTCGGGGACCTCGAGCCAATCCTCATCAGTAGTCGGCTCAGAGGCAACAACGACGGCCCGGTATGAATCGTCGGCGGTCGGGCAGTGCGAGGTGCCACAGACCGCACAGTCCCGAACGCCGCGACGGAAGGTCCAGAAGAGCGAATTGCCGTAGCGGCTCGCCACAAGATGTTTGCCGTCGCTGAGTAGAAAGTTCAGCTTGGGTTGCTCATTGCTGCCCGCCTGGATGGTGATTCTGATGAGCTCGAGGATGGAATCGGTGAGGAGGTCAACGAGCGGGTCGAGGCTGGGAGAAAGTTGCTCGGCGCTCAATCCGTAGTCCTTCATACGGTTGAGGATCGAGAGAAACACCGCCTCGCTATCGGTTTCACCACGAGGGGGCCCAAAGCCGCCGAGATCGAGTCGGGTGCGGACATGATTGAACGCGGGGACTGTGCCGTTGTGGGCAAAACTCCACGGACCGTGTTGGAACGGATGGGTGTTGTCTGCGGATACGTTCCCTACCGTCGCAGCCCGCACGTGAGCGAGCACCGCGTCGCTCGAGACGGCGGTGGCGGTCTCTACGAATTGTTTATCGGCGAAGGCTGGTTGGGTGCTCTTTAGAATCGCCGGGTGGGTATCAGGCCAATGGGCGATGCCCCAGCCATCCGCGTTGCGAACGCCGCGTTGATCACGATCGCTCTGCACCAAAAGTGCGTTCTGCGCGCTGACGAGGCTGCAGTCAAGTCGAGTCGGGTCGGTGGCGAGGAACCCGTACATCCGGCACATAACGGCTCCTTTGTAGAGTCGGGTGTATCTAATCGAAACGTCTCGCCGCACCCATTGTTTTGTCAACTGTCTCAAACCGGTCGGTTGACAAAGCCGTGATCGGCCGCGGAACAGCGACCGCCGATAGTTCCCACCAGAATGGGCCCAGCTGCGCTCTAGCCGCTGGTACCCCAGAATTTGACCTCGGCCACCGCGAGTTCTTCGAAGGCGGGCAGGTCGCCGATGGCCTGCGATGGATAGCTGCTCAGTATCTCAATCGTGAGGACTGTGGTTCCGATGCTGGCGATGTCAACACGTTGCGGTCCACTTGCAAGGTCCTTCAACGTGTTCCGATTCTCGACACCGGGAAGATCATCAACCGTGATTTTGTAGCCTTCGATTCGATAGTTCTGTCGGAAGCGATCGTCGCCGGCGATGTTGTAGATCTCGATGAACTGAATCTGTTGTGGTTGGGCGAATCGGAACTCGAGCGTGAGCGGGTCCTGGGCCTGGTTGACCTGCCACTCGGTATCCAGATCACCATCAATGACTTTGGCGTCGGCGAACCCGGCTGAGATTTGGGCGCTGGCCGTCACCTGTGTTGGCGTGATTTCCGTGAGCTCGATGACGGTCGTGCTTGTTGACTCGGGCGCCTGGGTGGTGGTGACGGCCGTGTCTCCGCCCCGGAACACATTCACCAACAAGGCAATGAGAGCAACGATGAGCACGGCGGCGGCGAGGACGCTGAGAGCCCTGCCACCGGGTGTGGCTCGGACCATCGGTGCCGGGGCTACCGGGAGTGGCTCCTTGGTGAGGCGGGCGCCGCACTGCTCACAGTGGCGGTTATATGCCGGGTTATATGCCCCGCAGGAAGGGCAAGCAACCTGCTCGACCGGAGTTGTGGATGTCGGCTGGGGGTCTTCCGCCGGCTTCGCCGGTGGTGGGGTAGTCCCTGGTGCTGGTGGTCCATCCTCGAGTTCGAATGGCTCGAACAGATCGTCGAATGGGTCTTTGTCTTTCGCCACGTCTTGTCTCCGTCAGTTGGTCCGCCCGGGCTATTGTGCCACGGATGATTGCGATTGGCGCGGTACGAGAGACTGAAGCTTGGTCAGGGGCCACTGTTGTGCTCGGCTTGGTGCTGCTGATAGCCATCCTTGGAGTGATTGTGTGGATGGTTCGTCGGTTCCTCCAGGACCGTTAGAAGTCCGGGATTTCACCGAATCTGTCGGTGATGCGCAATAGGGTGGTCGCCATGACCAGCACATCAAATAGACGTAACGGACGCAGAGCGACATCCACCAGCTACCTGTGCAAGGGTTGTGGCTTCACCACAGTGAAGTGGATGGGATTTTGCCCACAGTGCCGGTCGGAGGGTTCGTTGGTTGAGGCGACGCTCCCCAGCGGTCCGGCTCTCCAGTCACAGCCTTTGCGAGAGATCTCGGTTGCCGACCATCCAAGACGGGCGACCGGGTTGGCGGAGATCGATCGAGTGCTTGGCGGTGGGCTCGTCCCCGGTTCGGTGATTTTGGTTGGTGGCGAGCCCGGTGTGGGCAAGTCGACTCTGTTGCTGCAGCTGGCGGATCGTGTCTCCGGTGCTGGAGCGGTGCTGCTTGCTTCTGCCGAAGAGTCCCCCGCACAGGTGGCGTTGCGGGCAGGGCGTCTCGGGCTCAACGGTCCCGATCTCCAGATCGTGTCGGATGGCCGGGTTGAGGCGGTCCTGGCTGCTGCCGGCGACCTGGAGCCGATGCTATTGGTCATCGACTCGATTCAGACGGTTGTCACCGATGATGCTGACGGCAGCGCGGGTGGTGTTGTCCAGGTGCGCGAGTCTGCTGCCCGGTTCATTGATTTCGCCAAGCGAACCGGGGCAGTTGTGGCCCTCGTAGGCCACGTAACCAAGGAGGGCTCAATCGCCGGGCCGAAGACCTTGGAACACATGGTCGATGTCGTCCTGTACCTCGAAGGTGAGGGCGATGGCGGTCTCAGGTTGTTGCGTTCACTCAAGAATCGGTACGGGTCCGTGAACGAGGTCGGTGTCTTCACGATGGAGGACGACGGCCTCGCCGAGGTGCCGGATCCGTCGGGGGTTCTCGTGGCAGCCCACCGCTTGGGGGCACCGGGCACGGTCTTGTTCCCGGTCGTGGAGGGGCGTCGCTCGATGCTGTGTGAGGTTCAGGCTCTTGTCGTTCCCACGGCACTGCCGCAACCGAGGCGGAGTGTGAAAGGCATTGACAGTGCACGGGTACACCAGTTGTTGGCCGTGCTGGAACGCCACGGTGGAGTCAGGTTGGGAAAATCCGACGTTCACGTCAATGTCGTTGGTGGGGTCCGTCTTCGAGATCCAGCCGTTGACCTACCCGTGGCCCTCGCGATCGTTTCATCGGTGATTGATCGTCCGCTACCGCTGACGGCGGCCTGGGGTGAGGTCGGGTTGACCGGCGAGATCAGAGCAGGTTCGCATGGAGATCGACGGCTGGCTGAAGCGGTCCGTTTTGACCCACAGGTCGTCATACATCCGGGTGATGGAGGCGTTGGCACTGTGGAAGAGGCGCTGCTCGCCACCGGCCTCATGGCGGGCAGTCGCAGAGGGTCGACGATAACTCCGCTCTAAGTGGTGCTGCGGGCTCACTGGGCTGATAGTGCGTCAGAAGCGCTGCACTTGCTGGCTTTTCGGCTAGCCTCGCAAAGATGGTTTCGCGGACTCCCGACTCGAATGAAGTACTACGTCGATTCGCTCCCGGCACTTTGCTGCGAGTCGCCGTTGAGCTGATCCACGCCCAGGGGACCGGTGCGCTGATCGTAATCGGTTCCGGACCCAAGCTCGAGGCCCTTTCGAGCGGCGGATTTGTTCTTCACGACACCGCGTTCACCGCCCAACGTATCGCTGAATTAGCGAAGATGGATGGTGGGATAGTTGTCGACGACGTGCGGGAGCTGATCACTCGGGCCAATGTCCACTTCATCCCCGATCCGACGATCGAAACCGAGGAGACGGGCACCCGGTTTCGCACCGCCGAGCGGATGGCGATCCAGACCGGTAATGATGTGTTAGCGGTCAGCGAGGAGGGATGGCGGACCGCGGTGGTCTACCGGCACGGAAAGCGTTACGAGTTGGCGCGTCCGGCTGTTCTCCTCGCCAGTGCCAACAACTCGCTCAACTCGCTGGAGCGGCTGCGACGCCGCCTCCAATCGGCCGAGGATCGGTTAACCCGGGCGGAAGTCGACGATGTGGTGTCGGCCCGTGACGTCCTGTTGGTGCTCGCTAGGGCTGCTCTGGTGTATCGGATGTATGCCGAGATCGAACGGACCCTGGTTGCACTCGGTGGCGAAGCCGAGCTGATCAGCATCCAGGCGACAGACCTCATCGAGGGTGTCGCCGACCTAGGCGAAAACGTCTTCGTCGACTACCGAAAGCGGAGTGGCAAGAAATCTGTTTTTGATCGCATGGCTGCTATCCCGATCGACGAACTGCACGATCTGCCTGGGCTGGCGGCTGCTCTCGGTTTCCGCGATGTTGACGAAGCGATGGAACCGCGTGGTGTGCGCGCCTTAACGAGAGTTCCCCGGCTTCCCGATTCGGTCCGGCATAGCCTGGTGAGCCACTTCAAAGGCTTCCAGCGAATGCTGAACGCAAGCGTCTCGGACCTCGAGAAGGTCGAGGGTGTTGGTCGGAGCCGTGCCCAGCAATTGCGCCGATTCTTTGACCGGATGATTGATCTCGGCGAAGCCTGACGAGGTGCTCGTACGTCGCGGTATTCGTGGCTGCCCAAAGGTAAACAACATCCAGTTACAATGCGCGCTCCAAGCGAACCCGGAAAAAGTGTGACGAACAAGAAGACAGCTAAGAAGACGCCAGCGAAGAAGGCTTCGACGACGAAGACCCCGGCCAAGAAGTCAACGGCGAAGACGTCGACTGCCAAAAAGGCGACGGCCGCGAAGAAGGCACCTGCGAAGAAGGTCGCGGCGAAGAAGACCGCGGTGAAGAAGGCCCCTGTGAAGAAGGCCCCGGCGAAGAAGACCGCGGCGAAGAAGGCCCCTGTGAAGAAGGCCCCTGTGAAGAAGGTCGCGGCGAAGAAGGCACCTGCGAAGAAGGCACCTGCGAAGAAGGCACCTGCGAAGAAGGCACCTGCGAAGAAGGCACCTGCGAAGAAGGCACCTGCGAAGAAGGCACCTGCGAAGAAGGTCGCGGCGAAGAAGGCCGCGGCAAAGAAGGCACCCGCAAAGAGTGGGGCTTCTGCGGAGAAGGCTCCGGCCAAGGTGTCTCCGAGGGCGGCGGCTGCTCCGCAGAAGCCAAGAAGAGCAAAAAAGGTAAAGAGCCCGTTCTCTGTTCGTGACCACGTGGTTTACCCCCACCATGGAGCGGCAACGATCATCAAACGTGAGAAGATCGAATTCGCCGGCGAGAAGCAGGAGTATTTCGTGCTTGAGATTGCCACCGACCAGTTGACCGTTCGGGTCCCGGTCGACAGAGCCGTCGAGCTAGGGGTCCGACCTGTGATCTCTCAGAACAAAGCCCGCCAGGTCTTTCGGACGTTCAAAGATGAACCGCAAGAAGCGGGCAAGAACTGGAGCCGGTGGTACAAGCTGCTGACGGAGAAGATCAACAGTGGAGACATCTTCCAGGTAGCTGAGGTAGTTCGTGACCTTACGTACGCCCAGCAGATCAAGGGCATCTCGCCGGCGCTGAAGAGGATGCTTGCAAAGGCCCGCCTCATCATCATCTCTGAGCTGAGGTTTGCCCTTGACCTCGATGAGGAAGAGGCGGTCAAGAGGCTCGACCGGGCGCTGCCCAAGGTCGAGGTTCCCGAAGAGGTGTAATCGTGTTATTCGATGAATCGTGTATTTGGGGCATAGTGGTCGCCGGCGGTTCGGGATCGCGTTTTGGTGGTCCCAAACATTCGATGGAGCTGCAAAGCAAGGCGCTGTGGGCTTGGGGTCGGGACTCGCTCGTTGCTGCCGGCGTGAGTCATGTCATCCTGGTCGGTCCCGTGCCGGGTGGCATTCCCGGTGGAAACCGCCGTCGCGATTCGGTAGCTGCCGGGCTTGCTGAGATCCCTGACGACGTCGACTACATCGTTGTACATGACGCGGCCCGCCCGCTGGCGTCAAAGGCCATGATCGCTAGCCTGATCGAGACGCTGCGCACTCGCGACGTCGACGGTGTCGTTCCGGCGGTCCCGGTGCGCGACACGCTAAAAGAGCTCGATGACAAGGACGTTGTCTCGGCAACCGTTCCTCGGGACCATCTGGTAGCGGTGCAGACCCCACAAGGATTCGCCGCCGATGCTCTTCGCGATGCCCATGCCGCTGTCGAGGGCAGTTTCTCCGACGACGCCAGCATGGTCGAAGACAACGGCGGCCGGGTAGTGGTTATCCCCGGCGACCCCCGCAACCTCAAAGTGACTTTCCCCGAGGATCTGGCAGTAGTGCGTGCGCTACTAGCCGACCGAGACGGTTCGTGAGGATCGGCTGGGGCTTCGACGCCCATCGCTTCGGCGCTGCTGGCCCGATGCGGCTTGGTGGTGTCGTCGTAGCCGCCAACCGCGGATTGATCGGGACCTCCGACGGTGATGTTGCCCTTCATGCCGTTGCAGATGCAATCCTCGGCGCTGCCGCCCTCGGCGATCTCGGTAGCCACTTCCCCTCAAGCGACCCGCAATGGCAAGGAGCCGACTCGGCCGACCTGCTCTCCCGCGTCGTCGCGATGGCCAACGGTGAAGGGTTGACGGTCGACAGCATCGACGTGACCATCATCGCCCAGACCGTCCGCGTCTCGCCACACCGCGACGCAATGAGGGAACGCCTATCCCGCCTCCTCTCAGCCCCATTCGATCACATCTCAGTCAAAGCCACCACCACCGACGGCATGGGCTTCTTAGGCAAAGACGAAGGCATCGCCGCCGTCGCAGTAGTAGTCCTCTGGTAATCAGCCCCGCTTCCTATCAGTCCCCCTCCCGGGGGCAAGGCGAACTCCTGGGTCTGAGCAGGTGCCGAGACGCGTACCGCCCTGGTCGTAGGGGGAGCTCCCTAATCCGCAGTGGCACCCGCAATCACTCGCAACGTTGCCGCGGGATCGTTCGTGATAATCCCGGCAACGCCCGCAGTGGTCAGCGTTGCGATGTCCCCCGGGTCGTCCACCGTCCACACGATGACACCAAGCCCGACTGCCCTTGCGGCTTGTACGATCTCGTCTGCGTGCGCCACGACGTCGACCACAAAAGGAGCGATCCAGAGGTGCCCGGCGGTGGCAATGACCGCCAACCCATCAACGATACCGGCGACATCGTTACCCGGTTTCACGAGCTGTCCCGTCAAGATCCTGTCATCGGCGAGGCGCACCGCGCCGATCGTGTCGGGGTTGAATGAGGTCACCACGACCCGGTCGTGGATGTCGTGTTGGGCGATCCAACGGGCCACGACGCCGGCCATTCGGTGAGTCGGATCGAAATCGGGATCGTAGGGGAAGTTCTTGATCTCGACGTTGATGATGAGATCACCGAGCACCGGGAGTGCTTCGTCCAGGGTTGGGATCTCAGGGTGGGCTTTGCGGATCGTCGCAAAGTCGTGGTGAATCAAAGGGCCCATTTCCCCAACATCGGGCCAATGGTTCAACATGACGGCTCGATCTGAGGTGAACCGCACATCGAGCTCGACCCCGTCGGCACCGTGGGCAACGGCCAACTCAAAAGCTTCGATGGTGTTATCGCCGGCATGGGCAGACGCCCCGCGGTGGCCAAGGACCAGCGGCCGACCGAGTTCTTCAGGAGTGATCACGTCTTTCCTTTCGTTGTCCCAAACCCAACGCTACCCGAGCGCTGATACCATCTCGTGTCATGCGCATCTTCAACACTCTTGGACGGACCCTTCAGGACTTCGAACCGCGTGACGCGGGCAAGGTCTCGATGTATGTCTGCGGAGCGACCGTCCAGTCGAAGCCACACGTCGGACACGGCCGCTATGCCGTTGTCTTTGACGTGGTGCGACGTTACTTCGAGTGGCTCGGTTACGAAGTCACTTATGTGCGTAACGTCACCGACGTCGACGACAAGATTATCGCTGCCGCCAATGAGATGGGTGTCACGATTGAAGAAGTGGTCGAGATTGCCGACTCGTCCTTCCGGGCAGCGTACGACTTGTTGGAGGTCGCCGCGCCCACCATCGAGCCCCGGGCGACTAAGCACATCCCCGAGATGATTGCGATGATCGAAAGGCTCATCGAGGGTGGCCACGCGTACGAGGCAGCCGGCGACGTCTACTTCAGCGTGCGTAGTTTCCCGGATTACGGCAAGCTATCGGGTCGCAATATCGACGAGCTCCGTAGCGGCGAGCGCATTGAGCTGGGGGAGCACAAACGTGATCCTCTCGACTTTGCGGTTTGGAAGGCGACAAAACCCGGCGAGCCCGAGTGGGAGTCACCGTGGGGCCTTGGTCGGCCAGGATGGCACATCGAGTGCTCAGCGATGGCACACAAATATCTCGGGGTCGGGTTCGACATCCATGGCGGCGGCCATGATCTCGTCTTCCCCCACCACGAGAATGAGATCGCCCAGGCAGAGGCTGCCGGTTACGTGCCGTTCGTCCGCTACTGGATGCACAACGGTCTTCTCAATCTCTCTGGTGAGAAGATGTCGAAGTCCACGGGTCACGTCATTGATCTGTTGGAGGGTATCGAGAAGTACACGCCTGGGGCGGTCCGCCTCTTCTATCTCCGCACGCATTATCGCAAGCCTCTCGAGTTCAGCGAAGAAGCGCTGGTTGATGCCCGGGCGTCGCTAGACCGCATTTGGGCTTTCCGCAGGCGAGTGCCGGGCCCGATCGAGGATGCTCCGCTGGTAGAGGCCATCGATGCGTTCAAGAACGCTATGGGCAACGACCTCGACAATGCTGGGGCGCTGGCCGTCTTGTTTGATGTGATCCGTGACGGCAACCGCCGGGTCGATGCCGGAGAAGACGCCGGCCCCTGGATCTCCGCTTACGACGAGATCATCGGAGTACTCGGGCTGGCCGAGCCGGTGATTGCGCTCGACGACATTGCCGACGGTATCGAAGCGTTGGCTCGAGAGTTGGGAATCGGGGGAGTCGCCGGCAGCGAGGCGATTGCAGCCTTGATCGATCTGCGTGCCACTGCCCGGACGGAGAGAGACTGGGAAAAGGCCGACCGTATCCGCAACGGACTCAGCGAGATCGGCATCGTTATCCATGACACGGCTGATGGCGCTCACTGGCATCGGGGATAGCCTCGAAGGCTTCCATGCGGTCCGGGCTGCGCTTGACGCCGGCCGGGTGACCAGCATTCGTGTGGAGCGATCACGAGTGAGACGAGATGACTACGCGCGTCTGCTTGATGATGCGGTTGCTGGAGGGGTTTCCATCAAACAAGTCGAAGATGTTCGCGATGAAGCGGTCACCGGTGCACCGCAAGGCGTCATCGCCAGGGCCCGACCCATCCCTTTTGTCTCGATCGGTGAGGCACTCAACGTCACCAGCCCACCGGCCTTGCTCGTTCTCGACCATCTGGAAGATCCCCGCAACGTCGGTGCCATAGCCCGATCCATGGTGGCGGCCGGGGTGAAGGCACTTGTCTTGCCGGAGCGTCGGTCGGCGCCACTGGGCCCGACCGCGTTCAAGGCGGCGGTTGGAGCATTCGAGCAACTGACGATCGTCCAGGTGAAGTCGACCGCAGATGCGATGCGGCGGCTACGAAAGCTAGGTGTCTGGCTTGTCGGTCTCGACGCCGGCGGTGAGCGGTCACTGTTCGGCTGCGATCTGCTGGCGGAACCGGTAGCGATCGTGATCGGGGCCGAAGGCAAGGGCCTGGGCCGACTGGCCGGCGACTTGCTAGACGTGACCGTAAGCATCCCGATCAGCCCTGACGTAGAGAGCCTCAATGCGTCGGTCGCGGCAGCATTGGCCGTATTCGAAGTAAGCCGAATGCGCAGCGCTACACTCGGCGGCTCGCTGGCGTAGCTCAGTTCGGCAGAGCAGCTGATTTGTAATCAGCAGGTCATGGGTTCAAATCCCTTCGCCAGCTCCACTGGAATCCCCGGTAACACAGGGATTGTTTCTATGGGGCACACCCGCCAACGATTCTTAGTCTGTCGTGGCTTACGATTCGCAGACGCGCTCCATGCTGCAAACGGACCAGCAGTTCCCCAGTGTCAATGATCGTCCCGGCGGCCCGGAACCTGGTTGTCGATTGGCCCGGCCGGTGATTTGATGAGCAGCCGGAGATGGGGACGTTGATGAACAGGTCAATTCAGCGAGACAGCGAGGTCACACCCCTGCGCTGGGCCTACGTGGCCCTCGGCGTCATCATGCTGACTATTGGAGCGCTAGTTGTGCTGCTCGTGATCTACCCGACGACGAGATGGAAGATGGATCTTTTTCCAGGCAGGCCTCCGACGGTCGCGCTCGAGCCGGAGGCGTGGTTGGTGGCCGAGGACTCGGTGACCTTTGCGGTACTCGGCGACAACGGGACCGGTGGCCGCAACCAGATGGACATCGCACACCAGATGGCCCGCAGCTATGAGGAGACGCCGTACGGGCTGGTAGTGCTCCTTGGTGACATCTCCTACTACGGCAGCATCGCTGACAGGTACGAAGAGGTGTTCTTTGAGCCGTTTGCCCCGTTGCTCAATGCCGGGGTGACGTTCGAACTCGCCGTGGGTAACCACGAGCTGGAGTATGAGCCGAGTGGCGAAGCCAACCAGGAGATTGTTCGTAGGCTCGAAGTGGTCGGTGAAGAGGGCTCGTTCTACTCGGTGGTACAGGGCCCGATTGAAATCTTCATTATCGATTCCAGTACACCTCAAGTGACCGGCGCCGCGGGGCCCGAGCAAATCACTTGGCTCGAAGAGGCTCTAGCCACATCCACGGCACCGTGGAAGGTAGCCGCGCTACATCATCCTCCCTACTCGTCCGGTGGGCACGGTTCTTCTCTTGCGGTGCGAGAAATGCTTGAGCCGCTTTTCGTCGAGCATGGGGTGCACCTCGTGCTTACCGGCCACGACCACCATTACGAGCGGACAGTACCGATTGAAGGGGTCACATATGTAGTCAGCGGCGCTGGGAGCAAGCTACGGGGAACCGACAGGAGCGACTTCACCGCCGAAGCAAGAAACCTCCTCCAGTTCATGATCGTCGAGGCCACCACCGATACGATCCGATTGCGAGCCGTCGGCGTCGATGGCGTCGTCATCGACGAATTCTCGTTGGTCAGGGAGCAATCATGATGCCCTCACGACGTGGCGGGGCGCTTCTGGTCGCGGGCCCGACCGGAGTCGTTTGTCTCATCGCCGGACTCGTACCAGTACTGTTCCTGGACACGGCTCGGCGTGCAGGCAGCATCGGCAAGCTGAGCCCCATAGGACTGGCGACGATGACGGCCGCGGTCATGGTGATCGCAGCCTCGGCCGGAGTCGTGGGCTATCAGGCCGCGATTCGCAGCAAGACCCGCGCAGCAGATCTGTGGGTCGCATCGTTTCTAGCCATCGTCACCTGGAGCGTCGGCGTGCTCACACTCGTGCCGGGCCTCGTGTTCCTTCGGCTATCCGACAACCGATCGCTCAACGACCACGGCGCGAGATTCTTTCTCGAATGGGTCCTTCTCTACGTCCTGATCGCTGCTACTGCCTACGCGTTGGCCCGATGGTCTCTGCAATCCCTATCGAAAGTCTCAACCCCACAGCCCGCTGGCGGTGCCTCCACATCAACCTGATCAGCAAACCGCAAGTGGCACACAGCCAACGCCAATCGACCCCGCGAGGGTCGCCAGCCCGATCAACCACCCGCCCGTTTCTGCACATGGGGCGGCGCAAGACTTAGGTTGGGGTCTCGGCGAGGATGAGGGTCGCGTAGTAGCGGGCCCAGGATTCCTGCGATCCGCTGGAGCCCTGGCCCTTCTGGACTTCCCACAGGAGGTAGGCGATCTCGTTTCGCGGGTTCGCTTTCAGCCGTTTGATCCGGCTTGAGCCTCTCCACCCTTGGGTGATGCGCCTACCATACGCGGCCGCCAATCGCATCGGCTGTTTCGGAGGCCTACTGGCAGTGAAGTCTTTTCGACGAATATTCGGCATCGTCACGATGCACCGCGCTCGGCTGGTCGTTTCACAGGTAGCCGTGTTCATCTCGGCGCTCGCGAGCATTGGCTTCGCCACACTGGTTGCGCCGATGGTGAACACGGGGATGGTTGAGGGGGACGCTAAGGCTGCGCTGGGCTTCGGCTTCTGGATGCTCGTGCTTGCGCTGATCGCCGGCGTCTCCATGGCGATCGCCGCCGCACAGGCGGTTTTCTTTTCGCAGGGCACTGCGTACATGGTGCGCAAGAGACTGTACGACAAGATCCAAACCTACTCCTTCGAGAATTACGATCTCCTGCCGTCGAGTCAACTGATGGTGCGGCTCAACGCTGATGTGTTGAACGTGCAGAACGCGATGCTGTATGCGATCTTGCTCGGGCTGTACGCACCTTTCATGCTGGTAGCAACCTTCATAATGAGCGCGATCAGGACGCCCGGTCTGTTGTGGGTACTGGTGGTGGTCATATTGGTTGTGGTCGTTCTGTTGGCGATAGTCATTCCTCCGATGGCCCGGGCATACAAGCGACGCCAGCACCGGCTCGATGCGCTCAACGGCAGCCTTACAGAAAACCTGACCGGCATGGCTGTGGTGAAGGCGTTCGTGCGGGAACGGTACGAGATCGAGAAGTTTGATGCGGGGTCTGATTCGATGCGTCAGGAGTCGTTCCCTGCCACCTGGCGGGTGGCGTTCCTCTCGCCGCTCATGACGGGCGTTGGGCAGCTTGCCATCATTCTCGCCACCGGGGTTGGTGGTGTACAGGTCCTGTCCGGATCCGGAATGACCATCGGCGAGGTGACCGCATTCTCCACGTATATGGGTCTCGTCATCCTGCCCCTGGCCCTTATCGGCATCCTTATGCCGTACGTGCTGCGTGGAGATGTGTCGGCCGAGCGCATCCTCGAGGCATACGATGCGGAGCCGACGATCGTCGACAAGGATTCGGTCACCGTCCTCGACTCGACGAAGGTCGAAGGCCGCATCGTGTTCGACGATGTCTCCTTCGCCTTCCGCCGAAAGGACGGGGAGTTGGACCCGCCGGTGCTGAGGCACATCAACCTGACCATCGAACCAGGGCAAAAAGTCGGGTTCCTTGGAGCGACTGGGTCGGGCAAGTCGGCGCTGGTGAACCTGATACCACGTTTCTACGAGGCGACCGAGGGCCAAATCACAATTGACGGCGTCGATGTCGTTGACCTCAGCCAGGACAATCTGCGCGAGATCGTGGGCGTTGCTCTCCAAGAAGCGCTGCTCTTCCTGGGTGACCTGCGGTTCAACCTGAAGTTTGGCGATGTTGAGGCGGAAGATGACGTCATGATCGATGCGGCGAAGGCATCTGACTCTTTTGGCTTCGTTTCCAATCTGCCGGAGAAGTGGGAGGCACCCGTGGCGCGGAGGGGCTACAACTTCTCCGGAGGCCAGAGGCAGCGCCTCTCGATTACCCGGGCTCTGACCGCACGACCGCGGGTCATAATCCTTGATGACAGCACGAGCGCTCTTGATGCCTCGACGGAAGGGCGGGTCCAGGAGGCCATACCTCAGTTCATGGATGCCGGGACGGTCATCTACGTCGCTCAGCGAATCAGCGCAGTTATCGATCTCGATCACATCTACTTGCTCAAGGACGGAGAAATCATCGCGGAGGGCAATCACGAGCATCTGCTCGCGACTAGCCCGCTCTACCAGGAGATATACGAGTCACAGCTCGGTAGTGCCGCAACGGAGGGACTTGATCTGGAGGTGATGTCGTGACTTCATCCGTGGACTCCTCGGCAGCCGACCAGTCATTGGAGGCAAGAGGCGGCCGATCTGAGCACGGTCGCAGCACAGTGGTGCGGTTGCTCGGCTACATGATGGGTGGCGAGCAACGTCCGCAGGCGATTCTCGCCATCATCGCTCGGATCGTGGCCATCATTGCATTGACGACCATCCCGTGGATCACCGGGCGCGCACTGGACGTAATCGGCAGCCCCAGCGGCACCAATGACCGACTGGCCGGGTGGATCATTCGTGGAACGATCGCCGGCGTCACCTACCTTGTGTTTAGCTTTGTTTCCGACTGGATGTTCTCGCGCATGGCGACCAAAGCCCTGTACAAGCTTCAGACCCGGGTGTTCTCCAACATCCAGAGGTTGTCGATGGGGTTTTTCTACAAGAATCCGGTTGGTGAACTCACCAGCCGTGTGACGAACGACTCTGAAGTTGTCGCCCTGTTCTACGAGCAGGGTGTAGGCCCGCTCATCAGAGCGAGCCTTCAGGTTCTGATCATCCTCATAGTGATGCTGTTGATCAATGTTCCGCTGACCGTCGTCGCTCTCATCGTCGTGCCGTTCATGCTGGGATCCATGTACGTCGTGAACCGCATCGCATCGCCGGCATTCGCCAAACTCCAGGAATCCGTCGGCACAACCAGCGGATTCCAGGGGGAGACGATCGAAGGCCACAGGGTCATCATCTCCAAGAACCGCCGGGAATGGGCCGGGCAGCAACACGAACAGCTTGCGGCCGACGTCTACGAAGTGGGTAGCAGGGCTTTTCTAGCCTCGTTGATGCAGTTCCCTCTCACGCAAACATTGATCCTGTTCCAATCGGTGTTCGTGCTGACGGTGGGGACCATCATGGTGATCAATGAGCAAACGACCCTGGGTGTTGTGATGGCGTTCACCGGGTTCGCATCATTGATGGCTTCCCCGCTCGGTCAGATGTCAAACCTGGTCTCGAACGCGCTCAACGCCTTTGCCGGAGGAAAGCGAGTCTTTGCGATCATCGATGAGGAACCCACTGTCGAAGACGCCCCCGATGCAGTGGAATACGAGTTTAAGGGTGGCCGCATCGAATGTATCGACGTGGATTTCTCTTACGCACCAGGCAGCAAGGTCCTGCGTGGTAACACCTTCGTCGTGGAAGCGGGCGACTCTGTCGGGATTTGTGGGCCCACCGGTGCCGGAAAGAGCACGTTGATCAATATCCTCACCAGGTACTACGACATCGACGGGGGGACAATCCTCATCGATGGACAGGACCTCGCAACACTGACTCAGCGAAGCCTCCGTCAACAGATCGGCGTCGTTCTCCAGGAAGCCTTCTTGTTCACCGACACGGTGATGAACAACCTCAAGTATGCGCGTGCCGGCGCCACGGACGAAGACGCCATCGCAGCAGCGAAGAAGGCCAACGCCCACGATTTCATCATGGAGTTGCCCGATGGGTACGACACGGTTCTGGCAGAACGCGGAGCCAACCTGAGCCAGGGTCAACGCCAGATGATCACCATTGCCCGGGCGATGGTGGCGGAACCCAAGATCATGATCTTGGACGAGGCGACCAGCAATGTTGACACCCGCACGGAGAAGCTTATCCAGGATGGGATGCGCAAGCTCATGGATGACAAGACGAGTTTCTCGATCGCGCACCGGCTTGCGACGATCCGCGACTCGGACGACATCATGGTGCTCAACGGCGGCGAGATTGTTGAATACGCACCACACACGGAACTCATGGAAGCCAGGGGGTTCTATTACGCCTTGTACATGAGCCAGTTCAAAGGCAAAGCACCCGGCGGTGCGGAGGCGACCGACGTTGACTTTGTGAGCACCTGAGCCCAATTGCCATGGCGGCCGATGCAGCCTCTGCAAAATCCGGAGCGACCGCAAACGTATGTGCTGTAGACACCGGGTCTGCACTCCGACGTCACGAACCCGTCTTTCTATGCTCTAGCGTTGGGCGGCTCGGGTGTTCCAGACGAAGGGCATCGGAGTTCCTCGCCAAGTAGCCGGGTACTCACCGAAGGTGAGTACCTTGGGGGTTCGCAAAGCGAACTCCGGGGTCTGAGCAGGTGTGCGAACCACGATTACTCCCAGCCCAGAGCGCGAAATCCGCGTTTCTGTCGGGGGTCACCGATAACGTGACGGCATGCTGTCGCCAAGAGATATCCGTGTACTTGAATTCGAGAGCCAGTGGTGGCACTACCCCGAGCCCAAAGATCGCGCGGTTCGCGAGTATCTTGGCGTGAGCTCGACTCGGTATTACCAGGCGCTACGCCGGCTTGTCGACGACGACGACGCAGCCGCAGAGTTTCCCCTCGTCATCCACCGGTTGCGTCGGATGCGGCGGGAACGCCAGGAAGCCCTCGCCCGCCGGCTGGGTAGCACTGTCGGGTGACGATGAGCGAACCTCCCGCGGGTGCTCCCGTAGCCGAGACAACCACCGAGAGCGGCGACCAGGCGGAGCGCGATCTCAACGCCCTTCTCACCCGGCTAGGAATCAATGCCTGGAGCCTGGTCGGTCTCGCCGTCCTGACTTGGGTGGTGCTCCAGATCCTGGCGCGATTCGAAATACTGATGGCCCCGATCGTTCTCGCGATTGCCCTCATCTATGTGCTCAACCCCATCGTCAATCGGTTGGTGGCGATACATGTGCCGCGCATCATTGCCGGATTCCTCGCCTTCCTATTGCTAATTAGTGTGCTCGTTCTATTTGGCTTCGCCGCAGCCCCCGCCATCACAGCTCAGGCATCTGAGCTGACCGAGCGCTTCCCTGAGATCTATGAGGATTCTGCTACCGAGATCGAGGCCCTGGTGGTCCAGATAGGGTTCGGGACGGTCGACATCTGGTCCTACGAGCGGCTCCAGGAGTTCATCCAGGACCCCGAGTCCCAGGACCAGATCCTCTCGGTGGTCTGGGACCGGCTCGGGCAGGTGACGACCGGTGTACTGGAGACGATCCTCGTCTTCTTTCTGGCCCCGGTGGTGGCGTTCTACATCATCATCGATCTGCCGCGGGTCCGTGAAGAAGCGGTCGCGCTGATTCCGGAGCGCCATCGAGATGAGGTTGTGTATGTCTCACGGAGACTGGGTGGCACCATCGGTGGTTTCCTGCGCGGCCAGGTGTTGGTAGCGGTGATTGTCGGCGTGATGATGAGCATCGGGTTCAGGCTCATCGACCTCGAATTCTGGCTGATTATCGGGATGATCGCCGGTTTCCTCAACATCATCCCGTTTGTGGGCCCATGGGTGGGCGGCCTCCTCGGGGTCCTGGTTGCCTTTGTAACCGCAGACCCCACAACAGCTTTGTGGGCAGCCCTCGTTGCGCTCATTGTCCAGCAGCTCGACAACCATCTCATCAGTCCCAATGTGCTGCGGGCAACAG
>JAYEIP010000410.1:0-4280 GCA_034660155.1 Actinomycetota bacterium | reverse complement strand
CACCGATCATCGGTGCAACTGGTCGGACTGGACAATGGGAGACCGGTCGTCACCTCCGACAACACCAAAGTCATCCCACCTGCCGTACGCCGTTACGTGGCCTGGCGCGACGGCGGCTGCAGGTGGGATGACTTTGGTGTTTTCGGAGGTGACGACCGGTCTCCCATTGTCCAGTCCGACCAGTTGCACCGATCCGGTGCACAGCATCTCTTCGAGAGCCTCTGGGCCAACCCGAGGACCGTATTCGACCTCGGCACCCAACTCGCCACCGGTGTTGTTGGTTTGGTCCAGGTCGACGAACAACACCACCCCCGGGGTGTTGGCCACACCGTCTTCGCCACCATCGCGGCCGAGCGAATCCTGGGACATGGCGACTATTGCGTCGGCTTGGAGTTGGCCACGGGTGAAGTACTCGCCAACGGGGAGGGTTCGGAGTTCATCGGTGCGGTCGGCGAGCGCCATGTCGAGGATCTTGCCGTCGACCCCGGGGAGCTCGAACCAGCCGCGCCACCGAGATTCGTCCAGCGATGGTTGGATCACGAAGTGTCTGTCGTTGAACACCTGCCGCTCGTCAGTGCGTTGGATTCGCCGGAACTTGTGGATGAGGCGAGAGACTGTGGCCAGGTCGAGGTCGAAGCTTCGATCGACCACACCGGTGGGAGCGTCGGCAGCCGCCAATCGAAGTGTGGTCATGGCCCGCCCCAGGGTTAACTTGCCGGCTTCCATCTGCTCGAAGAGCCACGGATCGCGGCCCAGCCGATTGGCTGCGGCGACCAGCTCTTTGGCCGTCCCGGCGGTGACGTCGAGGGTAGTTGCCGTCCACTCGGCCATGCTGCGGGCTCCATCCCGTTGCGGGATCCGGGCTCGTTCCAGTTGATTGAGGATGACGAGTTGACGGGCTTGGAGCTTTGAGATCTGAGTATTGGTCTCAGCAAGCTCCGCTTCGAATTCTTCAACCAGTGAGGTGTCGGTGAACAACATAGGGACAAGGTACATGGCGGGTGTGACAAGAACCGTTGTCCCGGAGCGCGGAAGGGGCGTCTGCTGTTTCCCCTTCCCGATCCAGCCTCCGGCTGGCCCCGACCTCCACGTGGGGAAGGCTGTGAGAAGGACCAACCGTGGATTGAAGGCCAGGGGCGGACTGTGGTCGCAGCCAGACAGCCTAAGTCAGGGACTGGGCCAGGGTTGCTCCGTCGAGTCGTGCTTCCTCGAGCAATTCGATCGCATCGTCATGGGGCAGACCGAAGAGTCTCGTTAAACGGTTCGCCGCTTCCTCGATGACCTCGGGATAGTCGCCGGGCGCAGTTGGGTACCGCCACCGGTGCTCCGGGACCGTTTCATCTTGAGCATGGATTTCCCCTCATTCCGCTCGTCTTCCCATCTTGATAGCGAAGATGCTCAGCATGCCGCCGAGCATCACATGACCGATCACAGCCTCCCCGGCTGCCAGGAGCTGTGCGCTTGGTGATGCCGGCAGGGCATCGCCGTATCCAAGGGTCGTCATCGTGACCACGCTGTAGTACACGGGCGACAGGCTTGTCTCGTACGGGCCGTAGTCGATATCTACAAAGCTGTATGCCAGAGCGAAGAGGAGCGCGGTAGCGACCGTCCACAGCTCCCAGCGCAGGAAGCTGCGGCCACAGTCTGACGTGACCCACCACACCTTGTAGATCCAGGCGTTGAGGCGATTCTTGTGGCGAAACTCGTAGAGGTAGTTCTGATCCATGATGGTCCGCCGGACCATGTAGGCACCGGCGAAGTCGGCGTCGAGGATATCAATCCCGATCCAGTCCGCGCTGGAGTATCCGGTGACGACCTTGACGCGGGATCGCGAGAGATCAGCGTCGCGGAAGATCGCGTGGTCGACGTTGGCTCCGGTGAGGTCGGCCCCGTTCATCCGTGCCCTAGAGAAGTCAGTGCGGGTGAGGTTGGCGTCTCTGAGACGAGCTCCCTCGAGATTGGCAGTCCTCATGTCCGTCCCAGTGAGATTGGCATGGGCGAAAGTAGCGTCGTTCATTGTTGGGTTGAAGAGGACTGCATCGGTGAGATCGGATTGGCCGAACATGACGCTGAAAGCGTGGGCATTGGTCAGATCCGCTCCCGTGAGGTCGGCCCCCAGCACCTGGGCGTGCTCAAGAGTGGTTTCGACGAGCAACGCATCGCGCAGGCAAGTCCCGACCAGGCGGCATTCGCTGAGGTCGGCTCCCGACAAATCGGCCCCGGTCAAATCCAGTCCCGACAAATCAACCCCAGCCAGGTTGGCATTGGCAAGATACGCCCCGACAAGGTTCCCTGCGAGGTCGATCTCGGTACTCTCGACTGGAAATGCGGGTGTCTCCACTGGGAACACGGGCGCGAAGCCAGTGGAGGCTTCCTGCCCGTCAATAGGATCGATTCGGTCAAGCTCATTCGCGCGCTTCAGTTCGTCAACGGTACCCGAGAGCGGTTGCCCGCTCGGTGAGCCTGTCGGCCGAAGCGGTATCGAGTTGAGGACCAGCGGCAGTGGATGCCGGCCGTTCATGGCGGACGCCCACGGCCTGATGTGGGGGAGGACAGGATCACTTGCCGAACAGCCCTTGAATAGATCGCACTAAGCGTTTACATTGGGTCTGCGGCAACGCCGCAAGGGTCGCATGCGTATGTGCGCGTGCGATTTGCCCACGCCTGTGGGAGTTTCTATAGTTGCCGTCCGGCCCATGTCCGGGCTGGTGATTTCTTGTGGCAAAAAAAGACGACGTAATTGAGGTAATTGGCACCGTCGTCGAGCCCCTTCCTAACGCAATGTTCAGGGTGAAGCTCGACAACGGACATGAGGTGCTGTGCCATATCTCGGGAAAGATGCGGATGCACTACATCCGGATCCTCCCCGGAGATAAGGTTCGCATCGAAATGTCACCGTACGATCTCGAGCGCGGCAGAATTATTTACAGGTACCGATGAAAGTCTCAGCCTCCGTAAAAAAGATGTGTGAAAAGTGCCGGGTAATCCGGCGGCACGGGCGCGTGTGGGTGGTTTGCCCAAACCCGCGACATAAGCAGCGACAGGGGTAATTCCAGATGGCTCGTATTGCCGGAACCGATCTTCCCAGAGACAAGCGTGTCGAGATTGGGCTCACCTACATTTTTGGGGTGGGTCTCACAACTTCGCATCAGATTGTCGACGATCTCGATATCGATCGGGGCACCCAGGTGCGCGACCTCACCGACAGTGAAGTCGTGCAGATTCGCCAGTACATCGATGCGAACCTGACTGTGGAAGGTGATCTGCGACGCGAAGTGGCGCAGAACATCAAACGCAAGATTGAGATCGGCTCGTACCAGGGCTTCCGCCACCGTCGCGGTCTCCCGGTTCGTGGGCAGCGCACCCATACAAATGCGCGCACTCGCAAGGGCAAAGCAGTTGCCATTGCGGGTAAGAAAAAGGTCACCAAGTAGCGGTCGTGGAGAGGTAGCAAGTGGCGAAGCCCCAGCAGCGCAGCCGGCGCAAGGTCAAGCGAAATATCTCGCATGGCCAAGCGCATATCAAGGCGAGCTTCAACAACACAATCATCACAATCACCGATCAGGAAGGTCGGGTCCAGGCCTGGACCTCCGGCGGTTCGGTTGGGTTCAAGGGCTCACGCAAGTCCACGCCGTATGCGGCTCAGGTCGCTGCGGAGCAGGCTGCCCGCAAGGCCGGCGAGATGGGAATGCGGAAACTCGATGTGATCGTGGCCGGTTCCGGCTCCGGTCGTGAGACCGCCATCCGCACCCTGCAGAACATGGGCATCGAGGTCACTGGTATCAAGGACGTGACACCTATTCCTCATAACGGCTGTCGTCCCAAGAAGCGGAAGGGGCGTTAACCATGGCGCGTTACACAGGGCCACGCACCAAGCGCAGCAGGCGCGCTCGCCAGTTGCTCGATGAGAACAAGGCAAAGTATTTTGACCGTCGTCCTTACCCACCGGGTGAGCACGGCAGAGGCCGCATCCGTGAGTCGCAGTACCTCGTTCAGTTGCGTGAGAAGCAGAAGCTTCGTCACATGTACGGCGTGCTCGAAAAGCAGTTCCGCCGCTACTACAAAGAGGCGAACCGCCAGTCCGGGATCACCGGCACCAACCTCCTGCAGATTCTCGAGTCACGTCTCGATAACGTGGTTTACCGAGCCGGCTTTGCGCGGACCCGTCCGCAGGCCAGGCAACTTGTCAACCACGGCCACTTCCGTGTGAATGGCAAGAAGGTCGACATCCCCTCGTACCAGGTGCGGGCCGGCGATGTCGTGTCTATCAAGGAACGCAG
>JAYEIP010000409.1:0-4292 GCA_034660155.1 Actinomycetota bacterium | reverse complement strand
GACCGTTCTCGGTTTGGCAGTCACATGGCAGGTTCGGTCGGTGATGACGGGCGTTCTGGTCGACGAGCTGGACAACCGCGGCGGATCGGTCGCCAGCGATCTAGCTGCAAGAAGCGGCAATCCAATTCTGCTAAACGACACATACGCGGTTTTCGAGATCCTTGACGACACGGTCGCCCATCATCCCGACGCTGTGTATGCATTTGTGCTCGATGCAGGCGGGTCGGTGATTGCCCATACCTTCGGAGATAGAGGTTTCCCGATAGCGCTGCTTTCGATCTATCCGCAGGATTCTTCAGCAGTCGCCGATCACGTGCACTACGACAGCGGCGAGGGTCGGATACACGAATTTCAGGCAGGAATTCTTGATGGCCAGGTCGGCACAGTCCGTATCGGCCTCAGCGAGAGCCGGCTTGCCGGTGTTATCGATGGGATCACGACTCAGATGCTGATAACCACAGTCTTCATCGGATTAGCAGGCGCCGCAGCTGCAAGTCTGCTGACGTGGGTGTTAACACGCCCGATCCTTGATCTAGTCAAGACGACCCGCAAGGTCCGGGCGGGCGACCTTTCTGCCCGCGCCAGCAATTGGGCTGAAGACGAGATTGGCTCACTTGGTATTGCGTTCAACGAGATGGTGAATGACCTGGAGGCCAATAGGGAGACGATCGCAGACAACGAAGCCGCCCGTACGCGATTGCTCGAGCAACTGATCGATGCCCAGGAGGAAGAACGGAAACGGATCGCACGCGAGCTCCACGACTCGGTTGGCCAGGCACTCAGCTCGCTGATGGTGGGCATGGCTGTGCTCACCAAGTCAAGTACGGACGAGACCGTCATGGCGAAGCGGGAGGAGTTGCAACTGTTGGCGGAGGAGACGTTGGATCAGGTGCGGCAGATGGGTCGCGAACTCCGACCCAGCGCTCTCGACGATCTGGGTCTGGCCGCAGCCCTCGATCGCTACTCGCAGGACTTTGGGATCCTTCATCCGCAGGTGTCGGTTGACCTCCATGTTGACTTGCTGCGCCGGCTCCCGCCCTCGACCGAAACTAATCTGTATCGCATTGTGCAAGAAGGCATGACGAATGCAGCACGCCATAGCTCTGCCGGGAAGCTGAGTGTGGTGGTGACGAGGCGAAACGGGCTGGTCAAAGCGATCATCGAAGACGATGGTCATGGATTCGACGCTGTTGCAACCCGTAAGAAGGGCCAGAGCGTGGGGATCCACGGAATGCAGGAGCGTGCCGAGCTCATCGGTGGCAAGATGACCATCGAGAGCAGTCGTGACGGTACGACTGTGTTTGTCGAGGTACCGGTATGACACCGATCCGGATCGTGATCGCCGACGACCACTCGGTCCTGCGCGCCGGGCTGAGAGCTTTACTCGAGGCGGAGCCCGACATCGAAGTAGTCGGCGAGGCGGAGGACGGTGTCGATTGCATCGGGCGTGCTGTAGAACTTGAACCCGATGTCATTCTGTTGGACATCAACATGCCGCACTGCAACGGGCTGGAGGCGCTTGCACAGATTCACGACCTCTGTCCCAGCACCAAAGTGCTTGTCCTCACCATGTTGGATGATGTTGTGTATCTCAGACAGGTGCTTGCTTCCGGCGGGGCCGGGTACGTGCTCAAGCAAGCCGCAGGTGACGAGCTTCTCTCAGCTATCCGCACAGTGCAAGATGGCGGTGTTTTCCTCCATCCGCATCACGCGTTGGCGCTGGCGAGCGAAAAGCCGGACTCAGACACTGCGGATTCCGTGCCGCAGGACGAGAAGCAGATCCGACTGCAGTCGCTGAGTGAGCGTGAGACGGAAGTCTTCCGGCT
This sequence comes from Actinomycetota bacterium, assembly GCA_034660155.1. GTDB lineage: Bacteria > Actinomycetota > Acidimicrobiia > Spongiisociales > UBA5794 > JAAETI01. The sequence goes on along the minus strand of JAYEIP010000409.1, from coordinate 2,466 downwards.
AGTGGCACTTGGTCACAGCAACGGTGAGATTGCTGAACTCATGTTCCTCAGCGTGAAGACGATCGAGACCTACAAGGCACGCCTGATGAAGAAGCTCGGCCTCGGTACGCGTGCCGAATTGGTGCGGTATGCCCTCGAGGTAGGGATGCTCAACTAGCAGTTGCGTCTGTACCTGCTTGTCAGTGGATTCCCCCACGGGCTCTATGAAAAACAGAGGGATGCCGCCTACTCGACTCCGGGATTGTCCCGCTACCGGCGCTTGCTCCGCTCTGATCCAATGGCGACGAGACGGCTGGAGCGCGCCGCGCGCCCTTCAGCCCGGGAAACGCAATCGGAGTGGAGGTCAACTGGATGAGACCGATGCACCTGGCAAACACGCTCCCGTCGATGGAGGAAGAGTAGTTATGGCTGATCTCAATCGCCGGACCTTTGTGAAGGGCTCAGCGGCAGTGGCCGGTACGGCAGTAGTTGCCGACAAGTTCCTATTTGGGTCATTCAACAGTGTCGCTGCGGCCCAAGGGCCCGAGGTGACCGCTCCGGTAGAGGACTTCGTCGCCACTGCTTGCTGGATCGGTAAACAGGACTGCGGCATGATCGCAAGAAGAATCGATGGCCGGGTCGTGAAATTCGAAGGCAATCCCACCAACCCGCGCAACGTTGGAACTTTATGTCCCAAGGGCCAAGCCCAGATTCAGGCCGTCTACGACCCCAATCGGGTCAAGTGGCCTCTCATCAGAACCAACGAGAAAGGCAAGACGGGCGAATGGCGCCGTGCAACATGGGACGAGGCCCTAGACCTGGTTGCAGAGACGGTGAACGAAGTGCGAGCGCGCGATCCCAAGATGGTGCTCTGGCAAAAGGGCAGGAGCAAGGCCAAGGACTTCTACGACGATGCGTTCGTCAAGGCTATCGGTTCTTCAAAGCTCGGTCACGGGGCGTTCTGCTCCGATGCTGGATATCGGGCGCTTGAGTACACCATTGGAACTCATGCGGTGCTTCATCCGGACTTCCGCCATTGCAACTACCTGCTGTCGTGGGGTTGGAACATCACCAATGCCGGCGGCAACAAGTTCTGCTGGCTGACCTGGCCTCGTCACATGGTCAAGGCCCGCGAGCGGGGCATGAAGATCACCCACCTCGACCCGAGGTTGCGCAGTGCTGGCCCGTTCGCCGATACCTGGCTGCCGATCCGCCCTGCCACCGACCTGGCGATGGCACTTGCGTTGTGCCGTGAGCTGATCCATCTGGGCCATCTCGATCGACCGTACCTGTCGACCTACACCAACGCTCCGATGTTGGTGAAGCCCGATGGCATGATTGCGAAGGTCACGATCGGCGAAGGCGAGGAAGCCACAGACGTAGGCTTGGTCTGGGATCCGGCGACCGGCACTGCCGTCCCCTTCGGAGACGTAGAGAATCCTGCTCTGGAAGGCGAGTTCGATCTCGATGGCGAGACTGTGAAGCCAGGGTTCCAGGTGTTCAAGGAGCACGTCGAGCAATACACACCCGAATGGGCGGCTGACGTCACGGGGCTGACGGCAGCTCAGATACGCCAGGTTGCCAAGGACTTCGGTGAGAACGCTCAGATCGGTTCGACCATCGTGGTCGATGGTGTCGAGGTTCCCTACCGTCCGGTCGGAATCATGGCCTACCACATGGCGCAGCAGGAGCTTGGGTTCCAAACGGCTCGTGCAATGACCATGGTGCCCATGCTGGTCGGTGCGGTAGGAGCCGCCGGTGGGCAGCTTTCGGACTTCACCTGGAAGATCTACAAGAACTACGCCAAGTACGAGAAGTTCACGGTTGAAGATCCTCCCTACGACTTCATTCTCAACAACAGCAAGTACTTCCCGATCAACACCGGCTTTCCCGGCATGGTTGCCAAGGTCATGCTCGATCCGGAGCGCTACGGGGTCGAGAATTTGCCCGAGGTGGCGATCCTTCACTACGTGAATCCCTTGAACGCATTCCCCTCACAAAAGGAGTACCTGGAGTCATACGGCAAGTTCAAGTTCGTTGCGGTGGTGACACCCTGGCTCTCCGAGACGGCTGACTACTTTGCGGATGTCGTGCTACCCGCGGCGACGATCGAGAAGTACGAGGGCCCCATCTCTGCGACGGATGCATACATCGACGCCGTGACGCTTCGCATCCCTCCAATGGAGCCGTTGTTTGAGTCGAAGGGAGAGATCGACATCTACATGGACCTGTGCGAGAAGATGGGTGTCCTATTTGGCGACAGCGGCTATCTCTCGGTGGTGAACAGCGAACTGAAGCTCAACGACACCGAGTTCGCTCTTCCGCTTGACCAGAAGCCCGAGGTGCGTGACATATTCGATCGGTGGTCGCAGGCGCAGGGTATCGAAGAGGGAATCGGATATTTTGAGGACCCGGAGAACGGAACGTTTATCAAAGGTCCGGTAAGCCCGACGAAGATGTACGGGTACGCAGTCGATCCCCCGTTTG
>JAYEIP010000408.1:0-4315 GCA_034660155.1 Actinomycetota bacterium | reverse complement strand
GCAACCGCTACGCGGTTGACCCGGCACTCAGGAAGCCGACACCAATCGCATCAAGGAGCCCGACAACATGGCAACAACCCTGTCCGACAAACTGATCATCTTCGACACCACCCTCCGGGATGGAGAGCAGGCGCCCGGTATCGCACTGTCTCCTGACGACAAGGTGGCGATCGCGCAACAGCTCGCCCGACTCAAGGTAGATGTCATAGAGGCCGGGTTCGCCGCGTCATCCCCCGGGGATTTCGAAGCAGTGTCCCGCATCGCCTCCGAGGTGAAGGGTTCGGTCATTGCCAGCCTGGCACGCACCCACCCCAACGATATTGATCAAGCGGCCGATGCCCTCAAGGAAGCCGACCGCAGACGTATTCACGTGTTCATCTCGACATCACAGATCCACCGGGAGCAGATGCTGCGGATGTCGGAGGCCGAGGTATTGGACATCATCACTGAGTCCGTAACCAGAGCAAAACGATACTGTGACGACGTTGAGTTCTCGCCACAGGATGCGACGCGAACTCACCCCGACTTCGTAGTCGAGACCTGTCGTCGTGCGGTCGCAGCCGGCGCCACGACAATCAACATCCCCGATACCGTCGGTTATGCGGTCCCGTCCGACTTTGTTGCACTGATGACGAGGGTTTACGACGAAGTGCGTGGCGGCAACGATGACGTGATTATCTCGACACACTGCCACAATGACCTCGGTCTGGCGGTGGCCAATTCGCTGTCGGCGATTCAGGCTGGTGCTCGACAAATCGAGGGTGCCATCAACGGGCTCGGGGAACGGGCGGGTAACACCTCGACAGAAGAAATCATCATGGCCGTCAAGACCCGTGAGGACTACTTCGGGGTGGAGGTCGGAGCGGACACCACCGAGATCTTCGAAACCTCGCGGCTGGTGGCCCGTCTCACCGGATATCCCATCCAGTACAACAAGGCCATCGTCGGCCGCAATGCGTTCGCCCATGAATCCGGCATACATCAACACGGCGTCCTTCGGAACCCGGAAACCTATGAAATTATGGACCCGGCGTCCATCGGCCATGCTTCGAGCCTGGTGCTGGGCAAGCACTCGGGCCGAGCAGCATTCGCTGATGCGCTGACCAAGCTGGATATCAGCCTGGAGGACGATGACTTCAAACAGGCATTTGAACGGTTCAAGGAGCTCGCCGACCGCAAGGGTGAGATCTCTGAGGAGGGCATCCGAGCCATCGTCACCGAAAAGACCGGTGTGATCACCAACCCGATTGAGCTAATCGGTGTTCACTTTTCGGGTGGCAATCGTGAGGTACCCGCCGCCGTCGTGACCGTCAAACAGAGAGGTGAGCTGATCGAGGTCACTTCGGGTGGAGACGGGATGGTCAACGCCGCTTTTGCCGCGCTCCGGCAAGTTTTTGCGATCCCGGCGATTCTGCTCGACTATCGCGTCAGTCCGTTGACGTCGGGGGCGGACGCAATGGCCGAGGTGAACGTCATCATCCAGGTAGGTCCGGAGACCTTCTCCGGGCGAGGGGTCTCCACCGATGTTGTCGAAGGTTCTGCTCGTGCATTCACCGCTGCTCTCAACAAGGCCCTGGTGGACGGGCAAGCAGTCTCTCCAAGGCACGCGTCTCTGCAGCAAGAGAGCACCTGAGTGGATGCAACCATCGTCCTTCTCCCCGGCGACGGGATCGGACCCGAGGTCACCACGATCGCTCACAAGGTGCTCGAAGGAATTGCCCGCCGCTTCGAGCATCGTTTCCAGTTCGATACCCGCCCGATGGGTGGCAACGCTATCGACGATTACGGCGACCCGCTCCCTCAGGCGACGCTAGAGGCTTGTCGTGGTGCCGACGCCGTCATCCTGGGTGCGGTTGGGGGGCCCAAGTGGGATGACCCTGATGCCAAGACCCGCCCGGAGGCTGGACTGTTGAGCCTCCGCAGGGAGCTCGGCCTATACGCCAATCTCCGTCCCATCACCGCCCACCGCCAGCTAATTGATGCTTCACCCTTGCGGCGAGACCTCATCGAAGGCGTCGATATCCTGTTCTTCCGCGAGCTAACCGGTGGCATCTACTTTGGGCGATCATCGCTCACCGACGATGGACAACACGCCGCCAGCGTCATGGAATACTCGGTCGGCGAGATCGAGAGGATCGTCCGCCTGGCGGCCGCAGCAGCTCGCAACCGTCGGGGCAAGCTCACCTCGGTCGACAAGGCGAACGTTCTCGAAGTCTCCCGGCTCTGGCGACGGGTCGCAGCGCGGGTGATGGGCGAAGAATTCCCCGAGGTCATCTACGAGGTCGTCCTGGTCGACGCGATGGCGATGCACTTGATTTCGAGACCACGAGATTTCGACGTTGTCGTCACCGGCAACCTCTTCGGCGACATCTTGACCGACGAAGGATCGATGCTCCCCGGGTCTCTCGGGATGTTGCCGTCGGCCTCGCTCGGGGAAGGCCAGCCCGGCCTCTATGAGCCAATCCACGGTTCCGCCCCGGATATTGCCGGCCGTGATCTCGCCAACCCTCTAGCCACGATCCTGGCCGCGGCTATGGCGCTGCGTCATTCTCTCCACCTCGAAGAAGAGGCACGCACCATCGAGCGTGCAGTGGAATCGGTACTCGACGACGGACTGCGAACCAAGGACATCGCCGCCGGAAGCGACTTCGTCGGGACCACCGCAATGGGAAACGCGGTTGTCGCGGCGATGTGAGACATCATCTATACAACTGACCGCTTTATGCTGCCGGGATGAGTCGCCTCCTCCGTCTGCTTCCCGTACTCACATTGCTATTGGCTGCCTGCAGCTCCGACGACGGAACTACGACGTCAAGCGCGCCCGCAACCACGACAACCGCCGCCGCAACCACCACCACCGCTACAGCCCCCCCGACCACGGCGCCGCCGACGACGACACGTCCACCGAGTGACGTCGCCGACCGACTCGGTCTGGGTGATAGCCGCTACCCCGGTCTCGGCAATGGTGGCTACGACGTTGATCACTACGCCATCGACCTCACTTTCGATCCCACTCCCAACACCATCAACGCCCTGGTTGCGATTACCGCCACCGCCACCGAGCCGTTGGATGCCTTCAGCCTCGATTTTGTGGGCTTCGAAGTGACAGACGTCACTGTTGAGGGAACTCCCTCTCCCTTTGAACGGATGGACGACGAACTGATCATCCATACGACAACGACAATTCCTCAGGGCGAAACCTTCACAACCACTGTGAGCTACAACGGCACGCCGGGACCGATCGTGTCGGAGGCGTTGCCATTCCAGCTCGGTTGGCGAACCGCACCCAACGGTGTCGCCTACGTTGTCGCCGAACCCGACGGTGGGCGGAGTTGGCTGCCCCTCAACGATCATCCCAGCGATAAGGCCACATACACCTTCCGGGTCACAGTGCCTGAACCCCTGATCGCGGCTGCCAACGGAACTCTGGTGGAAAGGATCACCGACCTGGGCTGGTCCACATGGGTGTGGGAGTCGGAGCACCCCATGGCTTCGTACCTCGCGACCGTAGTCATCGGCGCACTCGAAATAGTCGAAGACACCGTGTCGACAGCGGAATCGGCTGTCCCCGTCCGCAACGTGCTCCCTTCCGATCTCGTTGCCACACCATCGGCCGTACTGGAGACACAAGGGGAGATGATCGTATTCTTGTCCGATTTGTTTGGCCCATACCCCTTCGAGGCGTACGGCATCGCAGTTGTCGATGGCTTCGAGGCGGCCCTCGAGAACCAGACACTGTCAATCTTCGGACGTGAGATGACGGAATTCCCACAGTTCTTTGAGACGGTCCTCGTCCACGAACTCGCGCACCAGTGGTTTGGCAACAGCGTCACCCCGGTCGACTGGGGAGATGTCTGGCTCAACGAGGGTTTCGCCACATACGCCGAATGGCTTTGGGTTGAGCACAAACGAGGCGATGCTGCGCTCGCCGCAACAGTTCGAGGTTCGCGCAACCAGATGTCGTTGTCTTCACAACTCGCGCCCCCCGGCAACCCACCGGCTGATGATCTATTCAACGCCAGCGTCTATGTGAGAGGCGCCCTAGTTCTTCACGCCCTTCGTGCCGAGATCGGAGACGAGGCCTTCTTCCAAACTCTGACGAGATACGTCGAAACGTATCGCCACTCCAACGCTTCTACGGCCGATTTCATCAATGTCGCCGAATCGGTATCGGGAACAGATCTCGAGAATCTCTTCGACACGTGGCTTTTCGGAGAGACGGTTCCCGAACTTCCGTGAGCGACGGGTACCGGTACTAGTGGACGTACCACTAGCTGGTTACTAGCTCGTTAGATGACGCTCGGGCGGCCGCGAC
>JAYEIP010000407.1:0-4337 GCA_034660155.1 Actinomycetota bacterium | reverse complement strand
AGGGTCTATCACATCGGGGCTCACAACGATCGAATCGGTGCCGCGTCCACGTTGTTTGTTCGAGGTCATACAATCATCTCCGTGGACAACAATAACGCTGACCCCTGGGAGATCTTTCGCCCGCCGGCTAACGCCGACGCCGAACCGAGCCCGATCGAGCCAGAAGACGTCGAACCGGTCGAGACGGCGAGTGCAATTATGGCCCCCGCCGTCTTCTCCCCTCCCCCGGTCATGGAGCAAAGCGCGGGCCCGATCACTCCTCCACTGTTTCCGTACGTGAAACCTCAGACACCGCCCGAAGCGGAAGAACGGCCGCAACGGCGTCCCGGTCGTCGATGGCTGCAGCCACTGCTTGGCGGACTTGCCGGCGCCGCCATTCTCGCTGGAGTTTTCTGGGCGACCGGAATCTTCGACGAATCGCCAGAGATCGTGGCCGCCACAAGCGCGGTGCCGAATATCGTCGAGATTCGTGAGGTGGTCACCCCTGGTGACGGCGGAACCAGCGCCGCGGTAGTGGCTCGCAAAGTTGTTCCCTCCATCGTTACCGTCGACGTCGGGGCTGATGTCGGCGGAACGTTCGACAGATTCGCCTCGGGCTCCGGTGTGGTCCTCACCAGCGACGGGTTGATTGTCACCAACCAACATGTCATCGCGGACGCCGAGCGGGTCCAGGTCATCTTTGAGGACGGACGGCTCTACGAGGCGGAGGTAGTCGGCTCGGATGTCAGGACGGATCTTGCAGTTCTGCAGATTGCCACGACCGGCCTCGTACCGATAGAGATCGGCTCCAGCGAAGCCGCCCAGATTGGAGAAACCGCCATCGCCGTCGGTAGTCCGCTGGGCCTCGATGGCGGGCCGTCGCTCACCGTGGGTGTCGTCTCCGCATTTGGACGTCAGGTTCGCACAGGTCCAGCTGACGGCGACGTCCTCTTCGACATGCTCCAAACAGACGCCCCGATCACGCAGGGTTCCAGTGGCGGCGCATTGGTCGACGGTCAGGGCAGATTGCTCGGGATCACATCGGCAATCGGGGTCAGCAGCGCTGGGGCAGAAGGCATCGGATTCGCCATCCCCATCGAACTGGTCACGCGGATCACCGACGAGATCATCGAGACCGGCTCCGTTGAACATGCATTCTTGGGGATTGGCCTGGGTGTCGTTTTTGAGGAAGCACCCGACGGTGCTCAAGTGCCGGCCGGAGTACTTGTCGACAACTTCCCAGTGGATCCTTCGGCTGCTCAACTGGCCGGTGTTCAAGTGGGCGATCTAATCGTGGGATACGATGGCAACCCGGTGGCGGTTCGCGACGATCTGATCAGCGGTCTACGCAGGTTACGCGTTGGAGACACCGTTATCCTGGAGGTCATCCGCGAGACGGATCAATTAGAGATTGCTGTGGTCCTCGGCGTCCGCCCAGAAGACATCTGATCTAAGGAATATTGTGAGTGACAACCTGTTCGACAGGCTATTCGAACTTCTCAACACACCCGGATCGGTCAACTGGAAGTTGGGCCGCGAGATCACTCAATCGCTCGCAGGCACCGCCGAACCGATCGAGCCCCGGGTCGCGGCTGAGTACCAAGAGTTGACACTGGCAGCACAACTGCGTCTGACCGATCGCCTCAGCCTCGACGTCTCGACGACACACCCGATCAATCCCGTCGATCGCCGAACGTGGGCCGAGCAGAACGAACAAAGCTTCCGCTACCTAATCGAACCGCTGGCGGACAAGTTTTCCGGGCTGCAGGGCGGGGCGGGCATGGCGAATCCGCTGCTGGCCCCAATGACACCGGTGATTCTTGGAGTCCAGGCTGGAACGATGATCGGGTTCATGAGCCACCGGGTCCTCGGACAGTTCGACACCGGTATCCCGGCGCTTGACCATGACAGCCTCTACCTGGTCGTGCCGAACGTCGAGGCGTTTGCCCGCGACAACAACATCGAGGCCCACCAGATCAGAATGTGGGCCGTATTACACGAAGTGACCAACCATGCCATCCTCAACGTCGAGTGGGTACGGGGATTCTTCATCAAAGCAATCACCGAGTTCTACAAGACCGTCGAGTTCGATCCATCCGGTCTCACCGACATGCTCGCTGGGCTTCAGGATCCGACCAGCTTGCAAGATCCGAGCGCCCTCGAAGGTTTGGTCGATGAGCCAGGCGGGTTGGCCCGCTTGCTCGGCAGCACCCATGACGCGGCGGCACTGGCGCCGATCCAGGCTTTCCTCGCCTTCACCGAAGGTTTCGGTGACTATGCCGTACGGACCGCAGCCGGCGACCTGATCCCGCAACTGGACAGTATCGAAGCTGCGGTATCTCTCCGCAGAAGCGAACCGAACGAAGCGGAACAGTTCCTCCAACAGTTGCTCGGTCTCCGCATAAATCGTCACCTCGCCGAGGATGCCGCCGAATTCTGCATGGAAGTCGAACGGCGCTGGGGCACAGACACTTTGCACCGTCTCTGGGAAGAGCCAGAAAAACTCCCCCAACTCAACGAGTTGACCGACGCCGTCGGATGGGCAGCCCGAGTTTTGCTGGATTAGGAAGGGCTTGGGTTATCAGCGACAGGGGGATGCAGCCCTTTCGCGCGTCCGTTCGTACTAAGTCCTAAGAAGATCAGCGGATGGGAGAGATGACCTCCTGCCGCTGGTTCGTACTACGACTCAGAAGGCCCCTGAAATCACGGCTCGGGATACGTAGTACGTGATACGTAGTACGGCGGAACGGCCCGAACAATGCAACCGTCCGTACCTATCCGTCAAGCGTGAGCTATGTTTGCCGCGACAGCAAATCCGAAAGGACCCTAATGACCGCCGTAGTCGGAAACCCCGCCCCATCATTTGAGCTCTACGATCAGGACAGGAATCTGGTTTCCTCCGAATCCCTCAAAGGATCGAAGGCACTCATCGTCTTCATCCCCTTCCCGTATACAGGCAATTGCGATAACGAGTCGTGCACCATCCGCGATCATCTGTCTTCCCTAAACGACATGGACGCCAAGGTTGTTGTCATCACCGTTCATGCGGTGCCGAACAACAAGAAATGGTCTGACGACAATGGCTTCAGCTTCCCGGTGCTCGCCGACTATTGGCCGCATGGTGCTACTGCCCAGGCATATGGAGCATTCAACGAGATGACAGGCGGCGCCAATCGGTATACCTACGTCCTGGACGCCGATGGCATCGTTCGCGAGATTATCAACACCGATTCGCTCAAAGTGATTCGGGAGTTCGATTCTTATGTTGAGGCGCTGGCAAAGATTTGAGGCCAGCATCGAATAGGTACTAAGTACAGGTACAGAATGGGGAACGTTCATGGACTTTTCGCATAGCGATCGCAGTTTGGCCTATCAGGAGCGGCTGACTGCCTTCATGGATGAGCATGTCTACCCCGCAGAGTCGGTTCATGAAGAGCAGCGCGGCCTACAGCCCTCAGCCGAAGCGACCCCGGTTCTGGGCGCACTCAAGGCACAGGCCAGATTGCAGGGTCTCTGGAATCTGTTCCTACCCGGCGAAGAGTGGGGAGCGGGGCTCGCCAATGTCGAATATGCACCCCTGGCCGAGATCATGGGCCGCTCATTCGAGTTGGCCCCGGAAGCAACCAACTGCTCAGCACCCGACACGGGGAACATGGAGGTCATTGCCGACTTCGGGACCCCGGACCAGCAGCAAGAGTGGCTCGTCCCATTGCTGAACGGTGAGATTCGGTCCGCGTTTGCCATGACAGAACCGGCGGTGGCTTCGTCCGATCCTCGTAACCTCGCCGCAGCCGCCGTTCGGGACGGGGACGACTACATCATCAATGGCACCAAGTGGTGGACTACCGGCGCGGTCAGCAGCGACTGCAAGATCTCGATCTTCATGGGCATCACGAACCCCGACGCTCCCCCCAAGGGCCGATACTCGATGATCCTTGTCCCCATGGATACCCCCGGCGTCAAGATCGAGCGCGATCTCTCGGTGTTCGGGTTTCACGAACGCGGTGGCCACGCCGAGGTTTCGTACACCAACGTCCGGGTGCCGGCGACCAACGTCATCGCCAACGAGGGGGACGGCTACATGATCGCCCAGGCTCGGCTAGGTCCAGGACGAATCCATCACTGCATGCGAGCCCTCGGGATGGCAGAACGGGCATTTGATCTAATGGTGGTTCGAGCGAAGGAGCGAACCGCGTTCGGCTCGGCCATCGCCGACAAGGGAGTCATCCAGGACTGGATCGCCGAAGCCCGGTGGCGGCTCGAGCAAGCACGACTCCTTGTGTTGCGTACGGCATGGCTGCTGGACACAGTCGGTAACCGGGCAGCGCGACGTGAGATCTCGGCGATCAAGGTCGTTG
>JAYEIP010000406.1:0-4365 GCA_034660155.1 Actinomycetota bacterium | reverse complement strand
GACCAGGTGGAAGGGGTGCGCAGCCTCTTGAGCCGTACCGCCAATCCCGAAGCTCCCAACGAGGTACAGGTCTCGAGACCGTCGGACGCGCTCGAAGCCAAAGCGACTGTCGATCAGAACCTGACCCGTCTATTGCTGGGTTTGGGAGCGGTAGCCCTTGTGGTCGGAGGCGTCGGGATCGCCATTGTCATGGTGATTTCCGTCCTCGAACGCCGCTCCGAGATCGGGCTCCGCCGGGCTCTGGGCGCCAAACGCAGCCACATCTCCGGCCAATTCGTGACCGAAAGCATCCTGCTCTCACTGCTGGGAGGCGTCACCGGGGTAGCCCTCGGCGCAGCCGTAACCCACGCCTACGCCGGACGTCAGGGATGGGTTGTCGACATCCCCGTCGAAGCTCTCGCCGCGGGAGTGGCCGTAGCGCTCGCCGTCGGCGCCGTCGCCGGGCTCTACCCGGCCGTGCGGGCGGCTCGGATGGATCCCGCTGAGGCCGTCCACCCGACGGGATGAGAGAACACTGTGATTGAGCCGTCACCGATGGTGGGCTCTGCACACGTCGATTGGATGGTCAATGCCGCGTAGGTCGGTGGAGGCCGGTTCGTCAAATTCGATGTCTGGAACCGAGCCGGCGCCGTCGCGAAGCGAGGTCGTGATCAAGGACTCACCACCTCGGGCGATATCGGTAACCCGCGAGGCAACGTTGACGACATGCCCGAACAGGTCATCGGGGATCTTCACCACCTCGCCGTTGTGACCGCCTACGCGAACTCGCAAAGGGCCCGCAAGCACATCGGCAAGCTCAACACCTCCCAGCACCGCAGCCCGCGGCTCGGCGAAACTGAGCATGTGGCCATCACCGATCTTCTTGACCACCGCACCTCCCCGACCCCGTACGATCGAGTCGACTGTCTCATAGTGATCACGGAGCATCGCGCTCGCTTCGAGATCGCCGTTGGTGCTGGTGTAGGAGGTGAACCCCTCGAGGTCCGAGAAGACAACGGCAAGCGGGGTTTCCGATGAGTCATCCGGTGGGGGCTCCGTAACGCACAACACCTCGAGTGGTCGCACTTCGAGACGGGCGAGTACCGAAGGCTCAGTCGTCGCGATTGCGGCGAGGCGATCCCGGAACTGTTTCACCGCGGAGGCGAAATCAAGATCATCGGGCAGGCTCTTGAGTGTGGCCTCATCCACGAGACCCGCCTCGACGAGTTTCGAGAAGCGTTCGGGATCCTCCGAGTACTTCTCCGCCAGCCGGATGGCAACGATGCGCTTCATATCCGCGGCGGCTTCCTCGATCTGTCGCTTTCTATCTCCGCGGGCCATATCCTTGACGCTACAGGACCGCACCGGCTCATGTCGGCAAGGCGTCGGCGGCTGGATCGCCCGGCCCGTACAATTCCGAGCATGCGAGTAGCCGTTTTCAGCACCAAGCCGTACGACCAGCGGTTCCTTAGCGAGGCTGCTGCAGACAGCGGGCACGAACTCGAGTTCTTCGAGGCCCGTCTCAGCAGATCCACCGCGGCTCTGGCAGAGGGCTTCGATGTTGTATGTGCTTTTGTCAACGATGACTTGGGGGCCGCGGTGTTGCTCCGTTTGGCCGACGCTCAAGTGAAGCTGCTCGCGCTGCGTAGCGCCGGGTTCAATCATGTCGACCTCGAGGCCGCCCGCAGCCTCGGACTACCGGTTGTGCGGGTGCCGGCGTATTCGCCGCGCTCGATCGCGGAGCACACGGTGGCACTGATGCTGGCGCTGGACCGCAAGATTCACCGCGCCTACGCCCGGGTGCGCGAAGGGAACCTCTCCCTTGACGGACTACTCGGTTTCGACATCGGCAACCGGACCGTAGGGATCGTTGGCACCGGCAAAATCGGAGCAACAGTGGCTCGCATCCTCACGGGTTTCGACTGTCGCCTTCTCGGCTACGACCTACACCAGAGCCCCGACGCGGTTGCCCTTGGGGTCGAATACGTCTCGCTCCGTGACATCTGGGAGCAGGCCGACATCATCACGCTCCACGCCCCGCTCACTCCCGAGACCCATCACATGGTCGACGCCTTCGCCGTCGCCACGATGAAGGACGGCGTGATGCTCATCAACACCAGCCGCGGCGCCCTCATTGATACCGCGGCAGTCATTGAGGGCCTGAAGACAGGGAAAGTCGGCCACCTCGGCCTGGACGTCTACGAGGAGGAGGGCGATATCTTCTTCGAGGACCTGTCCGATAGGGTCATCCAGGATGACGTGTTCTCCCGGTTGCTCACGCTCCCCAACGTTCTGATCACCGGACATCAGGCGTTCTTCACGGTCGAGGCATTGGAAGCCATCGCCGCCGACACGATTGCCAACATCACGGCATTTGCTGAGGGGCGATCATCCGGCAACGATCTGTAACAGCGTTTGTTGTCGGTCGACCCGGCCATCACGTTCCAGGTGAGGCAATCTTGCGGATCCTTTGCGCTGCTTCTCGTAGAGACCGATCATCCTCATAGGCGAACACGGCGGTTGCGATCCCGCGTGGCGTGTCGCTGACGTCGGACCCGATGGCATGAAGCACTACGACGGGGATGGACTGGCCGAAGGCATATCCAGCTTCAATTCCGAGGCCAACTCCCTTCTCCGACAGCTCGATTACCGCAACGGCGCTCTGTCTGATGACGGCGAAAGTCCTGTCCATGAGTTCGGGCGGCGCGAATGATCGCTCCCCCCACAGCTCCAGGTCCCTCGCCACACATTCCGTTCTCATACCTTGTTCGCTGAGCGCCGCGGAAACCCGTTCTATAACGGCTCGGTTCCGCTGGTCGGGATGAAACTTGATGCCCAGGTAGGCCATGGCAGGGAGCGGTTCTTCCATGCGCACATGATGCCATCGATTCCCCCGGCCCAGAGCTGACAACCGTCGTGGGTCCGTTGCTTCACGCTCATACAGACCAAACTGAGTCCCGTGACCGATAAGAATCCGCTGCTGACAATCCGCCCGGCAACCGAGTTCGACCTGGATGAGATCGCTGGGATTCACTGTGCGGCAGCCTTGACCGCGTTCGCCAACATCTTCCCGCCAACTGCACCCAAGCCGACACCGACGTCATTGCGACCTCGCTGGCAACGACTTATTGACGACCCCGCCGCCACCGTGCTCGTTGCGGAAACCAATGGCGTTGATGGTTGCGTGGCCTTGAGGCCCGAATCCGCGGTGCCGTCCGGCACGCTCCTGGACGGCCTGTACGTCCACCCGCGGAACTGGGGCGCCGGTATCGGGATCGCGCTCCACGACGCCATCGTCGACGTCGCCACCGAACAGGTGGCCACCGCGATCAATCTGTGGGTTCTCGAGGACAACAGCCGTGCCCGGGCCATGTACGAACGCCGCGGGTGGAAGCTCGTTCCCGGAAGGAAGCTGGCCAACGAACCGGAGACCGTCATTGATGTGCTCTACCAGCTGACAATCACCTGATCGGGAGCCAGGGCGACCAAACCCCCGCTCGCACTCTATCGATCGCCGCGTGACCCCGGGGCGCACGCGGCGATCATGGTCAGTTCTGTGCGATCAGCCCTCTAGTTGAGGGCTGGGCGTTGCCTTAATGCCAAAGTCACTGGCAGTTGCACCGGGACCAGCGATCGCCACGCTCACCATCGCACCACAACCTCCGGAGCGAACGGTGGCACTCACCTGGCGCACCGACCTCTCAGTCTCACCTCCGGCCAGGGCGTTTCTCGATCTGGCTCTCGACTGGATCACCAGCGTTGGCCCCACTTTGCCCGGCCCCGGTTAGATCCGCAGCATCTATAGGCTGCGATCAGCATGAAAACGACTCGCACAGATCTAACAAATCCGCCTGAAACTTGGATACGGAACCGCAGGAGGCCAGGGCACGCGAGCCTGGGGATTCTCATCTTGTGGGGCCTCCTTCTAGGGGCTCTCCTTGCTCCAGCAGCAGGTGCGGCCGTTTCCTTCGTGGACGTGCTTTCCGACAATGTGTTTGCCGGCGACATCCAGTGGTTGGCCGATAGTGGCATCACCCGGGGCTGCAACCCACCAACCAACGACCGCTTCTGCCCCAACGACCCCGTCACCCGCGGCCAAATGGCCGCCTTCCTCGGCAGAGCACTCAACCTCCCCACCGGCGAAACAAACGTCTTCACCGACGACAACGGATCAGTGTTCGAAAACGACATCGACCGCCTCGCCACAGCAGGCATCACCCAGGGCTGCAACCCACCAACCAACGACCGCTTCTGCCCCGACGACCCCGTCACCCGCGGCCAAATGGCCGCCTTCCTCGGCAGAGCACTCAACCTCCCCACCGGCGAAACAAACGTCTTCACCGACGACAACGGATCAGTGTTCGAAAACGACATCGACCGCCTCGC
>JAYEIP010000405.1:0-4405 GCA_034660155.1 Actinomycetota bacterium | reverse complement strand
AACCCTCCCTCCGGCCCGACGCAAAGCACCGCTCCCCGAAAGTGACCGGCAGCCTCAATGTCAGATCCACTGCGATCTGCGACAAGAACCCTGCCGTACTCAGCAACATCAGCCATGGTTACCGACGGTCCAACCTCCATCAGCCAGGTCCCTCGAGACTGTTCAAGTGATGCCCGGGCCCACGCCCGCACCTTGTCGGCACGGGGCGGTCGGCCTTCGGTGTACTCGGTCTGCAGCCAGAGCAGCCGGGCCACACCCAATTCGGCGAGCTTCTCCACGATGAACCTGATCCGATTCAGATTCTTAGGTGGAGCGACCGCAATCGCCACCTCGTGGGAACGGCCGACCGCGGCCTCTTCGTCACCTCGCTCGACAAATCCTGCCTCGTATTTGCCCTCGCCAATCGCGCCGACCCCATCGGTGTAGGTCACCGGCGTAGCGCCACCAAGACGAAGGACCTTCTCCAGATGATCTCTGGTTTTGTCGTCAAGGTGGAGTCGTTCCCGATCCCACGCTTCCGGCAAGTACACGTGAGGGATGTGCCGGCCCACGGTCTCAGCGAGCCCGCCGCTTGCGCTTCCGACGCTTCCCCTCTGCGGGCTCCTCGCCACGCAACGTGGCAAACTCCCGCAGCGCAGCCTCGGCCTCTGGCGAAAGATCGGTGGGGACGACAACCTCAATCTCAATCAATAGGTCGCCGCGGCCACGTCGCTGCAGCCGGGGCATACCTTGCCGGCTGAGCCGAAACACCGTCGCCGATTGAGTGCCGGCCGGGACGTCAATGTCGGTGAACGAACCGTCGACCAACGGTACAACGATCGTCTTGCCGAGAGTTGCTTCCGCGATCCCGATCTGCGCCTGGTGGTGGAGATCGTTGCCGATTCTCGTGAAATCAGCGTTTGGTGCAATACGCACCTGGACATAGACATCGCCCGGCGGTGCCCCACGGTCACCCACCCCGCCACGGCCCGAGAGACGCAGCCGGGTTCCGTCGTCGACCCCGGCGGGGATCTCCACCGAGAGGCTTCGCTCTGCGTCGATTCGACCGTGGCCCGTACACACGTTGCAGGGGTTGTCGATGATCTGGCCGCGCCCTCGACAGGTTGTGCAGTCGGTGACGGTCATCATCGAGCCGAGCATCGTCTGCCGTGCGACCTGTACCTGTCCGGCACCGTTACAGGTCGGGCAAGTGCGAGGATCGTGTCCCGGCTCGGCGCCACTGCCGCCACATGCCGGGCATCGCTCGGGTGCTGACATCTCGATGGTGCGACTTACGCCAGTGGCCGCCTCAGCCAGAGTCATGTCGAGAGTTACAGCAACATCGGTGCCCCGTTGTGGGCCACGTCTCCGCCCTCCCCCGGCGAAGCCTCCGAAGCCACCACCGAAGAACTGTTGCAAGATGTCGTCGAGCCCACCGAAGTTGCTGAAAAGATCGCCCGCGCCGAATTGCTCTCCACGGTCGAACGAAGCACGACGTTGTGGGTCGGAAAGCACCTCATATGCCTCTGCAATATCGCGGAACCTGGCCTCGGCAGCCGGGTCGTCTGGGTTGGCGTCCGGATGGGTGTCGCGGGCAAGTTTGCGAAAGGCTTTCTTGATCTCGTCCTGGCTTGCGTCGCTCTCGACGCCGAGGATCTCGTAGTAGTCCTTCATACGCCGAGGCTGTCCTCGAGGCCGTCGCCAACTTCTTCGACAATCCGGATGGTGCGGCGGTAGTCCATCCGCATCGGCCCGAGAACGCCCACCCGACCGCGGCCTCGTATGCCGGCATTAAAAGCCGTCGAGACAACAGCAAAGTCAGCATCAATGAGATCCGTCTCCGCACCGAGCCGCACGGAGGTTCCTTCGTCCTCGTCACCAAGCAACTGGCGAACCGATTTGTCCTTTTCCAGGAGCTGGAGCATGGTGTGCACCTGCGCCAGGTCCTCCCAAAGCGATGCGAGCTGGCTGGCACCATCGATGTACAACTCCCTGGTACCGGTCTCGGTGGCTACAACCGCCCCCGCCACCGAGCGCACGACTTTCAGAACGCGGTCCGAGGCGTGGTCGGCCTTAACGGTGAGGATCGCAGCCCCGCCATCGCTAAGGGTCGCACCTTCAAAGCATGCTGCGAGCAACCCTTCGGCTTCGTCGAGTTCCTTGCCTGTCGGCTGAAACCGCAACTGCACGACTTCCTGGCCGACCCGGCCAGATGCACCTACGGTGACCACCATGATGACCGATGCACCAAGGTGAACGAGGTGGAGACCTTGCACGATCTCATCTCCAAATCCAGGGCCGATAACCACGGCGGGAAAGTGACTGATGTCGGATAACAATCCGCTCGTCTGCTTCAGCAGCTTGCTGAGCTCCTCGTGGACGCCCGTAAAAAATGACTCGATCCGCGCCCTGGTGGCGTTGCGCAGTTTTGTCGGCGAACAGTGATCGACGTAGTAGCGGTACCCGTTGGGTGTCGGCACCCGGCCCGCTGAGGTGTGCGGCTGGGTAACGAATCCATAGGACTCGAGCTTGGCCAGATCATTTCGAATCGTGGCACTCGATACGTCAACGGAGCAATGTTCGAGAACAGCGCGAGAACTCACCGGCTGGCCGGTGCGGATGTACTCCTCGACCAGCGCCTGGAGAACGATGGAATGTCTATCGTCGAGCATCCGACGAATTTAGCACTCTCAGGGTGAGAGTGATAAGTGTTCGGGCTCCGCAGCTCAATTCGAAGGCTACTGCTCCAGCGCAAGCACCTCTCGGAGCACGGCATCCGTTAGCAGCGGTTTACGTACGACCAGGCGTTTTCCTTCGAGTTCGACCACCCCGGCGTCGAGGAACCTCTTGCCGCCGTCACCGTCAAGGAATACCATCCCGACGTCTCCGGCGATCACGCCGCTCCGTCGCCGCAGACCAAGGAACACTCGCTCCTTGTCGCGTTCCCAGGCGGTGAGTTTTTCGGAACCTGCCTCGGGACGACGCGCTTCGTCCAGCATTTTGAGATAGACGTCGAGACGTCGCACGTTGCGACGCCGCATTTGCTCACGGTGGCCATGTGCCCCCAGTCCGAAGGCCAGGTACTCGCCCTGTGCCCACGTCGTCATGTTGTAGCGGCACTCATGGCCGGGTTTCGCCCAATTCGAAATCTCGTAGTGACCCAGCCCGGCAGCATCCGCCAGCTCAACCAGCAGTTCGTACTTGTCGGCTTGATCGTCAGAATCCGGTTCGGGAGCCCCGGCCCGGACGGCTCGCGACAACGCCGTTCCTCGTTCGACGGTGAGCGCATACCCAGACAGGTGCTCAGGCTCCAGTGCCAGTCCCCTCTCGACGGTCTGTCGCCACGACCGGAACGTTTCCCCAGCGGTCCCAAAGATCAGGTCCAGGTTGACGGTATCGACCCCCGCCACCCGGGCATTCTCGACGGCACGTTGCCCCTCGTCGGAAGTGTGCCGGCGCCCGAGCGAACGAAGCACCGCGTCGTCGAATGACTGCACGCCAAGAGAAACCCGATTCACCCCGAGGGAAGCCAACGATGTGGCAAATTCTTCAGTCCAGTCCTCCGGGTTCGCCTCGATGCTGACCTCAGCTCCCTCAACTAGACCGAACCGGGCACTGAGTGCATCGATTACCAATCCCACCTGACCAGCGTCCAGGACCGAGGGTGTCCCTCCGCCGAAATTCACCGCATGGAGGGCGCCCCAAGGCTCCTCCATTTCGATCTCCGCGACGATCGCCTTCAGGTAACGGTCGATCGGAGCGGCCTCCTCGGCCATGTCGACAACTGCGAAGTCGCAGTAGAGGCAACGCCGATGACAAAACGGTATGTGGACGTAAGCCGCCCGGTACAGGGCCGCGCTATCAGCAGTCCCGACTGCGTCACTCATCGATCTGGAGGGCCGAGATGAACGCCTCCTGTGGCACCTCGACCATGCCCACCATCTTCATGCGTCGTTTGCCCTCTTTCTGACGCTCGAGCAGCTTGCGCTTGCGCGTTATATCTCCGCCGTAGCACTTGGCCGTCACATCCTTACGCTTCGCCTTGATTGTCTCTCTGGCGATGATCCTGCTACCGACGGCGGCCTGGATAGGCACATCGAAGAGCTGGCGCGGGATGAGTTTGCGGAGCCTCTCGACCATCGCGCGGCCGTAGCGGTAGGACCGCTCGCGGTGCACGATGGAAGAGAACGCATCGACGGGAGTGCCGTTGAGGAGGATGTTGACCCGGACGAGATCCGATTGCCGGTAGGCGCTGGGTTCGTAGTCCATCGATGCGTACCCCCGGGTTCGTGATTTCAACTGGTCAAAGAAATCAAACACAATCTCGGCAAGTGGTACCTCATAGTGCAGCTCAACCCGTTCCGGTGTGAGGTAGGTCATCTCGCCCATCTCTCCACGACGCTGCTGGATCAATTCCATGACGGTG
>JAYEIP010000404.1:0-4420 GCA_034660155.1 Actinomycetota bacterium | reverse complement strand
GATCTTGGACAACCTCTCGGCGCACAAAGGATCCAAGATCCGCAAGTGGGCGGAACGCAACCGGGTCGAGTTGTGTTTCACCCCGACGTATACGTCGTGGGCGAACCCGATCGAAGCGCACTTCGGGCCGCTCCGTGAGTTCGTGTTGAACAACTCGAACCATCCCAACCATGTCGTGCTGACCCGCCGGCTCCACGCCTACCTACGGTGGCGCAACAGCAACGCACGGGACCCCGAACTCCTCGAAGCCCAACGCCGCGAGCGGAGACGAGTCCGCTCCGAGAAACAACAACGATGGGGCCGACCAACCAACAAAGCCGCGTGACCACCAACCGCGCGAACGTTTGTGGTCACAGCACTGGCGAGACCACTGGTGCCCCTGGCCCATCACCGCCGCGCTCCGTCCTCGCCCCGCACATATCAGGCACGTCGGCGTGCGGCTCGCATCGACGGTCTCGCCCGTGTCGTGGTCAACGCTGCTTGCCGGCGACCAAGCGTGGAAGCCAGCAACACCGATGAGTGCCAGTGGTACGCCACGCCGGAGTTGGCCAACGGTCGGTAGCCTGCGGTCGATGGCACCGCTAATGACCTGTGACGTCTCGGAGAGCGTGTGGCGCGCCCTCCAGGCCGAGAGCAAGCAGACCGGAAGCTCCCTGTCCCAAGTGGTCGACCGAGCCCTCTCAGCTTCGTTCGAACTCGACCGACATTCGCTGTTCCAGGTCTCGACCTCGAATGCTCTGGTCCAGGGCGTGTTCCGGGCCGCGGTCACCGTTGCCGACCTGAAGCGTCACGGAGACTTCGGGCTGGGCACGTTCGAGGGACTCGACGGAGAGCTCGTGATGCTCGATGGTGTGTGTTACCGAGCCACGGCTGGCGGCGTTGTCACCTCTCCTGGCGATGACAGCGGCACCCCGTTTGCCGTAGTGACCCGGTTTCGTTCCGACCATGACCGGACACTCGACTCCGTTGCGACGATGAGAGATCTCACGGGCCACATCGACGAGTGGAAGCCGTCCGAGAACCTGTTCATCGGCATCAGGGTCGAAGCTGGTTTTGGGAGCCTTGTGATGCGTGCCGCCTGCAAGGCAGCTCCCGGCGAAGGGCTAGTCGAGGCCACGAGCCATCAGAGTGAGTACCGCGCAACCGACATCACAGGGACGCTCGTCGGATTCTGGGCGCCCCGTTATGCAAGGGCGGTGAGCGTCCCCGGATACCACTTCCACTTCATCTCCAGCGACTGCACCTTGGGAGGTCACGTGCTCGATCTGGCCGCGAGTGATCTCGATGTAGAGATACACATCGAGTCGGAGCTACACATCGCCATCCCTGAGACGGCAGAGTTCCTCGAGGCCGACCTGAGCGGGGATCATGAGGAAGCTCTGGACCGAGCCGAGAGAGGTCGCCAGTCATGAGATCCGACACTCGCCCACCCCTTCACCACTTCCGGCCCAAGCCTCCGACACGACCCACACCGGAACCCACCCCGTCATCACTACTGGCACCGGCCTCCCCTCTACGAGACGGCCTGGGAGGAGAACACTCCGCCTATCCACGACCCGCACCGATCACCAGATACCGAGCGATAACAGGCCAATCCCATGAAAGCGCCGAGCGGCACATCGGCGCTTGCTACGTCCTGCTCTCCGGACCGGTGCGCCTCTCAAGCCGATTGCCGGTTCCCGGACGGGTCTGGTAGTTCCATATCGTTCGGCAACGCGGGGGATCTGTTCTAGCCGCGTAGTGCTGCGTGGAGGTCTTGGTAGTTGGGGTATCCAAACTCGACGGCGATTGTTTGCTGCCAGATCTGATCTATGCGGGCACGGGTAGCAGTCGAGAGTTCGGCGCGGTTGTCGCCCACTGTTCCTCGGCGCACCTTGGTGGCGTCGCTCTCGTCGGGAACCCCGAGCAGCCGCGCCATGTTGCGCCGTTGCCATGGTTCAGAGAACGGCTCGCTGTGGGATGACATGAATTCGAAAGAGGAGTGGTCGACTGCAGTGTCGATCGAGGCCTCATTGTCATCGACACCTATGAAACTGGCGATTCGTTCGACGGCACTTCGGAGATCGTCCTTCATGTCTTCGAAGGTGAGGAGCAGAACGTCAGGGTTCTCTCGTTGTCTGAGCCATGAGGCCATGTGAGCCCAATAGCCCCCTCCTCTCTCGCCGTCGAGGGCCCCGTATGCCACGAAGTCGTCCAGGGGAATCGCTCCCGGCTCTATGAGCCACCCGGTCATGAAGTAGTAGAAGGACACGCTTGAATCTTGTGGATCTCGGAACGAGACGATGTAGCGACATCCCTTCGGCACCTCCTCCCAACCGAAGTGTGATTTGAAGGCCCGTGGCTCGGCCTTCTGTGGTCCATCGAGATCGATTCCCATGTCTAGGGCGACATCGATGAACGGCACGACCTCATAGATGTCCTTGAAGTCCATGTCTCCGCCGGTCCGCAGACTGTGGACGATCTGCTGCAGCCAGGTCGTAGCGCACTTGGCGAAAGGGGAAATGATCACGTCAGACGAGCGCGGCTCGAACTTGCAACGCCACCTCCTCCGATCGGAACATGACCGCCAGCCGTTCCTGGAACCCATCCCAAGTCGTGGCTCGTCCCCTTGGGGTAGCAGCATCGTCGGACATGAACCCGAGGCTAATCCCTTCGTCATTCTCGAGCTCGGTGTCGATGACGCGCCGACGCGCCGGTCGTGTGCCTTCTATCCCTTGCTCCACGGACCGGCCCGATCAGAAGAGCCCCAAGTAGTCAGATGCAAGACCGTTGCGACCGGCGGCTGACCACCCCAGATCACCTGATCCCGATCGATAGCGAGCGCCCCACCGAGTGCGCGGTATCGAAGCCTCTTTGTGTCAAGGGGGTCTTTCGAGACGGTTCCGGGCGCGTCGGGGTGGTCTCGTGACGCCGGGTCTGGGTTGGCGTAGTGTTGGTGTCGGGTCCGGGAAAGGACTTGTCCGAAGAGCCGGTGAATCAGGATGCGAACCGGCCACGCTGGACGACAGAGACGTTCCTGGTTGTCCTCCCGGACCCGCTTCTTGTTCAGCCGGTCTGGTGTCGTCGAGCGTCGGCGATGAGGTGGCGGTAGACGACGTCTGAGATGCGCCGTTTCAACGCCCGGATGGCTTCTTTCGTTGTCTTGCCCTCGCCCAGTTTCTTGTCGTAGTAGATGCGGCCTGGGGTGTCGTAGCGGAGTTGGGTGACGGCGGCGATGTGGATTGCGTGGTTGAGTCTGCGGTTCCCTCTCGTGTTGAGGCGGTGCCGCGTGTTGTCTCCCGATGACGCGTCGATCGGTGCGGTGCCGTTGTAGGTAGCGAAGTGTCCCTTGGTGGGGAACCGGGTCGCGTCGCCGCTGTATCCAATGATGATCGCCGCACAGATCGGACCGATCCCCACGATGTCGGTCAGCGACGTTCCCGACGCCTCCACGGCTGCAGCGACCCGTGTCTTGGAGGTCTTCAGCGTCTCGTCGAGTCGGGCGATGTCGGCGACGAGCTCTCGGACGATGAGGACCCGATGGCGGGTCACTTCGTCGTCGACGCTGATGCGGTCGATGAGCCGGTTTGCCTTGCCCACACTGATCGGCGACGCCACGCCGCCCGGGCGGAGCTCGCCCAGCAGCGCGTGGAGACGGCTGGCGTGTTTGGCCCGTAG
Source organism: Actinomycetota bacterium (assembly GCA_034660155.1). Taxonomy (GTDB): domain Bacteria; phylum Actinomycetota; class Acidimicrobiia; order Spongiisociales; family UBA5794; genus JAAETI01. Next base: position 763 of record JAYEIP010000404.1, on the reverse strand, counting down.
CCTGGCCATGTCCCGATGCCGTTTGACCAGCAGACGCAACACCCGGGCGTGATCATCCGGGCGCACCACCGCGAGGCGGTCTGAGCGCAATGCGGCGATCGCTATCGAGCGGGCGTCGTTCGGGTCGTTCTTCTGGGACCTTCCCGAACCCAACACCCGGACCCTCGACGCGAGCATCGGCGGGACATCGAACACCGTTTCGCCAGCTGCGACGAGCTGCTGAGCAAGCAGATAGCCGAGGCCGTTCGCCGACTCGACCGCCCACTCGCGTTTCGTGAACCCGTCGGCCCACTCCCGGAGGCGGCGAACCTGGCGACTCGACGCTCGGAGCGTGAACTCGTCGACCACGTCCTCGTTGTCATCAATAGCGACCGCGGTGTGCGTCGCTTTGTGCGGATCGATCCCGATCATCGTCATAACAATGCCTTTCCTCGAACCAGCGGAACCGAGGTGGGCACTCCTGATTCGGGTCGATCGTGCTCTCGCCTCTTTCGAGCCACACCCCAGCAGGGACACCGGCCGACAAGCACTTCGATAGAAAGCCAACCCGCAAGGGCAGCAGGCACTTAGCGAGCCCGCCAGCCGGCACCCCAGATGCTACGAACCCGTCGCAACACCCACCCCAAGTATCAATCAAGGCACGTATGCGTGCGGCAGGAACTGCTGGCTGTGGCTGTCGATCGGAGACGGGCGGCTGGCCCGAGCTCCAGAGCGACGTTCATAAGCAGTGGTTCCGATTCCTCTCTTCGTATTTTGAGTCGTC
>JAYEIP010000403.1:0-4452 GCA_034660155.1 Actinomycetota bacterium | reverse complement strand
GATAAACCAACGAGAGATCACCCGCCCGATACCCGCTTTGCAGACTCAGGTAGTAGCCCGTGTGCAGCATTGCGGTGCCTATGAGGAACAGCGGCACCAACCCGGCGAACGATTGACCGTTGGTTGTCAGGGCGACCACCATCGGGACGAAGTAGATGACCGCAGACGTGACACCGACAAGCCACACGAACTCCGGGCCGCCCTTGCTGCGTTTGGCGAGCAGGTTCCACGTTGCATGCAACCCTGCTGCGGCGAGGATCAGGCCCAGGGCGCCCGCGGTCATGGCGAGGTCTTGTCGCTGAGCTCGTAGGCGGTCACGACCGGCTTGTGGTCCGACGGCGCGATCTGGTCAACGTGGAAATCGACGACGCTGGTGAGCGTGGGCCGGATGGTTTCGCGGTGCATCATCCAATCGAGCAGTTCGGGTGGTTGGTGTGCGATCGGAAAGGCCGGGTACGTGATGACGGGTTCTCGTCCCAAAGCCATGAATAGGTGCAGGCGACGAAAGTGAAGCGGTGCATGGCACGGACTCTAAGTGTGTCGTGGTCGTGGGCCAAGGGCGATCACGTCTCGGGGGACCTGGGAACTCCGGGGGCTGATGCGTGTAGGTTGGTTTCATGCTTCCGTTTACGTCACCCCCGAAGACCGGCAATGAGCGAGACACTCTCGTTGGCTTTCTCAACGCGCAGCGGGCGCTGCCGCTGTGGAAACTCGATGGACTCGATGAGGACCAGGCAAGACGACCCATGGTTGAGTCCGGCACCAGCCTCCTCGGGTTGATCAAGCATCTGGCATGGGTCGAGCTGTGGTGGTTCGCCAGTTACATCGGAGGCGAGGATGTGGACTTTCCGTGGTCCGAAGAGGACCCGGACGCGGATTGGCGCATCGAGTCGGACGAAACCATTGCTTCCATATCTCAGCTCTACATCGATGCGGTGAGAAGGGCCGACTCAGTCATCGCGGCTGCCGAAAACCTCGACATCGTCGGCACCTCTCTTTCTGAGTCTCGGTCATTGCGCTGGGTTCTGACGCACATGATCGACGAGACCGCAAGACACGCTGGCCACGCGGATATCCTGCGCGAGCTGATTGACGGCACTACAGGTGATTATCCACCGGACGACTGAACTGGCGAGGATTCCGACGGGTACGCTTGCCGAATGAAACAAGCCTTCACCCACGCCATCATCTGGACCGCGGCCGGTCCTGCGATCGAAGACGGCACTCTCGTTATTGAAGAGGACAAGATCGTTGCCGTCGGCGCCGACCTCGACACGATCGGCATGACCGTGGTCGACTGTGCAGGTCGACATATCCTTCCGGGCTTCATTGATGCCCATACCCACACCGGTGTTTGGGGTGAGGGCGCCCGGGACGACTACGACGGCAACGAGGTCTCCGAGGCGATCACGCCGTACACGCGCGCTCTCGACGCTATCTACCCCGAGGACATTGGTTTCGAGGACGCCAGAAGAGGTGGCGTCACCACCCTCGGCATAACCCATGGTTCTGCCAACCCCATCGGAGGTCAAGTCGCCGTCGCCAAGGCGTACGGTCTGGTCGCCGACGACATGGTCATCAAGGAGCCGGCAGGGGTGAAGATGGCGTTGGGAGAGAACCCCAAACGTGTTGGCGAGCATCTCAAGCGGGCGCCGCAGTCACGGATGGGGGTGGCCTACCTGGCTCGCCAGGCCTTCTACGAGGCCATCGAGTATCGGAAAGACCGGGACCACTATCGATTGTTGGTCGCCGAGGAGGACAAGAAACCGGCGGAGGAACGCAAGCCGCTCCGAGAACCCGAGCGAGACTTGGGGAAGGACGCCCTTCTCAAGGTACTCGATAGGGAGATCCCGATTCGTAACCACGCCCACCGCATGGACGACATCCGGACCGCGATCCGGCTCTCTGAAGAATTTGGGTACCGGTTGGTTATCGATCACGCCACCGAGGCCTATCGCATTCCGGACGAGATCGTCGGACGGGACATCATGCTCGCTATCGGGCCTCTCTTTGGTGAGCGATCCAAAAGGGAAGTGAACAAGAGCACACCGGCGACGGTCGGGATAATGGTCGAACGAGGTGTCACCGTTGCGATCATGACAGACTCTCCTTTCAACCCGATACACAATCTGCGCGACCTGGTCATCTTTGCGATCCGCGAGGGCCTGCCGCAGGATCGAGCCCTCGAAACGGTAACGATCAATCCGGCGCGTATCCTCGGCGTTGCGGACCGGGTTGGCAGTATCGAGCCGGGCAAGGACGCCGATTTCATCCTCTTTGACGGTGACCCCTGGGATGGTCGCAACAAGGTTGAAGCTACCTACATCGATGGCCGGAACGTGTTTGAGACATCGGGGCCGTTTGTTCCGGAGTAGATCGTGATTACGTCGCGACGCCCGCAAACTCGGGGCCAATGCTCCCTTGCTGGTGGAATCGTGCAAGAATCGTGTCCTCAGCTGAAGAAAGACACCTATGTCCGGCAACGCCACCATAAGCTTTACCGATACCGCCATTGTTTCCATCGCTCACGTGGAGGCTCCTGAGGTCGTCACCTCGGAACAATTCGACGAGCGGCTCGCCGAGACTTACGAGCGTGTTGGAGCTCAGTCAGGCTTGCTGGAGAGCCTCGCCGGCATCCGTGAGCGACGCTGGTGGCCGGAGGGCTATAGCTTCACCGATGCTGCCGCCGCGGCCGGAGAAAAGGCGATCGAAGCCAGCGGAGTGAGGGTCGATGAGATCGGCCTGCTTATCGATACGTCAGTGTGCCGCGACCGGTTGGAGCCATCTTCCGCGGTAACCGTTCACCACCTTCTAGATCTGCCAAGCTGGTGCATCAACTTTGATCTCGGCAACGCCTGCCTCGGCTTCATGAATGGACTTCAGCTAGCGGGTTCGATGATTGAGACCGGCCAGATCAACTATGCCCTGATCGTCGACGGCGAGGGCAGCCGGTATACGCAGGAATCAACCTTGAAGCGGTTGGAGAGTCCCGAGGCGACAATGGCTGATCTGTTTGCCGAGTTCGCCACTCTTACTCTCGGTTCCGGCGGAGCGGCAGCAGTGATCGGTCGGCACACTGATAATCCGGGGAGTCACAGGGTCGTAGGCGGAATCTCCCGCGCCGACACCAGCCATCACAATCTGTGCGTCGGCACCCTCGAACGGATGCGGACCGACACCAAGGGATTGTTAGACGCGGGCCTCGACGTCTCGAAGCTGGCATGGGGGGATGCTGAGGCGGCGGGCTGGCTCGACGCCGATCGCTACATCATTCACCAGGTCTCTCAGGTTCATACATCGATGCTTTGTGAGCGACTTGGTATTGACATGAACAAGGTTCCGCTGACTTTCCCATTCCTTGGCAATGTGGGCCCGGCATCGGTTCCGATCACCCTGTCACGCGAGGCCGACTCTCTTAAGCCGGGTGATCGTGTGATCTTGATGGGTATGGGTTCCGGCATCAACGCCGCAGCCACCGAAATCATCTGGTGACAATAGGGCCCACCGCCCCGGCCACACTGCCCCCGTCCGGTCTGGATGAACTCGACCCATCCTGGTCACGATTGGTGAGTGCTGTCGATGGCAGTGGTGTTCAGCGGACATGGCACCTGCTCGACAACAAGGTCGAGAACCCGTCCATCACGGTGTTGTGTGTTCATGGAAATCCGACGTGGTCGTACTTCTGGCGTAGTCTGGTTGCAGGTGCGCCGGCTGATGTGCGGGTTGTCGCCGTCGATCAACTCGACATGGGCTATTCGGAGAGGACCGGGACGGTCCGTCGGCTCCAGGAGCGGATAGATGATCTTGGTGCGTTGACGAAGGCGATGGGAATCACGGGCCCCGTCGTCACCGTGGCCCACGACTGGGGCGGCCCGATTTCGCTTGGCTGGGCGGCCCAGAATCGTGGACAGCTCGCCGGCGTCGTATTGATGAACACCGCGGTGCATCAACCGGCCGGCTCTCCGGCTCCGGCTTTGATCCGTATTGCCCGGAGCAGAGCGGTGCTTGATCAACTGTGCGTGAGGACGCGCGGCTTTGTCGCGGGCACGCTTCGCCTGGCCCGATCCCGTCTGCCGAGGGCGATTCGGTCTGCCTACTACGCCCCTTACGGCTCGGCTAAGCGGAGGCGGGCGATCGGGACCTTCGTCGCCGACATCCCGCTGGAGCCTGATCACCCGAGCAACGCGGCTCTCGAAGCAGTCGCGGCGGCGCTTGCGGAGATGCAGGACGTTCCGGCTCTCTTGTTGTGGGGGCCATCAGATCCGGTGTTCTCCGATCGGTATCTACGCGACCTTCAGGCCCGGTTGCCGGACGCTGCAGTCCATCGTTTTGTCGGTGCCGGGCACCTTCTGGCTGAGGATGCGGCAATTGCTGCTCCGATTTTCGAGTGGATTGCCGATCGTGACGCCAAGGCAGCGGGTGGGGAGTCGTCAAAAAGGGCTGTGTTGTGGG
>JAYEIP010000402.1:0-19523 GCA_034660155.1 Actinomycetota bacterium | reverse complement strand
CACGGCCATTCGCTAAGCGGACTGGAAGGGCCCGACCCCTCGGGGAAGGTGCCCGACCGGAAAGCTGAGGAACCCCGAGAGGGTGGCGGCTTCGGCCAAAGCTCCCTCGGGGTTTTCTCATACTTGGAAGATCAACGGATAGGGAGACGCTTCGACACTGATCGGTACCGGAAGCCCCGGCTGGGTTCTCCGACCCCTTGAAGCGAGTGCCTTCCTACCCACAGCCCGGCGAGAGCTCGATGAGGGTGACGGTATCGCCCGGATCGGGGCCGGTCAACAGGCCCTGCAACGGCGATCCGGTGATTGTGAATGACCAAACGTCGAGGGCCGCATCGCCGCTGATCACCACGTTAGAACCGTATGCGTCTTCCAGATCTGCGACGCTTTCTCCGAGCCCGAGACCCGCCTCCGTGGATAAGGCGAGCCCGCGAGGATCGACTCCACCTTCGTTCTCCGGATAGTCGTAGCCGTAGGTGTAGGTGTAGAAACGCTCCCCAAGGGGGTCGGTGCCATCGTTAACGAATATGGTCACGAGACTGCCCCAGCCAATGGCGCGCATTTTCACGCCCGGACATGATCCGTAGAGATTTGGTTCAGAGACAATCCACTCTGAGTCCAGATCCGGTTCACCAAAAAGGGCTGAGATCTCCGCGATCACGGCGGCCGGTGGGAACCCGAGGAGCACGTCACCAAGGCCATCCTCGCCGAGGAGGACCGATGCGAGCGGAGCCGGGCTCGAAGTAACAATCTCGGTGTCGGCCGCACTGCATCCGGATGCGATGAAAAAAAGGACGAGAAATCCGGCGGCTGCTTTGTGAATCGCTCGGTCCATGATCGCGGTGACCCTAGTTGGCAACCTGGCGTACGAGGAACCCATCAGGCGGACGTCGGGCGTGCTCCCATTCGAGCTGCTTGCGGTCTTCACCCTTCAGCGACGGGATGACGAAGCCGACGAATGCGCCACGCTGCGTATGCCTGGAACAGATGGGCTTAGTCCGGGCTGAATCTTGCGTGCGGACTCCCGGTCCAACGCGATAAGCTCGTTGGTGAGGTCGGAGGAGTAAATGGAAGATCAACCGGGTGTGGTGGGGACCAGGCAAGATGGTGGTGTTGCCCGTGAGCTCGATCTTGTAGGCCGTCGGCGCGAGTTCAGTTTCCATGGTGTGAGAGTCGCCGGCAGACGCCGGCGGCCGTCCGGAGAGAAGGCTCCGTTGCCGCGTGAGTTGCGGACCGCCGGTCGGCTGTGGCTGCTCATCGGCCTTACGATGGTCATTACGTGGTTGCTGCTGTTCACGGCACCATCCACCTCCGAGTGGTGGACCCGCCAGGATCACAAAGTCTTGCGATGGTTCGTTGAGCTGCGAACGGACACCCTGACGACGATCTCCAAAGCAATCCACGCAATTGGGTCGGAGTGGTTCGTTCGCGCGTTGCGGGTCGGGACCTTGCTGGGGTTGGTATTTGTCAGGAGATGGCGTCACTTCTTCGCCGTGATTATTGCCGTGCTCATCGTGGAAGCGACGGTAGAGATCATGCAAGAAGCCATCGGCCGCCCCCGTCCCTTGGTGACGATTCTCGCAACGTGGGACGGCCCGTCGTCTCCATCGCGGCCGGTCGCGGCTCTAGCGGTGACTTTGGGAGCAATGGCCTATTCGCTTCTTCCCAGCGGCATATGGCGAAGGGCTCTGCTGATCGGATCCGGTGTTGCAATCTCGATGCTGAGCCTGGCCCGGGTCTATCTCGGCGTTGACCATCCGTCGGATGTGGTGGTGTCAGGGTTATTCGGGTTGGCGGTAGCGGTTCTCGTTTTTCGGCTATTCGCCCCCGAGGCAGTCTTCCCGGTGTCGTGGAAGCGGGGAGTTACGGCCCATCTCGATGTAACCGGGGAGCGGGGTGAAGCAATCCGCAACGCGGTGAGGGACCAATTGGGTATCGATGTCGTCGACATCAAGCCCTTCGGGCTCGAGGGGTCGGGTGGCTCCACTCCTCTCCGGTTGGAGCTCAATCCGGACGACTGTGACGAAGAGACTTATCTGTTTGCAAAGCTATATAGCCAGACTCATCTCCGGTCCGATCGCTGGTACAAAGTCGGTCGCACAATCCTGTATGGATCGCTCGAGGATGAGGTGCGATTCACCTCGGTGCGGCGTTTGGTGGAGTACGAGGACTACATCCAACGGCTGATGCACACTTGCGGCATTCCCTCCGCCGAGCCGTTCGGGATTGTTGAGATCACACCGCAGCGCGAGTACCTCATGGTCAGTGAGTTCCTCTTCGGCTCAGAGGAACTCACCAACGCGGAGATTGACGAGGCGATCGTCGATGATGCGCTGCTAGTCATCCGCCAGATGTGGGATGCCGGGTTGGCCCATCGTGATATCAAACCTGCAAATGTGATGATTCGTGATGGTCGCGTGGTGCTCATCGATGTTGCGTTCGGAACGGTACGACCCAGTCCGTGGCGCCAGGCCGTCGACCTCGCGAACATGATGGTGATCTTGGCGTTGCGTGACGATGCCGAGCATGTCTATCAGCGAGCTCTGCTGCAGTTTGCCCCCGGAGACATAGCCGAGGCCTTCGCCGCCACCCGAAGCGTTACGCTGCCATCACAGTCTCGGAGTTCTCTGGCCATCCTGAAAAAGGAGCAGGGGATTGACCTCGTAGAAGAGTTTAGGGACCTGGCACCCGCCACCGAACCAATCTCGATTCAGCGTTGGAGCACCCGTCGCTTAGCACTGGCGGCCGGCGCCGCGTTTGTGGGGGTCTTCACCGTCGCCACCGTTATCTCTGAAGTGACAGGACAGGGAGTTCTATGAATTGGCGGCTTTGGACTCTTGGTGTCGCGGCAGCGCTGTTGGCAAGCGCCTGCGGCCGTCTCGGGGTCGGTCTCCCGGGATGTGAGATCGAAGTGCGCAACCCGACCTCAGCCAATATTCTCTCGCTCCAGGCTGTGCCCGATGCCGAGTATGCCCCCTGTATCAACTCGTTGCAGCTGGGATGGGACGATATCAATTTCATGGCAGAAAGCGGTAAGGCAGGTCTTGAGATTGGAAGAGACTTCTCCCCTTTCCTCCGGGTCCACGTCACGGAATCATGCGATCTTGGGGATGCTGTTGGGGTGCCGAGTGGAGCTCCCGATATCAACCGATACGAGGATATCGAGAAAGTTGTCTCTGATATCAGGATAAGGCTGATCCCGACGGGTGAGCGTCCGCTCATCCATGCCAGAACAATGATCAACAGCATGCCGGAGATACGCATTGACGATCGGCTGGTTGTCTTCACCCTCAGCGATGACATCGACTTTTCTGTCCGCACCAGGGTCAACGAAGCGTTGTTCACCGATCAGTACGTGTGGATAATCAACGACCTTGATGTCGAAGAGAACACGCTGGAGCTGCGACGCACCGCGGACGGGGAAGGAGCCCGTGGGCTTTCCATCGACGCCGCGCTCGATCGCATCGAAGATCAGGTGCCCGATGTCAGTTACAAGGGCAACTGGTATCTGGTGTTCGATGGCGGCTGCATCACTTACGAATTCGATGCCTCCGGGGCCGTCGCCGAGACAATGGAACAGGACGCCATGGATGCGTTCGGCCTGTACCCGAATGAGAAGCTACGGCAGGCGGCGCGGGATTTGGGCTACGACATCGAGGCCGGGTCGGAGTAGTGGAGACCCAACGTACCGGGGACACGGCCGAACATCATGGTATCGAGCACCTGTTGCTCGACGATCATCGCTGGGCCGAACGTGTCGCGATCTTGTTGTGGGCCATCGCCGGGCTGTCTTTTGTCGCGATGGCAGTATCCCCCACCAGAGATGTGATCGATCGTTTCGACCAATGGTTCTACGACCAGACATTCCCGATCAAGTGGGGACCGATAACGGCAATGTCTTACGGACTGGCGTTTCTGGGAAGTTGGATGTTTGTCTGGCCGTTGCGGTTGGTGGTGAGTGTGGTGCTGGCTGCGAAGAAGCGATGGGTGGCTCTGGGCGCGTGGCTGCTCCCCGTGTTGTTGTCCGAGCCGCTCATTGGTTCGCTCAAGGCAGCGTACAACCGCCCCCGGCCTCCCGAGGCGCTGGTTGCGGTGGCCAGCGCGGCGTTCCCCTCTGGCCATGCAATCGCCGGCTCGGTTATGGCTATCTCGCTGGTCATAGTTCTGGTACCCGCAGGTCCGGCACGGCGCAACCTCGAAATTGCAGCCGCCGGCTTCGCCGTACTGATGGCGGGGAGCCGGACCTATCTCGGTGCGCACTGGCTAACAGATGTGCTCGGGGGCGTCGCCCTCGGCGCAGCTTGCGCCATCGGAGGAGCGGCCCTCGTGCATCGCTATGTGCGGTCGCGTACCAATATTCAGTCGCAGTCGCAGTCGATGCCGATGACGGATGACGGATGACCTACACAGCCTCGGCGACCGTGTAGGCGTCGCCCACCAGTTTGGCTCGCTCGGACTCGGTCATTCGCCACGTCCTATTTCGGCGCCAAACAATGTAAGTGGCTGCACCGAGTGGGATGGGAAGTGCATAGGTGATGGCCCGAAACACAAGGATCGCCGCGATTACCTGCGCCTTGGTAGTTTCGTCCAGCCCGATCGTCAGGGTCGCGGCATAGCCAAGTTCGACGACGCCAACGCCTCCAGGGGTTATCGGCAACGCTGAGATCAAACGCACAAACGAGAACGCAGCCAGGACCGGGATCCAGCCCAACTCCTGTTCGCTGACGCCGACGTGGCGCAGGGTGACGAGCAGAACGAAGTACAGAGACAGGTGGCTGATGAGCGTGGCGAGGGTGAGCTGGAGCCAGCGGTGCTGCAACAGCCCGATGGTATCCATGCGGAAGCTGGCTGCCCGCTCGTCCCAGCCCGCAACGGGATCCTTGCCGAAGACTCGCTTGGCCTTGCTCACGATGCGACCCATGGCGGCGCCGATGGAGCGGGCGAGCCGGTCGCTCTTGAGGATGAGGCCAAACACAACGACTGCGCCAAAGAGGGCCGCCAGCCCGATGGCGGCCGCCCCGAGGCGACTCGCGGTGATGTCGCCCTCGAAGGCAAGCAGCGACAGTGCCGCGACCGGCATCCCGAGCTTGACAAAATTGTTCCAAATGCCGGTGACCAGCGCGGAGCGTGCAATTGCTTGGAGCCGGAAGCCCCACGAAGTGAGCATGGCGAGTGTCACGCCAACGCCGATGGCTCCTCCGCCGGGCAGAGTATTGGAGACCGCAGTCGATGACTGGTTCACCACGGCGGCCTCCCGCAGCCTCATTCCCGGCAGGGCGGCAGACAGAACGAACCAATAGGTTGCCAAATTCCAAAATGCAACCAGCGCAAGTGAACCGGACTCGAGCAAGCTCAACGAACGAATTGTGTCCCAGACTTCTGAGAAGTCCGCCATCTGAGGGAGGACGCCTACAAAGATCCCGACAACGATGACGAACGAGATGGCGGCTTGGAGGATCTTCTTCCACGCGGCAACAGTCTTAGCCTCACCGTGTCCGGCGGTGCCGACCTCGTCGTCCGACATGGTGGGAATGCCTCCCCGGCTGGGTAACCGTCAGTTGTCGCGACACTACACCGGTACCAGATTGCCTGTCATCCGGAGAGACTCTCGTGGTCGCGAAAACAAACAAGAGAACGCGAAATCAAGTGACCAATTTCGCTTGACCAACATGATTAGTCAGGTCTAACTTGATAGAAGTTGTTGAGGCGGGAAACCAAGTCAGCAGCGCCGGGGCCTCGCAAGAGGTCACGGGGATCCGGAAGGGTCGCCGACCCGCAAGGGAAGGTGGCAGCCCGCAAGGGAAGTCCGGGGACGAGCCCCAGTGGTTCGACCCCACGGGCCGAGAAGGGTCGGCCGGTCGAGACTTCGGTCACGGCAGGCATCTCGGTTGAGCCGAAAGGCCCCGACCGAGAAGGAAAGCCCCGAGAGGGTGGATGCTTCGGCAGAAACTCCCTCGGGGTTTCTCCGCGTCACGGGCCGCTGGGTGGTTGCCATCAATAGGTACGACGCTCATGACGGCGTATGATTGGGTCATGGCATTTCCAGAGAGCATCCTCACCGACGGCGAGACGGTAATCCGACAATTCCGGCCACACTGGAGATTGCTTGCGATCCCCATGCTGTGGGCCATTGGAGCGATCGTCGCGATTGTTCTCGTGTTCCAGGTAATTCCACCGGAAGACGGCACCGTAGACCTGATCACCGGGGCCGTCATACTGCTGGCATTGATTCCACTTGTCATCAGACCGATTTTCAACTGGTGGTTCACCCTCTATGTGCTGACGACTGAGCGGCTCATCACGCGGACGGGTGTGGTCGCCCGGAGCGGTATCGAGCTTCCCCTGGCAAACATCAACAATGTGTTGTTCAATCAGAACATCCTCGAGCGCGTTCTGAAGTCTGGTGATCTGCTGATCGAGTCGGCCGGCGAGAGTGGGCAGAGTGAGTTTTTCAACATACCCGACCCCGAGGAGTTCCAGTCGGTGCTCTATCGCACGAGGGAAGAGCAGGGTCGCCACACCGCGCGTGAGGAGTCGGCGATCACCGCGGACATCCTTCGTGACCCCACGGAGCAACTAGAGAGGGCGGTAAGGCTTCACCAGGATGGTGTCCTTTCCGACGAGGAATTCGCGGCCATGAAACGGGCGATCCTCGGCGGCCTCGAGTAAAAGGGACCATTGCCTGTTCCCACACGGCCGCTTCCCCGGTACATTGTGGCTAGGAGCCGGGTGAACCACCATTCGCGAGGGCTCCGAGGAGGAAGTATGTCTGCGGAGAAACTTCGTGAATACCTCCTGACCCACGGCGTCTCGTATGAGGTGCATGAGCACCCGCTCGCCTTCACGACCTCCCGTGTCGCTGAGGTCGAGCATCTGTCGGGCAAGCAGATTGCAAAGCCGGTCATCCTTCTTGCTGATGATCACTTTGTTATGGCGGTGGTCCCCGGCCACAAACACGTCGATCTCGCCAAAGCCAAAGCGGCTTTTGAGTGCGGCGATCTGCGGCTTGCGGAAGAGTCGGAGTTTGCGGATGCGTTCGTCGATTGCGAACCCGGCGCAGAACCACCGCTCGGCAACCTCTACGGAATGAAGACGATCGTCGACCTGCGTCTTGACTCGCCTGCGGTTACCTTCCGCGGCGGCAGCCATACGCAGACAATCACCATGGGTCTCGAGGATTACCGGCAAGCAGCCCATGCTGTCGTCGGAGATCTCGCCGCCGGCCACTAGGGCGGCTGCTGGTCAGGTGCCCGGGTGGGCACGGTCCGGGAATTGTGACGCGCCTCAGTCGACTCGCTGGAAGCTGGCGACACACTCGATGTGGAAGGTCTGTGGGAACATGTCGACTGGTGTGACCCAGTCCAACTCGTAGCCGATCTCGTCGAGAAGAGCCGTATCGCGCGCCAAGCTTGCCGGATCGCAGGAGACGTATACCAGTTTCCGCGGCGTGGCCGCAGTGACTGCGTCGATCCCATCGATTCCGAGTCCCTTTCGGGGTGGGTCCGCGATTACCACATCCCAGTACTCGTCGAGGCGGTCGATAGCGTTATCTATGTTGGTTTGCACGATCCGAAACTCGTCGATCCCGGCGCGATTCAGATTTGCTTGAAGATCCGCGGCCGCTGTTGGATCTCGCTCGATCCCGATAACTCGCGCTGCGCTGCGGCCGACTGTTGCTGCGAACAGCCCACCTCCGGCGAAAGCGTCAAGCAATGTATCGCTGTCGGTGACCGCCGCCGCCTCGGCCACAAGCTGGACCAGGTGCTCAGCCCCGGCCGTGTTGTTCTGGAAGAAGGCTGTGCCTGAGATACGGAAGCTAACTCCGGCCACGGTCTCATCGAGTGTGGCTGCACCGTGCACCGGCTCAACGACGCCATCGTTGACTAATGCAACGTTGCATCCCCACGCCGAGGCCTGCTGGGGCAGCTTGCCTTCGATGATCGCCAACACGGCTCCCGTCGCGGTGGAGGTGCGGAGTGTGATCGACTTGACCCCGGAGAGGTCGCCCAGATCGGCGAACACGTCCGCCAGGTTGGGGTGGAGTATCTCGCACACGCCGAGCGCGACCAGGTCCCGCGACCGTCGTTGATGGAGAGCAGGTTGCCCCTGGTGCACCCTGAAGTCCATCCGGTTTCTGTAATGAAATGGGGAGCCGACTGCAACGGTTGGCCGAACCGGAGGATCGACGACCCGGCCCAGGTGGGTGAGTTGTCCCGCCACGATCGAGTGCTTCCAAGCGAGCTGTGCTTCGTAGCTTGCATGCTGCCACTGGCAGCCGCCGCATTGGTCGAAATGTCGGCACTCTGCTTCAACACGGTCCGGGGAAGGCTCGAGAACCGAGGTCAGCTTCACGCGTCCCCACGAACCCTTGTCGAGCTCGACCTCTCCGGCGACAAGCTCACCAGGCAAAGCTCCGTCAACGAAATAGGCTTTGCCATCCACGCGAGCAATTGCCGAGCCACCGTGGGCCATATCAGTAGGTTTGAGTTCCATCCCATCAAGCTAACGCAAAGATCTCCACGACGCGAAAGCCACGGGAAGTGTTGGGCCACGAGGACTACCCTCCCCGTCATGCTGAGTTTCCACCAAGGCTGGTTCTGGGTCGCCGTCATCTCGACGGGAGTCGTCGGGTTGTGGGGCCTTGCCCTTGGCGTTTCCAAGACAACGGCACCTCGCGCATTCCTGTACGCCCGATCCGCAGCTCTGCTGGCGATGGCCATTCAGGTGAGCGCAGGGCTCATCCTGTATGCGCAAGGCCGTCGCCCCGGCAACGACTTCCATATCTTCTACGGCATCGTGATCACCTTCACGTTTGCCTTCGCCTATATCTACCGCATCCAACTGCAACGTCGCTCAGAGCTTGGCTACGGGCTCCTGCTGCTGTTCGTCATGGGGTTGGGCCTACGAGCCTGGGCGAATGTTGTGTAGGCGCCGGGACGCCGCCAGTACTTGGTACTTGGTCCTAAGTACTAGGTATAAGAGGACCGCCGGATCGCGAGCGCGGTTCCTTTCGGTCCGCCCATTGGGGAGAGTGCCGTCTTCGGATACGGGGTTCTGAGGGGCGGTTCCGTAGATGTCCCGGCACACCGGACGGGTCGGGCAGAACAGACCACCAGCGATGAAGGTCCACCGGGCAGCTAGCGAACGTCGGCGGAGCTCTGTATTGGTACCAGGTACCTAATACCAAGTACGTAGTACCAAAGTGCCGCCTCGGCACGTAAAGAGCACAACGATCTCCATCTCCTGATTACCCTGGATCATCGAACATTATCGCTAGGAGTTCCTGTGCTGCTTGAAGGAAAGAGACTCGTCGTCACCGGCGTCCTCACGGACGACTCGATCGCGTTTCATGCTGCCAGGGTGGCGCAGGAGCAAGGTGCCGAGATCATTCTTACCGGGTTCGGTCGGGCAATGCGTTTGACCGAACGCTCTGCCAAACGCCTGCCGGTGCCGCCGGATGTCATCGAGCTCGACATCAACAGCGCTGAGGATATGGCTGCTCTCGTTACAGATCTCGATAGGCGATGGGGAGCCGTCGATGGTGCCGTTCATGCGATCGCATATGCGCCGCTCGATGCTCTCGGCGGCAACTTCCTCAATACGCCGGCCGATAGCGCGGCTACGGCCTTCCTCACCTCAGCCTTCTCGTACAAGACGCTTGCCGTTGGTCTCCATCCGCTGATGAAGAAGGCAGGGGGTGGCTCGCTTGTCGCGTTGGACTTCGATAACTCTCAGGCGTGGCCGTTGTACGACTGGATGGGCGTCGCCAAGTCGGCGTTGCAATCTGTCACCCGGTACCTGGCACGTGACCTTGGGGTGGACGACATCCGGGCCAACGTTGTTGCTGCCGGTCCGTTGGGGACCGTTGCGGCCAAGTCGATACCGCACTTTGAGCTGTTTGAGCGTGAATGGGCTGCCCGGGCTCCGCTGGGTTGGGACGCGCACGACCCCACTCCGGTGGCCGAGATGGTGGCGGTCCTGCTTTCAGACTGGTCAAGGATGACGACTGGTGAGATCGTCCACGTTGACGGCGGCTTTCACGCGATCGCGGCCGGCGCCGAACCCTCGTGACGGACCCGCGCCACCTTTGGTAGTGCGACCGTGAAGGTGGCCCCGCCACCTGCAGTTGGCTGAAACCAGACCCTGCCGCCGATGACTTCTGACAGGCCGCGCACGATTGACAGCCCGAGCCCGGTCCCGCCGGCAGATCTCGTGTAGTGCGGGGCGAGCTGGGTGAACCGATCAAAGATGTGATCGTGTAACTCGTACGGGATGCCTTCGCCGTGGTCCACGATCGAAAGCCACACCTCGTTGCCGTTGAGCATCGCGACGATGTCGATGGGGCTTCCGGGGGCGTACTTGAGGGCGTTGCCCACGAGGTTTACCAGGATCCTCTGGAGATGGTCGGGGTCGGTCTCAACGGAGTCAACCCCGGGTCCGGTTTGCACATAGGTGACTTCGGCGGCATCCGGGATGTGGGCAACAGCGTCTTCGATGAAGTCTTGGAGATGGATGATTTCGGGTCGGACCGGGAGCGCTTGGTTATCGAGGCGGGAAACGACAAGAAGGTCCTCGATAAGTGAGCGCAGACGGTTCGCTTGCCTGCTGGCGGTGTCGATCAGTTGCTGGGCGCTGGCATCTGGGTGGACAAGCTGTGGGCGCTGGAGCGTGCTCAGCGAGCCGATGATGGCCGTGAGCGGTGTTCGCAGCTCGTGGCTGACGACACTGACAAAGTCGGTCTTGAGCTGAGCGAGCTCCATTGCCTTTTGGCTGGTCTCCTGGGCTTCCTCGTACCTGGCGAGCTGGTTCAGGACCAACGCGGATGGGCCGGCGAGCGATTCGAGGAGCGCCAGATCGTTAATGGTGAAGTGGCTGTCACGCTTCTCCGCGGTGATCAACACTCCGATGGGGCGCGACTCGATGCGCAGCGGGACGGCTGCCAGCTCATGGCTACCGAGCTCAAGCAGGAAAGCGTCGGCCTCGTTGGCTCGTTCGGCTAGATCGTTGAAGACCGCCGGTTCACCGCTCGTAAACACCTGCTGCGCGATGCTCGGCTCCGACAACGACAGTGAGTAGCCCTCGGCTCGCAAGGTTTGACCGGCGACCCAGATCGGTGACATGACTTCTAGCGCCTCTTTGTCACGGCGGTACAAGAGCACTACGCCAACCCGCGCCTCGAGGGCATTAGCAACTCGACCTACCAGCTCAGGAAGGACCTCGGCCAGATTGCTACCGACGCCGATCGTTCTGGATACATCGTAGAGACGCTGGAGCTCCTGCTCTTTGTCCGACAGGAAACGCTCGCGTTCTTCGAACGTGTGAACGCGGCGGGCGGCAACCTCGACGTGCCGATGCAGGTTCCCCGCTCCTGCTGCCACCAGCAGAGCCACAATGGAGAACGCGGTCAGTCGAAGTGCCGCGAGGGAGGTTGGGACATCGGCCCGGCTCGTGATGACGGCGTAGGCACCGGTGGCGGCCACGGCGATGCCGATCACGTAGAGACCTCGTAGGGAGATCACCGCCGGCAGGATGATTGCTCCCAAGAGGGCGACACCGACAGCCGCGGCGTCGCTGTCCGCGGCAAGGATGAGGACCGCCATGATCACGAGGGTGGCCCAGAAGAGAATCACCAAGTCTGCGACGATCGAGCGAAGGACCCGGCCCCACGGTGCAAGCGTCAGTACTAGCAGCGCCGCCCCGAAGTAGGGGAACGAGTCGCTCCAGAACGAGAGATCCGCACGGCCTCGAGCTATCGCGACAGCGATGAAGGCGACCCAGGACAGGAAAAGGGCGATGTAGACCGCCCGGACCCGGTGGCGAATCGGAGGTAGTTCTGTCGTCAAGGTCTTCTTCCCGGCATGTATGTGTGTTGGCCAGCCGTCACGGTAACCTCTCCACATGGCTCGCGTGCTTTTGTTGTTCGGCGGAAGGTCGGAGGAACATGAGGTTTCATGTTCCTCGGCCGTTGCTGTACTTGGCGCCCTGCGTGATGCGGGACATCAGGTTATCTCGGTCGGCATCAATCGGGCGGGATCATGGTTTCTTGCCGACCAGAGCCGCAGGCCCATGGTGGCCGCAGGCCGGCCCGTTTCTATCCGTGTTCCCGAGGGGCAACTGGTCGCCGGTGGCGACGAAATCCAATTCGACGTTGCCTTCCCGGTTCTCCACGGTCCTCATGGCGAAGACGGGACAATCCAGGGCATGTTTGAGCTAACAGACACCCCGTATGTTGGCTGTGGCGTTACCGCTTCTGCGTTGGCGATGGAGAAGGATTTTGCCAAGCAGATCTTTAGCCAGCAGCGGATTCCCACAGCACGGTGGGTTGCGGTGCATCGAGACGATTTCGATGATCCCGGGTCGGTCGTTGATCACGTGGTGCGCCGGTTGGGGCTGCCGGCATTTGTGAAACCGGCCGAGCTCGGTTCCTCGGTTGGGGTGGCCAAGGCATCAACAGATGCAGAACTGAAGGACGCGATCGGCAGTGCCTTGGAATACGGTGACAAAGTGATCGTCGAAGAGTTCATCGAGGGGAGGGAGATCGAAGTGGCCATTCTGGGTGGGCCGCGAGCTTCGGTCCCCGGCGAGATTGTGATTCAGGGCGATTGGTACGACTACGACTCGAAGTACAACGACGAGAGCAGCCAGTTTGTTGCCCCTGCCCGGCTCACCCCGCCACAGTCCACCGTTGTTCGCGATCTGGCGGAACGGGCATTCTCGGCCTTGGGATGCGAGGGCCTAGCCCGTGTTGATTTCTTCTTCGAGGAACGAGGCCGCGGGTTTGTCCTCAATGAGGTCAATACCATGCCGGGGTTCACACCGATCTCAGGCTTCCCGACCATGTGGCAGGCAAGCGGCATGACGTACGGTCAATTGTGCGACGAGCTCGTACAGCTTGCGCTGCGCGGCGAGTAAGAACCACGCAGATCCGTCATCCGTAGTCCGGTCGCAATTCGGACGACGCGAAGAGGGGGCGCAGCAGCCTCGTACGGAATTTCTTGTACGGTTGCCTTACAGCTTCACTACCGGGCAGGTCAGCGTCCTGGTGATACCTTCGACGGCCTGGATACGTGCCACAACAAGCTTGCCGAGGGAGTCGACATCCTCTGCGTGGGTGTGGACCACTGCGTCGTAAGGACCGGTGACTGCTTCGCTAGAGCTGACGCCCTGAATCTGGGAGATCCGCTGGGCTACTTCGGCGGCTTTGCCGACCTCGGTCTGAATCAGAACATACGCCTCGACCATGGGACCTCCTAATCAGGGATTCACCTTGGCCCGATAATACATGTCGCGTGCACGTGTCGATAGGCGGAGGATGGCCGGCTCTAGCGGATCGGGATGGGAGGCCTCATCGTGTGTCTGTCTCGTACTACGTACTACGCACTACGAGACAGCCACTTCGAGGAATGATGGTGTCGGGATACGTAGTACGGCGCCTCGGTCGCAAACCCTGTCCGCGGCCCTCGTCCTGCGCCTCGCTAATTCCCGTCGGAGCCGAAGCGGAGGTTGCCGGCCACCTGGGTCCCGTCGGTTTCAGTGGCGTCAAAGACGACACGCTGGCCTTGCCGGAGCATACGGAACAAGGAACCTTCGAGAGATCCTGGGCGAAGCAGGACTTCGGTGCCATCGCCGTCACTCAAGATGACACCAATGCCGGTTTCCGGGTCATAGACCTTGACGACACCTTGCATTCTTAGGCCTTCTCGATCTTTCCGGCTTTGATACAGGACGTGCAGACGCGGATGCGCTTGCTGTTGCTGCCGTGCCGGACGCGGACACGCTGAATATTGGGCAACCAGCGACGGCTGGAGCGCTTATGAGAGAAGCTGACTTGCTTACCAAACCACGGCTCTTTGCCGCAGACCTCGCAACGATATGACATGACGGGAAACCTCCTGAGGCGGCGGGGGAGTGTACCAGCGTTTGATCCCGCGAAAGAATGCTGTGCACTGTTTTCTGGACAGCAGAACGACCCGGAGATCGAGATGCATCAGAAGGATACCAAACCCTGATACGTTCTGGGGCATGGCAGGGCGCTCACTCGCATATCTGACAGGGCTCAGTCCCGATGTCGCCAAGGGCATCGGGCCGCGCACGCTCAAGAAACTCGCCGCGGGCGGCATCGAGTCGGTGGCCGACCTGCTGCTGCACGTGCCCCGCCGCTATCTGGACAGATCTCAGTTATTTGATCTCTCGTCGGTTCCGCTCAACGAGGAGGTCACTGTGGGTGGAACGGTTCTCAACGTGCACAAGCGTCGCATCTCTCGCAACCGCACCATGATCGATGCTGAGATCACCGACGGCACCAACGTCATCAAGGGGATCTGGTTCAACCCGTACCTGAAGATCGCGGAAGGTGACGAAGTAGCCCTTTCCGGCAAGGTTGAGCGGTACCGTGGTCGTCTTCAGATGAAGAGTCCGGACATGGACCGTCTCGACGCTGAGGACTCGCTGATCACCGGTCGGATCGTACCGATCCATTCAGCCGTTGGTGGGCTGACGTCGAGCAAGATGAGGGCATCGATTCACAATGCACTGGGTCGATCCCGGCCCATTACTGAGGTGCTGCCGGGCGCCATTTGTTCCCAGCTGGATCTTATCGGAAGAGATCAGGCGCTTGGCGACATTCATTTCCCCGAATCGAGGGCGGCTGTCGCTCCCGCTCGTCGTCGTTTGGTGTTTGATGAGCTGTTTCGGTTGGAGATCGCGCTGGCCCTCCGCAAGAAGGCTCAGATCGACGATGCCAGGGGTATCGAACACAAAATCGACGGAGACATGGTTGGGGCGTTTGTCGATGCACTCCCGTATGAGCTGACCGGTGCTCAAGCCCGTTCGATTGACGAGATTCAGCGAGACCTGGCGGCCCCCCATCCAATGCATCGCTTACTTCAGGGCGAGGTCGGCTCAGGAAAAACGGTCGTCGCGGTTGCTGCTCTGCTCACGGGTGTCCAGAGCGGCTATCAGGGCGCAGTGATGGCGCCCACGGAGGTGCTGGCAGAACAGCACTACCTCAGCTTCACGGATCTTCTGGTGGGCGCCGGGATCGGGCCCGGCCAATCTGATCCGGCGGGGTATGCGGGGACCGGGAGTCTGTTCACCGGTGATGAGGGTGATGTTGATTCCGACAGTGGCGCAGTCAGGATGGCTCTCCTGACCTCGAACAACGCCGAGGTCAACTTCCTGGCACCGGGGACGGCGAAGCGCGCTGAAATCATCGAGTGGATTGAATCCGGCGATATTGACCTTGTCGTGGGAACTCACTCCTTGATCCAGGAAGGCGTGAGATTCTCTCGCCTGGGAATTGCCGTTGTCGATGAGCAACACAGATTCGGTGTCTACCAGCGGGTTCAACTACGAGAAAAGGCCGAGGACTACGACCCGGATCTGCTCATCATGACCGCCACCCCTATCCCGCGCACTCTCTCGATGACGTTGTATGGGGACCTCGACGTTTCGGTACTCGATGAAATGCCACCGGGAAGGATTCCGGTGCGGACCATTCACATAACGAAGCAAGCGGCGCAATTGGCTGGTATTTACAACCTCGTTCGTTCCGAGGCGGCGGCGGGACGGCAGACCTTTGTCGTGTGCCCGCTTGTGGAGGACAGCGACAAGCTCGAGGCAACATCCGCCACTGCCGAGTTCAAACGGCTGCAAGGGGTCTTCCCCCATTTGAACCTAGGTCTAATCCACGGTCAGTTACGGCCGGCAGAAAAGGACGGAGTGATGCACCGCTTTCGTGCCGGCGAGATTGACGTTCTGGTGGCCACCACCGTTATTGAGGTTGGAATAGACATCCCTAGTGCGACGGTGATGATGATCGAGGACGCCGACCGCTTCGGGCTCAGCCAACTCCACCAGTTGCGGGGACGCGTGGGACGTGGTGCGGACGCCGCAACGTGTGTGCTGATCGCTGAGCCGACAACCCCGGAAGGGGAAGAGCGCATCGCAGCAATGGTTGCCACGACGGATGGGTTCCGTCTTGCCGAAGAAGATTTGCGAATCCGCGGCCAAGGAACAGTCTTCGGTGTCCGGCAGGCGGGAACCAAGGATCTCAAGCTTGCCGACATCCTCCGTGATGTGGAACTCCTCATCAACGCCCGTGACGTCGCGTTCGGCTTGGTTGCGGCTGATCCCAATCTCGATGAGCATCCGTTGATCCGGGATGAGGTCCGGGCCGTTCTGGGCGAAGACGTCGATTGGCTGTTCCGCTCATGAGGATTATTGCCGGGACGGCTCGGAGTCGTCGCCTGGTAGGTCCCCCGGGAGACACGACGCGGCCGATGACCGATCGGCTACGCGAGTCATTGTTCTCATCGCTCGCCGCTCTCATTCCGGGAAGTGTCATCGTTGATCTGTTTGCGGGCACCGGGTCGATGGGTTTAGAGGCTCTCAGTCGTGGCGCCTCCGCCGTCACCTTCGTCGAGCATGACCGTGCCGCCTTGCGGGCGTTGCAGACAAATATCGAGACGGTCGGGCTCGGTGGTCGAGTAATTGCTGGTGACGTCGACCGCTTCTTGGACCGTGCTCAAGGGGCTTTCGATCTGGCATTCGTTGACCCTCCGTATGCCCTGCCGCTACCGTCGCTCGTGGAGATGATGCAGAAACTGTCTCCCCTGTTGGCGCAGAGCGGCATCGCCGTTGTTCACAGGCGGTACGGAGAAGAGCCGCCCGAAACTATCGACGATCTCGATCTGGTCGATCGAAGACGATACGGAGACGCCGTATTGTGGCGCTACGCAAAGGAGCAAACGTGATTGCGGCGTTGGTACCGGGGAGCTTTGATCCCCCGACAAATGGCCATCTCGACGTGATCGAGCGGTGTGCCGGCCTGTTTGACCGGGTTCTAGTGGCCGTCGTGGCGAACCCTTCCAAGGGGCCCATGTTCACCGAACAAGAGCGCATCGACATGCTGGCTGCATGTACGAATGAATGGGCCAACGTGGAAATCGGATCATTCTCCGGACTGTTGGTGGACTATGCCGCTGAGGAAGAGATCGACATCATCGTCAAGGGTCTCCGGGCAATGACCGACTTCGATTACGAGTTCCAGATGTCGCAGATGAATCGTCACCTCTCCGGGATTGTGACGCTTTTCGTGGCAACCAAGGCAGAATACGGGTACTTGTCGTCATCTCTGGTAAAACAGGTTGCGGGACTTGGCGGTGCGATCGACAAGCTAGTGCCACCCCTGGTCGCCGCAGCAATACAAGAACGGCTTTCCAATGACTGACCAACCACACAAGGAACCACCCCCGATCCCGGGCCATGTGCTCGACCTGGTTGAGCAATCTCAGGCCGACACGCGGGCTGCGCTGGATCAGCTGATCCTCGAGGTGGAGGCGGCCAAGAACGTTCCGCTCTCCAACAGTGTCATGTTGCCGCGCGAGGAGTTCGTCGAGAGGATGCGCTCTATCCGCTCCACGGTCGATCGATTGCTTGGCGAGGCGGTCG
This sequence comes from Actinomycetota bacterium, assembly GCA_034660155.1. Classification (GTDB taxonomy): domain Bacteria; phylum Actinomycetota; class Acidimicrobiia; order Spongiisociales; family UBA5794; genus JAAETI01. The sequence continues at coordinate 2,075 of JAYEIP010000402.1, read as the reverse complement.
AGGGGCTTCCTGAGGAGCTGCGAGCGGCGCGGTGGATGGTGCGCGAGCGTGAGGCCTATATCGCGCGGACCAACGAGAAGGCCCGCGAGGGCCTCACCAGGGCAAAGCAACGTAGTGAGGAGCTGGTCTCCGAGAGCTATATCGTGTCCGAAGCGGTCCAGGAGGCGAACACTTTGGTTCGTAACTCCGAGAAGGAAGCGGAGCGTATCCGGCTCGAGGCCGAGGATCTTGCCGAACGGTCACTTTCCGAAGCCGAAGCCGTCCTCGGCGAGTTGTTGCGTTTTGTGCACGAGTCGCGGGCAGCCTTGCACGAACCGTTGCCGCCCGCCGACGACGTCCCGATCTCTCAGTAGGCACATCCCATGAACAGTCCGTTTCTTTTCCACATCGCGGATCTGCGTTCCGGCCGTTCCGAATCACGTACATTTGCAGCCGAGGTAGCCGTCGATTGGCACGTTGAGCTGTCACGAGTGCTGCCGGACCCCCCTCTACGTTTTAGCTTCGAGTTGTCCGGGGTCGGCGGAGGCATCGTCGTCATGGGTGAGATCGAGGCATCCGTCCGTCATCGTTGTCATCGATGCTTGACCGAGTGGGACGAGGATATCGTGCGAAACGTCGCCCAGTTGGTTTCGTCGACGGCCGATGATGAGGACGACTACCACGCCGTCGGTGACACATTCGACTTCGAAGATATGGTCCGCGACGAGCTCTTGCTTGACCTGCCAATCGCCCCATTATGCGGTCCCGATTGCAAGGGACTTGTTGATGAAGCGGCAAGCGGCTTGAATACAGACTTCTCCGAAGACGAGGTTAACGACAGTTCGCCCTTTTCGGTTCTCAAAGATCTGTTGGATACGGGGGATTGACCCCCCGAGAACGAGGCTCTCATGGCGGTCCCAAAGAAGAAGATGTCGCGATCTCGCACGCGACGGCGTAAGGCTGTGTGGAAGGTGAGCGCACCTGCCACTGTTGCCTGCCCGCGGTGCGGCGCCCAGCACCTCCCGCACCGGATGTGTGCCGAGTGCGGTACCTACGACGGGCGCGAAATCGTAGACGTTTCCTAAGTAATGGCCACCATCGCCATCGATGCCATGGGCGGCGACAACGCTCCTCTGGAGATTGTGCACGGTGGCATCGATGCGGCCCAATCGGGCCTAGACATCGTTCTGGTCGGCGATGAAGCGCGCCTCGCCCCGATCCTGGTGGAGGCCGGCGCGGATATTCCGATAGTCCACGCGTCCGAGACCATTGACATGTCGGACGATCCTTCGACAGCCATCAGGGAGAAACGCGACGCATCGATCTCGGTGGCGGCGCGTCTGGTGAGAGCAGGCGAGGCTGATGGCCTTGTTTCTGCCGGATCAACCGGTGCTGCGTTGGCTGCGTCCGTCTTCATGATCGGTCGGCTCAAAGGTGTGTCCCGTCCTGCCATTGCCTCATACTTTCCTTCAGGCACGATGGTGCTCGACATGGGCGCCAATCTGTCATGTCGACCTACTGACCTTGCCCAGTTTGCGGTGATGGGCGCGGCGCTCGCCCGGACCCACTACGGAGTGGCGGAACCTACCGTGGGCTTGCTCAACATTGGCACCGAAGCTGGGAAAGGGCGCAGTCTCGAGCGTGAGGCCTACGACTTGATCGATGCGATTCCACACGTCGACTTCATAGGCAATGTAGAGGGAACAGATTTGGCACTGGCTCGAGCCAATGTCATTGTTTGTGATGGATACACGGGCAATGTTCTGCTCAAGGCTGCCGAGGGTACGGCCAAGCTGGTAATGGGTTTCATCATGGATGCCGTGTCTCCACCCGAATACGCGGAGGCCTTGCAGACGCTTGCTCCAGCGGTCGCCGAGTTGCGCGAGAAGCTCAACCCCGAGCGGGCCGGGGGCGCCCACCTGCTTGGAGTGAACGGGGTCGTTGTGGTCACTCACGGCTCGTCTACCCGCCTCTCAATCTCGACAGCCGTACGCACCGCAGCGGAGGCAGTCGACGCCGATGTGCCGCAACTGATCGCTGCGGAGCTTGCAGCAAACGAGACTCTTCAGTGACTGAGGCCACTGAGACTGAGCCTG
>JAYEIP010000401.1:0-4531 GCA_034660155.1 Actinomycetota bacterium | reverse complement strand
CCACGGCTGCCTCCACCACCGCACCACCTACAACGAACACACCGCCTGGGCACACCGCCAACCCCAACCCGAAACAAAAGCCGCTTGACTTCTACACCCCTGGGATGTCTACCCCCGGCTGCCGCCGACGGTACTTTCCCCGGAGGGGGGACTGATCGCTGAGCCGCTACGCGGGCTCAGTTGTAGTCGTAGAAGCCTTTGCCGGTTTTGCGGCCTAGGTGGCCGGCTTCGACCATTCTCTTGAGGAGGGGTGGGGCGGCGTAGCGGGGTTCGCCGTATTCGGCTTGGAGTGATTCTGCGACGGCGAGCATGGTGTCGTTGCCGATGAGATCCGCGAGGGCCAGCGGGCCCATCGGGTAGTTGGCGCCGTTGACCATGGCGGCATCGATGTCCTCGCGTGTGGCGAAGCCAGATTCGTACATGTGGATTGCTTCGAAGATGTAGGGGCACAGCAACATGTTGACGATGAACCCGGCGCGGTCCTTGGTATGGACCACGACTTTGCCGAGGACGTCGGCGGCGAACTCCGCCGCACGTGCTGCCGTGTCATCAGTCGTCGTGACACTGTGGACGATCTCGACCAACGGCATCACCGTTGCCGGGTTGAAGAAGTGCATGCCGACGACGGAGCCCGGCCGGCTCGTAGCCTGACCGATTCGGGTCAACGGGATCGAAGACGTGTTCGAAGCGAGTACGGCCTCGGGATCGGTAACGATCCTGTCGAGACGGTCGAACAGCTCCGCCTTGACCGCCTCGTTCTCAACCACTGCCTCAACAATGAGTTGCCGATCGGCCATCAAGAACAGATCAGACACAAACTGGATCCGTGCCAATGCCGCGTCACGGTCCGGGGCGGCCAGCTTGCCGCGGTCGACGGCTTTGCCGAGCGACTTCTCGACCCGTGCCCTGGCGGCTGCGGCGAGCTCATCGCTCACGTCATGGACGATGACATCTATGCCTGCCTTGGCACACACCTCCGCAATCCCAGCACCCATTTGGCCGCCGCCGACAATCCCGACACGCTTGATGCCCATCACTGCTCCTCGACTAGGTATTCGCAGCGTAGCGCTAGTGCCCTGTCCGGTAGGTCCGCTTGCTTTTCGGCGAGTCATCATCATTCCTGGCAAGGACGCACAACGAAGGCGCATAGGCCATGCGTCGAGGCGGAGGACGCCGCCAGGGAGGATTAGGGCCGTTGAAAAACGAGCATGATCTGCCGGACAGGACACTAACCCCATGACGTCCAATAGGGGCAAGGGTCTATACGTGACCGGGCGGATTCTTGATGGCGGCCAGCGCCTGGCGGCGGTTCTCGACGATCTCGTGAGCGATCTGATCGAGACTGTCCATCAGCCACAGATGGGCAGCCTTACCGGGCCGGTAGTCGGCCTCGGCCATACCCTGGATGCGGCCCTGCTCCTGCAACTCCTTGACCTGTTTGTGGTTGTTGCGCGGCTCGAGGTTGTACACGCCGAGGGTCTTACCTCCGGCTTTGTTGAGGATCGAGAACATCGGGACATCGCTCGGGCCATCGGCGACATAGATCATGTTGCGCAGCGGCACCCGGCGTTGCGATTCAGACATGCGAGCGTTGACATCCAACGATGGATTCACGTTCACACCCTTGTTGATTTCGAAAAGTGCCCGCGTCTTGGAGGTATGACCGATGTAGTCGGACACGTACTTGATCGGGCCACTCTCCTCCGCGACGGGGAGACGATCGAGGAACCCCGCCGGCGCCGTCTGCTCTATATAACTGTTGGCCCAGATCCCATCGACATGTCGAGCGATCGCGGAGCCTTCGATCATGGGTCTGATTCCTGTGGAGACCACGAAGTGCTCCACGCTGATGTCCTCTTTGGCGAAGTCGGCGACCTCACGCACCCGATTGCGGGTCTCATCAAAGAACTCGGGGATTCCGGGGCAGAATTCAAGCCGCTCGCCGAGCTTGCGCAGCTTGGCGTTGCTGAGGCCCCTGAAGATGCCGGCATCGACATAGCTGAGGATGTGAATCAGGTAGGCGAGACCGCGTCCGATGACCTCGCCGTTCGCCTTGTGGAAGTCGACCAAACCTTCGACCTCACGCCAAAAGGAAGCTTCGTCGACGCCGTACTCGTCAAAGATGGGCCACTGCATGTTGTCCGGGATCAAGGTGCGATCAAAATCCCAGATGAAGGCAATAACCGTTTGGGTGTGCAGTGGAACAGGCATTAGCTATGACAGAGTAGTGGGCTCCGTCACGCTGGATCGGGTCACGGGGTTTCGTGAGCTCCGAAGCAGACCCGGGTGCTGTCTTCCCACCATGCTTGGAGCCGGCAGGGAACACCACGCAGCGCGAAATGTGCTTCGCCAAGCCGTGGCGCCGGGACGACGATCGTTGTCTTCCAACCTTGCTCCGCCAACGACCAGATGGCCGGGGTTAGTTGCTCGCAGACCACTGTTTCGTCCACCATGATCTCGGCAACCCTGCTGTCACCGGCCGCGACGACCGAAAGCCGGGTTACGTCGACCGACATTTCACGATCGACCATCTCGCCGAGAGGCACATGAATTGCTCGTTCGAGGTGTGCCCCGTATATCGCCAGCGCTCGGTCAACCACACGGTCGGTTCCGATCAAACTGGCTTGCACCGCCATAGCCATGTTGGCTGCCCCTTACTCCTGGTCCAGCGTCTTTTGTAGAAGTTACATGAATGTAATTCGGGAAGTTACAGCATTGTAGTTCATCCGCCACTGTCCGTAAACACAGAATTTCCGGGTCCATCCCGATCCCCACCCAAACGAAGAAACTACCGTTGTAGTCTCTCGCTATGACCTCCGAAACCGATCACATGGCAGCTACCCCGGAGGGACTCACGTCTGCTCAGGTCGCCGAGCGGACCGCGGCCGGCCAAATCAACGTCGTGACCGAGACCACAAGCCGAACCACCGCTGAGATCGTCCGGGCAAATGTCGTCACCCGGTTCAACATCTTGCTCGGCATCCTGCTGGTGATCATCCTGTTCGTCGTCCAGCAACCCAAGGATGCACTGTTTGGGATCGTGCTGGTAGCGAATGCGGCGATCGGAATCATCCAGGAACTGCGAGCCAAGCGAACGTTGGATCGGCTGGCGGTGCTGACCGCCCCACTCGCAAGCACTATCCGGGATGGCCAGCAGGTCGATGTCCCGGTCGATCAGATCGTTACCGACGACGTCATCGCGATAGCAACAGGGGATCAGGTACCCGTTGATGGCCCGGTGATAAGGGCCCGCGGCCTGGAGATCGACGAATCGTTGCTCACCGGCGAATCGGACCCCGTTGTCAAAGCTGTCGGCGACATGTGCCTTTCTGGTTCCTTCGTTGTTGCGGGAAGCGGCTGGTTCGGGGCACAACGGGTCGGCGACGACGCGTACGCCGCCTCACTGGCCAAAGAGGCCAAGAAGTTCACCCTCGTAAGCTCGGAATTGCGCGACGGCGTGAACTGGATCATTGGAGGCGTGTCCTGGATCGTGGGGCCGATGATCCTGTTGCTCGTGTGGAGCCAGATGCAGCTCGGAACGGGCTGGAAAGCCGCCCTCAGTTCTGGAGTGGCTGGTGCTGTCGGAATGATTCCACAGGGCCTCGTCCTACTGACATCGATGGCATTCGCTGTCGGCGTCGTCCGGCTGGGCCGACGAAATGTGCTTGTACAAGAACTGGCGGCTATTGAAGGCCTGGCCCGAGTCGATACGGTGTGCTTTGACAAGACCGGGACCCTCACCGAGGGGACCCTGTCGGTCCGCGAAGTATTGGCCCTGACCGAGCGTGATCCGGAACCAGCCCTCGCGGCCCTGGCCGCAATTGAACCCGAGCCGAATGCAACGCTGCAGGCAATCGCCGACCGCTTCGCCAATCCGCCGGGATGGGTCTCAGATGGAGCAGTCCCCTTCTCCTCCGCACGGAAGTGGAGCGCAGCGTCATTCGGCACGTCCGGCACCTGGGTCCTCGGAGCGCCGGAGATAGTCTCCGACGGCAACGTCCAGGTGGAAGCACAAGCGCAACGCTTCGCTGAGGAAGGGCATCGAGTGGTGTTGCTGGCAACGACCGGCCATCCGCTCAGCGACGACAATCTGCCGAGACAGCTCCGACCCGTTGCTCTCATAGCCCTGGGCGATCGCATCCGTGGCGATGCAGCTGCCACGCTCCGCTACTTCGCCGCTCAAGGCGTACAAACCAAAGTGATTTCGGGCGATCACCCGGAGACTGTTGCCGCAATCGCCCGCGAGGTCGGTGTCCCCGGCTCGGCGCGTGCTGTAGATGCGAGACGTCTTCCCCAAGACCCTGAGGCATTCGCCGATGTCGTTAATGAGGCCTCGGTGTTCGGCCGGGTGACCCCGCACCAGAAACGAGCAATGGTGCAGGCATTGCAATCACGGGGCCACGTTGTCGCCATGACCGGCGACGGGGTCAATGATGTCCTGGCGTTGAAGGATGCCGACATCGGAGTCGCCATCGGAGGCGGCAGCGCAGCTTCACGATCGGTGGCCCAGCTTGTTCTGATAGATGGCGAG
>JAYEIP010000400.1:0-4563 GCA_034660155.1 Actinomycetota bacterium | reverse complement strand
TGCGGGTTCCACCGCGGTGCCTTCCCCCCACTCGTTCCAGGTCGTGATCAGCTGCCAGAACGCACCCGAAGCCACCATCGACTGAACATCATCACGGAACCGAACCGGATCCCGAACCAAACGGGGGGAACCCTCTTCAGCATGCCAGAACCCGGGTGAGACCACGGCGGAATCGGGCAGGTGCTCGCTGTAGTTGGTCGATGGCCCGTACTGGTGCCACGAATCGGGCTGATCGGGGACGTCACGGAAACCGGAGAACAGCTTCAACACGATGTGGACGTTGCCGCCGTAGAGATCCTTGGCGTCCTTCCAGCGCCTGGCCATGTCGGCCCCATCGCCCTCAGCCCACACGAACACCACCGGCTTACCGTCGACCCGGAGATAGCTCGGCTTGTTAAAGAGCTGTTCCAGGTATTCGAGGTCGTTCTTGATCGCGGTCGGTGACGGATCCGATTGGCCTTCCTCTTCGTAGTAGATCGCAATCCGGAAATTCGGGTTCGGTGAATCGGGTATCTGGTTGAGTACCGCCATCGTTGCCGAGTCGGTGTGATGCCCCGGCCCCCACCACGATGCGATGAAAGCTTCCAGACCGGCGGTGGTCGCTAACGACACCTGCTCGTCGATGACATCAGGATCCGACGAGTCATAAAGACCTGCCGAGGGCGTGAACTGGCTAAACGGGATCTGCCCGCCCTGATCCCAAGCATTCGGGAACCACGGATACATAAACGCAGCAGTAATCGGAGGCTCCGGCTGGTCCTGAGCTGGTGGTGGCGGTGGTGGTGGAGTCGACCCATTGATGGCCCGGCGGAGGAAGGCGGCCATTTGTTCGCGGGTGACGTTGTCGGTGGGGCAGAACTGTGTGTTGAACGGTGGGTTGCAGCCCTTGGTGATGCCGGCTGCGGCGAGTTTGGCGATGTCGTCTTCGAATATTGAGCCGTTGTCGTCGGTGAAGGTGTTGCCTCCGCCGTCGTCGGTGAGTCCGAGGGCTCTGACTAAGAAGGCGGCCATTTGTTCGCGGGTGACGTTGTCGGTCGGGCAAAAGAGGTCGTTAGTCGGCGGGTTACAGCCTTTGGTTATCCCCTGATCAGCCAGCCACTCGATATCGGCAGAGAAGACATTCGTGTCGGGAACATCGACAAACGAAGCGGCGGCGGCCGCCAGCGCCACCACGCTGAGTGTTGTGATCGTGGCGGCAATTACGAGAGTTACTCGACGAGACAGCACCGGATCCTCCCATGCCTCGTAGGCGTATGGACCGACTCTACGCGCGTGGGGGCGCTACCGGCACTGTTTTTTTCTATGGATCAGCGAGCCGACATCGTGAACTGACAGCCGGCGCCTAGGCGGTGTGGTCGAAGCACGCCTCGACGGACACTTCCCCTTCTTTGTCATTGAAATCTACGGCTGAGATTTCGTAACAGGTCTTCCCATCGGTCAGGTCCCGCTCGTCGTCGACGATGGACCAGCGCCCTGCGTTGAGAACCGGACCGAAGAAATAGGGCTCCGGCACAAGAGTCTTGGTGCCCCCGGCCAACTCACTGAACCACACGTTGTAATGATGGATATCCGCTTCGGGGCCGGAGTCCCAGGACACAGTCACCTCTCCGCTCCCCCCACCGAGCCCGACGGTGACGTTCATCACCTGACCGGGGGTGCCGGGCGTGGAATCGAAGCAGTCCTCAACGGATCTGGGGCCTTCTTGCGCTGCCGTGTCGATGGCGCTGATCTGATAACAGCTCTCTCCCGAAGTCTGGTCCCGGGGCCAGTCGGTGATGAACCAACGCCCTGAAGGCTTGGTTGCAGGGCCAAAGAAGTACGGCTCGGGAACCAGGGTCTTGGTCTCCCCCGGCAATTGACTAAACCACACGTTGTAGTGGTCGATGTCAGCTTCCGGGTTGGGCTCCCAGGAGACGTCAATCTCGCTACTCCCGCCCGAAAGGGTGACGATGAGGCCGGTCACCATGGTCGGGGGCTGATCGAGCGCACGATGGAGGAAGGCGGCCATTTGCTCGCGGGTGACGTTGTCGGTGGGGCAGAACTGTGTGTTGAACGGTGGGTTACAGCCCTTGGTGATGCCGGCTGCGGCGAGTTTGGCGATGTCGTCTTCGAATATTGAGCCGTTGTCGTCGGTGAAGGTGTTGCCTCCGCCGTCGTCGGTGAGTCCGAGGGCTCTGACTAAGAAGGCGGCCATTTGTTCGCGGGTGACGTTGTCGGTCGGGCAAAAGAGGTCGTTAGTCGGCGGGTTACAGCCTTTGGTTATCCCCTGATCAGCCAGCCACTCGATATCGGCAGAGAAGACATTCGTGTCGGGAACATCTAGAAACGGGCTCGCCGCCGTTGCGGGGACCGCCACCGCAACCAGCATGATGGTGCTCAGAGCGACAAGAATGATTCGTCGAGAAAGCATGTGATCCTCCCCCACATGTCTCAAAAACGCTTATGGCTCGATTGTAACCGTGCACCCGCCGTCGGATGTAGTGCTCCCAGCGCTACCGGGTGGTTGACTCCAGCCAGGCGACCCTACGGCACCCGGGTACAAACCGCTTAGGGCTGCTTCCTTCCGGACCTGACCCGATTCACGACGTCCCGCCGCGTAGGACCCAGCCTTCAACATCAACACAATCCCGGTGCTAGACCCGGAAACACTTCACCCTCGGGCGGGGATTCAGTCCCGCATGAAGAGGGTTTCGGGTTCAGGGCACCCCTAGTGCCCCACCTAGCACGGTCCAGCCATGCTACCCCGCCTCGCAAGCCATCTGGCTGGTCGGCAATACCAAGGTGCTAACTTCACGCTTCCCAGGAGGGATCGCATAGTCCGGCCTAGTGCGCGCGCCTGGAAAGCGCGTAAGCGGGTAACCGCTTCGAGGGTTCGAATCCCTCTCCCTCCGCTCCTATCAGTCCCCCGGCTGCCCTGCGGGCGGGGACTCTGGTTGGTCGAAAAACAACCCTCCCCTTGTGGGAGGGTCGACGCAGCTTGCTGCGTCGGGGAGGGGTATCACCGTTGCACGACTACACACCAGCGATGGACCAAGCCCTGGCCGAAGCGCGCCGTGCGACTGAACACGACGATGTCCCCATCGGTGCGGTGCTCCTTAACGCGGCTGGCGAAGTCGTCGCCGCCGACCACAACCGCCGCGAGCAACGTGGTGACGCAACGGCTCACGCCGAGATGCTGGTGCTGTCGACCGCATCGCAAGCCCTTGGCGATTGGCGCCTGACGAACCACACCCTCGTCGTGACTCTCGAGCCGTGTGCGATGTGTGCCATGGCCGCAGTGTGGGCCCGGGTCGAACTGATCGTCTACGCCGCCGCAGACTTCAAGGCTGGTGGCGCTTGGAGCCTGTTCAACATCCCCCAGGACGAGCGGCTCAACCATCGCTGCGAGTTGCTCACCGGCATCCGAGAGGACGAGTCGAAGAAGCTGCTTGAGGAGTTCTTCGCCGCCCGCCGATGACACTGTTGTAGGACTGGTTACAATCCCGCCCGTTGGCGGTAACGCCGGCGACACATGGAGAGATGGCCGAGTGGACGAAGGCGGCAGTCTCGAAAACTGTTGAATCTCATTTGGGGTTCCGTGGGTTCAAATCCCACTCTCTCCGCCATCAGCCCCCCTCTATCAGTCCCCCCTCTGGGGGGAAAGTACCGCCGGCGCCAGCCGGGGGTAGGGGGGTCTGAGCGAAGGCAGTCGATCCCCGTATTGGGGGGCTGCATGGAGGGATGGCCGAGTGGACGAAGGCGACGGTCTTGAAAACCGTTGAGGTAATACCTCCGTGGGTTCGAATCCCACTCCCTCCGCTCAGCGAAAAACCTTGCTACGCAGGGCTTTTCGCCGCATTTGCGTCTATCGGTAGCACCGTTGCCGCGCCCTCCGGGGCGCGTTCGGGGCGCGATAGGGGCGCGGGAGAATCACTCGAGCCTTGTTCGGGGCGCGTCTGCAGAGGTGTGGTGGCGGCGACGTAGCGGCGATCGAGCGCATCGGAGAGGGCGTCCAGGTCGTCTTCGTAGAGGTGTCCGTATAGGTCGAGTGTCATGGCCGCTGAGGCATGGCCGAGCTGGCGTTGTACCGCTTTGATGTTTGCTCCGGTGGAGATCATGAGCGACGCGGCAGTACCGCGTAGGTCGTGGATTCGGAGTTGTTCGAGGCCTGCTGCTTCAACGGCCGGTTTCCAGACTGTTTGCCGGAATGGGGAGGAGCGGAGGGGGCCTCCTTTGGGTGCGGGGAAGACCAGACCGTCGTCGGCGATGGTGCCGAGGTGTGCGGCGAGACGATCGGCGAGGAACGCCGGCATCGTCACGAGACGCCGTTCGTGGGTCTTGGGCGTTCCCCACGACAGGCCTGATCCCAGTTCGGTTGCGGATTCGGCGATCTCGATGCGTCGCCGCAGTAGGTGGACACGGTGTCGTCGCAGTGCGACGAGTTCGCCCCAACGCATACCGACCCATGCCAGGGTCTCAACAATGAGCCCGGTTCCGGTTTGAGCATTTTCAGCGGCTGCGGCGAGAGCTGTGACTTGTTCGGCGGTGAGGAACCGCTGCTCGCGTCGCCGCACCGTCGGAACC
>JAYEIP010000399.1:0-4567 GCA_034660155.1 Actinomycetota bacterium | reverse complement strand
GGCGGTTCAACAACTGCTGCCCGACGCCACAGTCGGCTATGACGTCGCCGACCGCAGGCTGCTGATGCTCGGCGGCGGTACCCTGATCAACCGTCTCACATATCTCGAGGCGTTGCGCCGTCACGACAGCCCCAGGCTCGAACGGGTCGTGTTCGGGACGGGTGTGGCCGACCCCGTCTATTGGGATCTGACAGAGCCAACCGAAGGGTGGGTCGACTACCTCGATTCGTGCTCATATGTAGGGGTACGGGGTCCGCGCTCGGAGGCACTGCTGCGTGAATGGGGATTCGACGGTGAGTTGGAGATCCTCGGCGACGTGGGTCTCTCGATTCAGCCGGCCACTCCCACCGAGAAGGAGGACGGCCTGGTTGTTGTCAGCCCCGCATGGACCAACGGAGAACTATGGGGTGAGGACGACGGCAGAGTGTTCACTGCACTTGCCGGTCTGGTGACAGAGATGCGACGGCAGGGACGTGAGGTCGCATATATGTCATGTTCCCCCGGCGACGATCGGCACATCATGGAGATCATGAAGCAATCAAACTCGTTAGACGCCCGCTATGTGGCGGCGTACGACGATCACGATGCTGGATTCGAGATACTCGCTGCGGCCGGAGTGGTAGTCGCGGAACGACTCCACGCCGCGGTCGTAGCGGCTGGCTGCGGGACTCCATTTGTCGCCGTCGAGTATCGGCCCAAGATTCGAGACTTCGCCCGGTCGGTTGACCAGGAAGACTATGTCGTACGCAGCGACGAGGTCACGTCTGACAACCTGGCGGCGCTCGTCGCCGCAGTGGAGGCGGAAGGGTTTGCAGCGAGGCTCAATCCAGCGGTAGATCGGTATCGGGCGCGCCAGCGACGGGTCGCCGAACAGTTGTCGAGCCTTCTCCAGGATTAGCCCCGGTTTGCTCCCGCACCCCACTAGGGTCCAATGCCATGCGAACTCTCTCTGCAATTGCAATCACAGCTGTTCTGGTGCTCTCCATGGTGACGACCGCGTTGGCGGCACTCCCGCCGGGCGGCACCTTCACCGACGACGACGGCAATGTCCACGAGGGCTTCATCGAGGCGATAGCTGCCGATGGGATCACCAAAGGTTGTAATCCGCCGGTCAACGATCTCTACTGTCCCGACGGCCAGGTGACCCGGGGCCAGATGGCTGCCTTCCTTGTTCGTGCGCTGGGTCTGACCGACGATGGTGGTCAGGACTGGTTTACCGACGACGATGGCGATGTCTTTGAGGACGACATCAATAAACTCGCGACTGCCGGTGTCACCAAGGGCTGCAATCCACCTGCCAACACTGAGTACTGCCCGTTTGATCGGGTAAGCCGTGAGCAGATGGCAGCGTTCCTGGTACGGGCATACGGCTACACCGACGCAGGCGATGGCGACTTCTTCACCGACGATGATGGGTCGATCTTCGAGCCATCGATCGACAAGCTGGCCGCCGCCGGGATTACACGCGGGTGCAACCCTCCCACGAATGACCTTTTTTGCCCCGGTAGCTCTGTCCGACGTGACGAGATGGCCAGCTTCCTGGGGCGCGCCGAGGGCCTAACGCCGATCGTTCCCCCGCCGGCCAGCGCACCCGTCATCGAGACGGTGACCAGCGCCCTCAACCGCCCCGTGTTCGCCACCGCCCCTGACGGGGACGACAGATTGTTCATCGTCGAAAAGGGTGGTTCCATTCGCATCCTCGAGGATGATTCGTTGCTAACGGGTGACTTCCTCGACATCGGCAGTCTTGTGTCCGGCGGTGGGGAGCAAGGATTGCTCGGCATGGCTTTCCATCCGAGTTATTCGAGCAACGGTCTGTTCTATGTGTCCTACACAGACAATTCTGGCGACTCGCGGATCGCCGAATATCAGGTGTCCGCTGACGCCGACGTGGCCGATGCCGGCTCGGCACGTTCGATCATCACCGTCGCGCAGCCGTTCTCGAACCACAACGGTGGGATGATTGCATTCGATCCCTCGGGTAACCTGCTATTTGGCCTCGGCGATGGCGGTGATGGCGGTGATCCCTTGGGGCACGGCCAGAATATTGACACGCTGCTGGGCTCCATGCTCCGAATCGGTATCGATGGTGATGATTTCCCGAGTGACGCGGGCCGCAACTACACGATCCCGTCTGATAATCCGTTCGTTGGTGCAAGTGGCGCTGATGAGATCTGGGCCTACGGGTTGCGCAATCCCTGGCGATTTTCGATCGACGAAGCCACCGGACAGATCTACATCGCCGACGTCGGTCAAAGCTCGTGGGAAGAGGTCGATGTCGCGCCGGTTTCCTCACCGGGTTTGAACTACGGATGGAACTCGTTCGAAGGCAATGAGTGCTTTGACACGGGAGGCGGTTGCAGCGAGTCGGGCAAGACATTCCCAGTTCTGGAGTATTCGCATTCGAGCGGCTGCTCGATAACCGGCGGTTATGTATACCGCGGCTCGGATTTTCCTGACCTGGTCGGCCACTACTTCTACGCTGACTATTGCCAGGGCGAATTGATGAGCTTCCAATACGTGAGCGGCGCCGTCGGCTCGGAGCGGAACTGGACCTCCGAGCTCGGCGAAGTTGGCTTCGTCACCGGGTTTGGCGTCGATGACGGCAATCGTTTGTACATCCTCAATGACGGAGGCGAGCTGCTCCGATTGGTCCCCAGTAGCTAATGACCACCGCTTGGGTGCGCCGAGTTCTGCCTGCCCTTGTGGTCATGGCGTTGTTGCCGATTGGCGTCCAGCAGCCTGCTGTGGCGGCTGTCGGTGAGGGGACGGCGGCGCCTGCGTTCACCGAATCGTGGGCGTGCGGCCAGCCTTCCACCGGCTCAACTTACGCCACGCGATCCGGTTCCTTGCTGAACAGCGAATTGCTGCGGGGCTATCGAGGGGATTTCTTCGGGCGATCCATCGGTGAGGTTCGTGCCTCCCTGGCCTACTGGACGGTTCCGATGTCCGGTGGTTACCGGATACTGGTGCACCAGCGTCTCATCCCCGCCCTCAACCAGGTGTCTGCCAACCTCGCCGTTGAGCAAGCCAAGGGGAACTACTACACGATCAAGGCCAGCCAGACTTACGGCTTTTCCGCGAGGACAATCTCGGGGAGCTACGGGGTGTCGTTGCACGCCCACGGCGACGCCATCGACATCAACACTCTCTCCAATCCGTTCCGTGGGGATAACGTCTTGATCACCAACATGCCGGACTGGTTCGTCCAAGCGTGGCGTGATGCGGGTTTCTGTTGGGGTGGGGATTGGCTTTTCGTCAAGGATCCACAGCATTTCTCCTGGATGGGGCCCGCGGCGACACCGGGCTACGGCGTGGCGCCTACGGCCTATCCGGTCGACACGGCCGCGGCCGGGTTTACCGATGAGGTGCTGTCTACTCAGACCCCCTTTGGCGCGGTCGACGACGAATACCAATATGTGATCGCCGACGGTGACGGCAACGGGCTCGCTGATGTATTTCAACTTGTCCCCCGTGATAACGGAACCCGTCTTGAGTACTCACAGACCGACCGTCGTCAGGACTGGTGCTCCGTCGGGCGCGACCATGCGTTGGACGTGGACGTCGGCGATCGTGTGGTGCTTTTCGGTGACTACTCGCGGACGGGCCGCAACGACGTCTGGTTGCTTGATACATCGGGGGAGAAGGTGTCCATTGAGGTGTCGCTCAAACCGACTGGTTTCGAAGAGTCGATCACGATCCCGACTCTGATCCCGGTCATCGGCGGAGATGACTACCTGCTCGGAGATCACGATCGGGACGGCTATGTCGATCTGTACCTGATCCATCACGACGCCGATACCACGTCGCTCGACATCTTTAGCGGTGCTGATGCTTTCGGCTCGCTACTGCTGTCGGTTGGCACCGATCTTGGGGAAACCCGCGGCCGGAAGTTCACCCTCGGTGATACCGATCTCGACGGATTACCTGATCTGTTTGTGATCGCCAGCGATGGATCGTCCGTGACAGTCCAGGTACTGGCGAATGGCTACCAGTCGGTCACTGCGACCCACGATCTTGATGTAAGCGGTGACCTCGTAGATGTGACGGTCAACGATTACGACGGCGACGGTCGTGGTGATCTTTGGTTCTGGGATGAAAGTGGCACGCTTTCGGTGCGGCTCGGGAACACGAGGATTCCCGGGGCAAGTCTCATCTCATGGCATAGCGCCCTCAGTTGGACGTGCAACCCCGAGTCTTCGTCGTACACATTCGATGGCCTCTTTCGTGATGATGACGGGAACCTGCACGAGACGAACATTGACTTCACAGGAGAGGCGGGCATCGCCAGGGGATGTAATCCGCCGTACAACGATGACTATTGCCCGGACCTCAATGTGACTCGTGGGGAGATGGCGGCTTTCCTGGTCCGCACCTTCGGGCTCACCGACGACGGTGGCCGGAACTGGTTCGGCGACGATGACGACTCGGTCTTTGAAGGGGACATCAACCGGATAGCGACCGCCGGGATTACCCTCGGTTGTAATCCGCCGGATAACGATCGTTTCTGTCCGGACGACACGGTGAGCCGTGGAGAGATGGCGGCGTTCTTGGTGCGAGGGCTTGG
>JAYEIP010000398.1:0-4571 GCA_034660155.1 Actinomycetota bacterium | reverse complement strand
AATCCGAGAAGCTGACGATCACCTACGACGTGTGAAGAAGTCCGGGCCGTCGGCCGGACTTCGGTACTAGGAGGCGCGTCGCGTCAGTCCCCCCTCCGGGGAAAGTACCGCCGGCGCCAGCCGGGGGTAGGGGGGGAACTCACCGGGTGAGTTCCTTGGGAGTTCGCAAGCGAACTCCAGGGTCTTCGCAAGTGTCCGAAACGCGTAACCCGATAGCTCGGCTACTCCTCCGGTGGTGGAGGGGGGTACTCAACGCCCCATTCGGCGGAGGCGGTGACTAGGAACTCGCTGACATCGCGGCACCGGTCAAGGATGTCGCAGAGCTGTTCCTGGCCCATCATCACATCGACGAGAGACATCTCGACCTTGCCAACGATCGACAGTCTCCTGTCGGCTCCGGTAGACAAGGCACCGGTGGACTCGACACCCGATACCTCGATCGGTAGATCGGGACCTCCGATACCGGCAAGCTCCGTTGCCAATACAACCAAATCGGGTGGTTTCTTCATTGTCGGAAGCGCCCAGTTGAAGAACATCGGAAGCTGGAAGTTCCCATCCGCCTCGCTCAGGTCATCCTGGTGCTCCTTGACCCAGTCTTCGAGACTCAGCAGGACACGCGGCTCCACGTCGAAAGCCAGGTTCAGGTCGAGCGGACCGTCACATGCCGACTCGGGATGCAGATCTATCTCAAATGACTGTCGTAACGAGACAGTCTCTATGAAGTGACGTTCGTCGTGCACGTGGAAACCGTGCTCGACGGCGTGGTCTTTGACGTAGGTGACAAACCCAGCAATATCGATAGCCATAGACTGATGCTACCGGTCCTGACCGACAAGACGTTCGGGACCGGCGTAGACGTTGAAACCACCGTCTCGCAGGAAGCCAACGATGGTCATCCCCATCTCCTCGCCGAGCTCAGCGGCCAGAGATGATGCAGCCGAAACGCCACACACAATCGGGATCCCGACTACCGCCGCTTTCTGCACGATCTCAAAACTGACGCGGCCGGAAACAGTCAACACGATGTCGCTAAGGGGCCAGCGGCCACGAGCAAGAACACCGATCAGCTTGTCGACCGCATTGTGACGGCCGATGTCTTCACAGACTCCAAGCAACTCGCCGCTCGCGGTAAAGGCGGCCGCGGCGTGGATGCCACCGGTCGCGTCGAACTCGGCCTGAGCCTCACGCATCCTGTCGGGAAAGGCAATTATCGTCTGTTCATCCAGTTCCGGCCCCGGCTCCACGACACGCGCCGCGATGCGGACTGCGTCAATCGATGCTTTGCCGCACAAACCACATGATGATGTCGTGTAGAGGTTGCGGCGGAACTGTTCAGGATCAACATTGACACCATCGGCCAGAACAATGTCCCATCGGTCGTCGTGGTCAACCGAAGCGACACGTTCGACGCCAACAAACTCGTCGGGATGCAGGACGATGGATTCGCTGAGCGCAAAACCCAGCGCCAGCGCCTCATCGTGGCCCGGGGTACGCATCAGTACCGCAATCGGCACACCGCCCAGCCGAAACTCGACCGGCGACTCGGCAACAAGGAAATCATCCGTACGGGTTGCCCCGCCCTTGCTATACCTGACGATTGGACGTTTGATCGATTTCTCCATGAGGAAGGGAGCCTACGAGATAGCAACGACCTTCGCGACGATCATGCCCTCAACCTGCCGGTCTAGCCTCAGCCCATGACAAGCAGCAACAAGTTCAACTTCAAACAGAAGCCCACGGGGATCTTCAAACGTTTCCTGCATGCCCCCGTATGGCTCTTCCGCAGCCGGCTTGGGTTCATCTTTGGGAAGCGGATCGTGATGCTCGAGCACAAAGGGCGGCGTAGCGGAAAGCTACGGCAGACCCCGCTCGAAGTAGTCCAGCGCAACGGTGAGGCCTACCTGCTGTGTTCGGGCACCGGCCCGAATGCAGATTGGTACCGCAATATCAAAGCCAAACCCGCGGTCGCTCTCTGGGTGGGATCGCGACGCCACGAAGTCGAGCAACGCCTCCTTGACGACTCAGAAGCTGCAACCGCATTCGCCGCCTACGAGCAGGCACACCCCAAAGCCGCCACCCGCCTCACCGATCTCATGGGCGTCTCCCACGACGGCACCCACGAAGGTCGCATGGCGATGGTCGCCAAGATCCCGATGGTGGAACTACGCCTGCGGAACTGACAAGAAGAAAAGCGTGAACCTAAGGCCTCGAGCCTGCAACATACATACTGATGAAACTGTGGGACAAGGCACGCGATAGATCAGTTCTTAGAGGCGTTGGCCACGGCAGCGAGGCAGCACTCTGGACTTTGTACGAAAGGCACTCTCGGCTCATCGCGGTCCGGCTCAGCCGTCGTGGTGCCAGTCCCAGCGAGATAGAAGACGTCCTTCAGGAAACGTTCCTCGCCGCCTGGCGCGGAGCCGATCGCTACCGCGGCGACGGTGCCGTTGCAGCCTGGTTGTGGGGTATCGCCCAACGCCAGTACGCCTTGTTGATCCGTAGAACCATTCGCGACGAGCAGCTACCGGCGCCGCCAACAGTTGACCGGGATCCTGAGGCTGATTGGATCGATCACATCGATGCCGAACAGTTCCTGACGCGACTCGACCCACACCTACGGCAGACCGTGGACGCTGTCGCCATCCACGGAATGTCCGTCAGCGAGGCAGCAACCCATCTCGGAATCCCGGAGGGCACGGTCAAGAGCCGCATGCACCGGGTCCGCCAATTGATCAACGAGGAGTCGACATGAGACACCCCTCCCAGCTTGACGAGTACGCCAACAACCCGGATGGCATCGAACGGGCGGAGATCATCGAGATCCATCTCGAGGAGTGCGAGAGATGCCGCCGCCGCCTCGCCGACATCTCAGGAGTCAATTTGGTGAGAGCCAAGAGAAGGATCCGAGACGAGATCGAACTCCCAGTTTCGTCGGTGCCATGGTTCCGACGATTGCCCGGTCCCGCTACCGCTGCCGCGGTCTTTCTCCTCGTCCTCGCCACCGGCGCAACTGCACTGCTGCTCACCGCCCGCAGCCAACAACCTACCCTCGCGCCAGCCGACCAGGCTCCGACAACAGTCCCAGCAGCGCCACCGATTGTTGCGTTCGAAGAACGGGAATCATTCGAGCTGGTCTGGGAGCTCGACAGCGGCGATGTCGGGCATTTCCTCTGGATTGCCCCCGAGAGATGGGTCGCGGTGCGGCTGGACATCGGAGGAGATCAGCCGGAAATTCGCTACTACGTGGGTAAGGACGTGACAGATCGTTTCTGGTCAGCGGAGGACGACCTGCTTGGCGATGGCGACGATCTCTCGTATGCAACCTCTGGGGAATCGTCCGACCTGCCCGACTTCCCGGTGATCACCAACGACCCGAGTGTTCCATACGGCCTGCTCCTCGACAGCGTTGCGCTGGAAGATTGGCGCGAGGCGCTGGGCGGCAGGTGGACACAAGTAGATCCTGCTCTGATATCGGCCATCGCGCCGACTCATCCCGAAGCTCACATCGCATGGGCCCTCGGCGACCTGGCTGCGGAGTTCTCAGCCGACGGTATCCCAGTTCTCATCAGCTCACCAACCGATACCTACAGGGTGGTGTCGCTCGATCGGCGAAAGATCGACCGCGTGGAGCTCCAGACCAACATTGCTCCAACATTGGCATCCTGGCGCTACACGATCACAACACCCGAGCAGCGTTCAGCACTGGCCGATGCCTGGGTTAGCGAGTCGGAGTTCCGCTCTGCCATAGATAGAGCAGCTCTGTGCTCGGACCTTGCTCAGAATGATCTCTCACCTACCGACATCAGCGAGACCAGCTTCGGCTCTGAATGCTGGGACAGGCTCCTCACCGACGTGAGCCTCGTGTGGCGCCTCCAGCAGGACGATGTATCCGTGGACGAGTTCGCAAGATTGATGTACGAGATGGAGGGCATGGACGAGATGGTTGCTGTCATGGCTGCCGAGCAGGGCCCAATAGTGGAGCTCGACTCACCGGCCGGTACCGATTTCTCGCTGGCCACCCGAGGACCCGGATGGTGTTTCTCCGCTTGGACTGCGGACTCGGGGTCAGAGGGATGCATCGCAGCCAGCGAGTGGCAAGTGCCCGGTGTCCTCCAGTTTTCGCCGGGATGGAGTTCGGACTTGTGGGGTGAGGCACTGGGCCTCACCTCACCAGAGGTAGCTGCTGTCCTTCTGGAGTTCGCAGATGGGACAACGATCACAATCGATACCTTCGGGCATGAGGCTGACCTGGGCGCTGCTGCATACATATACAAATATGACGCATCCGAAACTGGACTTATCGCCAAAGCTTCGCCGATTGGCATTGACGGCGAAGTGATCGGGACCTATGACTTCCAGGCGGATCACTGTTCTCGCCACCAGTCGGAAGCTGACTCCGATGGGTTGATCGGTGACCTGTGTTCCGTCGCACAGCCATAGCTGCGCATGGATGGGGTTGTTGTCTAACTACCGGTTCTGTACGTGTTCGTAGCCGAAGCGGCCTTTGATGCAGAGATGACCATTGGTCACTGAATGATCCATCGGGGAAGTCACCTTGATGATCTTGTTGT
>JAYEIP010000397.1:0-19887 GCA_034660155.1 Actinomycetota bacterium | reverse complement strand
AATCGCACTCACTCGGATGGGCAGGTTCCTAGAGAGGATTGCCGACCACGGCGTGAACATCGGTGAGAACACCGCCTATGTCGTGACAGCGGAATTCCCAGGAGACACCCACCTGGCGCTACGAGACCAAAGCTGACAAAACCCTGCTATCCCGTTCTTGCGGATCCACCGCCATATCGGCGCTCACGGACGCAAGAATAGAAAGTCCGCCGATCACCAGATATCGGGCGATAAGACGCATTTCGCAGACCGTCCGAGATCGGCATATACGTACGTGTGCCGGTGATCTACCACCCAATGTGGTTGCCTCGCCCTACAACGCGGCGAGAGCCTCGGTCGGGTTCACATAGTCGTAGCCAAGGTCGTGGGCGACGGCCCTGTCTGTGACCATTCCACCGCAGACGTTCAGCCCGTTTCGCAGGTGCGGATCATCCGCAAGCGCTTCGACAACGCCTTTGGTGGCCAGTGCCAGTGCCCGGGGGAGGGTCACCGTGTTGAGCGCCGCGGTGGATGTGCGGGGAACGGCACCGGGCATGTTGGCGACGCAATAGTGAACGACGTTATCGACGACATAGGTTGGCTCGGTATGGGTGGTGGCGTGGGAGGTTTCGAAGCAGCCGCCCTGGTCGATGGCGACATCCGCCAAAACGGATCCGGGCCGCATTCGCGAAACCATGTCGGCTGTCACCAGCTTCGGTGCTCGAGCACCTTTGACCAGTACCGCGCCTATCACGAGATCTGCCGCGATGACGGCTTCGTCCAGCGCCGACGCGGTGGAGTAGATAGTGGTGAGGGCCGGGCCGAAGTGGCGACCGAGATGATCGAGGACATCGACGTTGTTGTCGAGCACAGTGACGTCACCACCCATGCCGAGGGCGACATCGATAGCGTTTTCGCCGACAACCCCACCACCGATGACTACCACCTTGGCCGGGGCAACACCGGGGATCCCGCCGAGCAGAATCCCGCTGCCACCGTGAACGCTCTCGAGGGCTGTCGCCCCTGCCTGAACCGACAGCCGCCCGGCAACCCGCGACATGGGGGCGAGCAGGGGGAGACCGCCGTTGTTGTCGGTGACCGTCTCATAGGCAATGCAGATCGCACCACTGTCGACGAGGTCTTTGGCCTGTTCCGGATCGGGTGCCAGGTGGAGGTATGTGAAGAGAATCTGGTTGTTGCGCAGCATCTGGCGTTCGTTCGCCTGCGGTTCCTTTACCTTCATGACCATGTCGGCTGTGGCGAACACATCGCTTGCAGTCGGCACGATTCTGGCTCCGGCAGTTTCGTAGTCCGCATCCGCTGCACCGACTCCGAACCCGGCGTTGGTCTCGACGATGACCTCTTGTCCGGCGCTGACAAGCTCACGGACCGACGGCGGCTTGAGCCCGACGCGACGCTCGGCGACCTTGATTTCCCTGGGCACGCCAACGATCACGACAGTTACTCCCTATGAGGTGGTCATACAAATATATAGGGAATCGAGTCAAATATGGTTGCGATCTCGCGTGCCTATCTATGCTTGGGCGCACAGAAGTTGCGCAGATCGTATCGGAACTGAAGGAATATTGCATTGGTTACCCTTGATTCCACCGACAAGGCAATCTTGACGCAGCTTGGCGTCGATGGTCGCATGAGCAACGTCGCCCTGGCCGAGACTGTTCATCTGTCACCGTCGGCGTGTCTGCGGCGGGTACGACGGCTCGAAGATGGTGGGGTCATCGATCGCTATGCCGCCGTCATCGACCCGGCAATGATCGGCAAGGCGACGTCGGTCTTCGTCGACATTTCGCTCTCCAGCCAGCGTGAGGATCTCCTCGATGCTTTTGAGGCGGCAGTAACCGAGGTACCGGGAGTGATGAGCTGTCATCTGATGGCGGGGGACGCCGACTACGTAGTCCAGATCCTGTGCGCCGACGTTGCGGACTACGAGCGGATCCACCGCACCTATCTGTCCCGGCTTCCAGGGGTGACGAGGCTGCGGTCGAGCTTTGCTCTCCGCACGGTGTGCTCCAAGCCCGCGTACGAGTTGGAGTGAACACGTTTCGGACACCTGCCCAGACCCTGGAGTTCGCTCTGCGAACTCCCAAGGAACTCACCCTTGGTGAGTTCCCCCCTACACCAGCGGATTTGCCGCTGCGGTACTTTCCCGCCAAAGGGGGGACTGATGGTCGCTGCCCGGTCCTACGGGACGGGGGACGCTCCCTCCAGGCGGGCTCGGTAGATGGCGATGGCGCGCTCGCCGATGCTTTCGGGGGTCTCGTTGGTTCGTTCCCCTTGATCGGTGAGCCACTCCCATAAGTCGGAGCGCACCGTGATCGAACCGGTACGGTGGGCCCCCGGTCGCATCAGCATGATGAAGAGGATGATGAGCAGCCCGATCATGAAGAACACGGATACCAGGATGGCGCGGGCGAAAGGATCGCCGTGCCAGATTTGCACGGTTCCGCCGGCGGGCCCCGGGAGCCGGAAGGCGCGGAAGAGATACACGAAGATGTAGGCGCCGGTGTAGACCAGGAAGATGATGAGGGCGATGAGTCCGAGCGTTCTCTTCATTTCATGGCTCCTTGTCGAGGTTGTGGAGGGCGGCGTGGTGGTCTTCTTCGGTCGGGAGAACGAAACGTCCCAGCGACGTGTCGGCGATAAGCGGTGTCATGAATTCGGGTATCGAGCGGTACGCGAGGCCGATGACCAGACAGAGTGCAGCTGCGATCAGCAGTGCCGCACCCACGCCGTATCCGATGCCTGTCGCCCATGGACTCCGAAAGAACAACCCGAGGGGATCGGCGTAGAACTCGCGGCCTGCCCACATCGACCCGGCGCCAAGGAGCGCCAGCAACATAGCCACACCGATGTAGCTCAAGCGGTTCCGCAGACCGCGCCTTAGGAACCACGGCTCCTCCAGGTGATAGCCGGCGGCTTCGACAGAGTCGGCGATCGCACCGTAGGTTCCGACGATCACATTGTGCTTCCGCCGCAGTCGCCCGTGGGGGAGGAGCCGACGTAGCCAGTCCGATATCAGCAGCGCTCCGGAAATCAGGATCCCGACTCCCATGAGGCTGGGGAAGAAGACGGCGATGATCACTTGGGTCCCCCTTGATGGATCCGTTTGACAAGTCCGACGGCTCCGTCGACGAAGACAGTGTCTCCCTCGGAGAACACTTTGGTTGCATGGCGCGCATTCAACACAGCGGGAAGGCCAAACTCGCGAGCGACTATGGCGGCATGAGACAGTGGTCCACCCATTTCGAGCACGATCCCGCCGGCGATGAGGAACAAGGGTGTCCAGGATGGATCAGTAGCGTGCGCCACCATGACGTCACCAGGTCGCAGTCGTACGCCATCGGCGAGCGAGGTGATGACGCGGACCGGCCCTGTCGCGCGACCCGGGCTGGCGGCCCATCCTTCCAAACGATCGGTTGCGGGGACCTCAGAGAGCGGCGTCGTATCGGGATGGCCGGTGAACCAGTCGGGGAGGGGACCTGCCGCGGCACACTCAAGCGCCGCGGCGCGGCGGCGGCTGAGCTCTGCATGGTTCACTCCACATGCTCCGAAGAGCATTCCCTCCACATCGGCATCTACGAGGTAGTGAATCTGTTCAGCATGAGACAGCTGGCGGGATGCCACCAGGCGGCGGGCTGCCTCGAGAATTATCCGCCGTTCCTCTCCTCCGAGCACGAGCAATGCATTCTTGGCCCGCTCTCGTAGTGATAGGAACCGAATCGTCTCCGCGACCTGGCGGCGCAGCCAGCGCAAACGTAGATCGACCAACTGACCGGTGAAGAACCGGACAGTGCGCCACCGCTTGTCGGCGGCGAGTAACCGACTCAAGTCTGCGAAGGCGGCGGACGGCGAAGACCGGCTTGCCGGCTTCCGGACCTCTCCCCGGCTCATCAGTTGGAGCTGTAGCCAGATCCACTCCTCGTCTTCTGCCCAGGAGGGACCACCGTATACCGACTTTGAACCCATTGATCGAACTGCACTGTCGAGTGCCGCCAAGAACGTCTTCCCGTCCGGACCGAGTGCCAACAGTCTGGTGCGGTTCGGTGGCTCTGGGCCTCGGAGTGTGCGTTCGACATCGTCGGTGCTGTAGCCGGCAAGCACCTCCTCCAGAATCTTGGATCGGGCAGCGCCAACGGCGCTGTGGTCCAGGGCACCGCTAGTCAGGACCTGTGCCCAGGAAACCGCCTCGGGTTCGGATAACCATCGTTCGAGGAGCACTTCGAGGGCGCGGTAGGTGGCGCCGGCTGCGCTGGAGGCCCCCACCTCGGCGGCGTAACCACGCCAGGCCAGGTCACGGATCCGTTGCCGGTAGGCCACGAGGCGGCGAACAGGCAACTCCCTCAGGTCAAGTTGCATGTGGGCGAGCGCCGGGGAGACGGTCGCGAGGAGATCGACCTCGTCGGAGATACGGTTGTGAATCCGACGGCTCCGGACCGCGGCGAGGAGGGGCACCCCACCAGGGGATGCTTCCTGAGGTGCTTCTCCGATGGTTCTTCCCAGGTACTGGCGCTCAACCTCGGCGGGATTTCCCCCGGGTATCGAGGCGGCGATTTCGCATATCGATGAAAGATCGAGGGCGGCCCGTCCCCGAAAACGATTGACCAGAGACCGGTCGCTATGGGGAGGCACCCCGCCGAGATCGGAGAAGGTGGTCCGGAGCGCGTTCTCGAGCATGGGAGCGTTGATGCTCCACAACAGCGGCGAGATCACACCGGGGAGCATCTCGACGACACCATGAGGCGCGTACGTGACCTCGGTCGGATTCCGGGTATCCAGGCCGTCGTCAAGTATCGACGATTGAGCGAGGACGGTGATCGGCCGCACCTGAAGCAGAGAAATCCCAGAGTCCGTGTAAGCCCATTCGATGTCCTGCGGCGCCTGAGCTGTCTGTTCGATCTGGATCGAGAGTCGGGCAAGGTCCTCGAGGAACTCGAGCTCGACAGGTCCGGATGCTTCCACGATCTCAAGTGTGTCACGGCGTATCAGGTAGTCGGCGGGGGTGACCTTTCCGGAGACGAGATCTTCACCAAGACCGGCTACGGCCTCGATCCGCAGCAGATGGTGGCGGCCCCGCGGGTCGCGCGAGAAGGCAACACCGGACCAGATGGGTTCGACCATGGTCTGGATGATGACGGCCATGGCGACATGGCTGTCGGCGACCTGGTGGCGTTTTCGGTAGGCCCGGGCCGCCGGCATCCATAGTGACGCCCAGCATTGCCGCACCGCACGCTGGAGCTCCTCTACCCCGGCAACATTCGTGATGGTCAGGTATTGACCGGCAAAGGATGCATCGGCCAGGTCCTCGGCGGTTGCCGACGACCGGACGGCGACCGAGCCTGCTCTGAGCAGGTCGCCCCCGATCCTGGCAATGGCAGTTGTAACCGGGTCTGGTATCCGGGCGCTCAGGAAGCAACGTTCTATCGCAGCGCTCTCTGCGGCGATACGGTCCGGTCGCGGTAGCGGCGACATGCGGAGATCTCGAATGAGAAGGTCAAGCCGTTCCTCGGCCACGGCTGCTTGGTAGGCCGCCGTGGTGATGACAGCCGCTGGTGGCACCGGATACTCATGAGCCAGGAGCAGGTCGAGGCCTACGCCCTTGCCACCTACCTCGGCGACGAGGTGACCGGACCCGTCGAGGTAAGTAGCTAAGCGGGTGCGTCGTTCTGTGAGGTTCATGGCGATAGATCCGGCGCCACAACTGAGGACGAGTACTCGACAATTCGGGCGCCGGTCCAGTCGAATCCGGAGAGCCGAACAATGATCTCGCCGGTACCGGTGTCGGTCACCTCGATCAACCCGAATTGTCCGCCGCCGGGGTACGCCCCTTCGCTGTACGGTCCGCCCTTGGCGCTTCCGGGCCGGTCGAGCGCCGCGGCGTGTAACAGCGGGAAGGTGGCGTTCCCGGCGGCGGAGTAGTCGGTATTGCTCCCATCGTCGATGGCGACCATGTGGGCGTCTCCGGCCACCATCAGCAGGCCGGTGATGTCGTTGGCAGCAATGAAATCAGCAAGGCGGGTTCGCTCTGCGGTGTAGCCACCCCAATGGTCCGCACCGTCCTCGGGTTGAGCGATCCAGGGGACCGAGGTCACGATCACGATCAGTGGATATTTGCCGTTGGCTTCGAGCAGCTGGGTTTCGAGCCAATCGGACTGATCGGAGCCCAGCATCGTTTTGCCGGGTCCGTCCGGATCGGACTTGGGGTCGCGCGCCGAGCGGTTGTCGAGCAACAGGAAACGTGCCCGCCCGACCGTAAAGGCCTGGTTGATCGTGCCGGAGCCCGTGAGCGGGTAGTGCGGCACGTTGGTGGAGAAGGCGGTCCGGGCGAGATCGCGCGTCGGGCTGGTGGCATCGGCGTCGTTGCGCCCGTAGTCGTGGTCGTCCCAGATGTAGGCAATAGGCACTTTGGCGAGAAGCGCAGCTTGTGCGGGACTGGTCAGGGTTTGGTTGTAGGCGGCCGTGAACTGATCGATCGTTTCTATGTGATCCGCATAGAAGAAGTCTCCCGGAACGAGGAACAGGTCAGGCTTGAGGCTACGAATGGTCTCGTAGACGACCCCATTGGAACCAAGGCGCGAGCAACTCCCGACCGCGATGGTGAAGCTTGCCGGGCCGGCGGAGAAGGTAGTGAACTCGCCGGTTCTCTCGACAACCCGTTGTCCGTCAACCTCGAACACGTAGGCATACCCGGTTGCCGGTACGAGATCGCTGAGTCTGAATCGCCATACCCCGTCTGCCTCCGGTCCGGAGTGTCGGGTTGTCTCGTCACGGTCGCTAGACAACTCCAGCGTGACGGTGGCGGCTGCTTCGACGCGGGCTACCACGACGGCACTGGTCTCGGTGACGGCACCTGACCACATCCACGCCACTGGTGTGTCTGGAAGATCTGGTAGCGCGGATTGGGGATGCGCCGCGCCAAAGCCGTGGTCGTACATCGTCTGCGCGACCAGGCTTCCGCTGACCAGGACCACCGCGAGCACAGCGGCCAGGACGAGGACGGATGCGATGGTACGAGTTCGGTGCCAGGCGACAAGGAACGCAACCGCAGGGACGAGGAAGGTCACTGCAGGGAGAAAGGCAAGGATCGGTTGATGTTGGAGAGCAGCCAGCACACCGAGTGACGTTGAGCCGATGAGAAGGATGGATCCGCCGACGCCTTCCCACTTCCATGCGATGAGCGTGCCGATCCCGATGAACCCCAGGGTGGCCAGCTGGCTCTGTCGTTCCCAAGCCTCCAAATCCGGGCCGTGAGGTATACCGATCGTCAATCCCAGTACGACAAAGATGGCTACGGCGGTGCTGGCCCAGACCCGACCCAAACGACGAGACAGGTACTCCACGTAGTCGGTGATGACGACTGAATGGAGCCCGTGATCGGTGGCCGCAGTTGCAAAGGCCATACAGTCCCTCCGGCGTTGCCGGGAGCCGTCTCCTCATCCACCGTACGCCCTTGGGATGCCGAGAGTGAAGGGACCGAAAGTCCCTATCGATGGGTGGCTCGGCACTTCTCAGTGACGTTGCTTAAGACTCTGATGCCAGCCGTGCCAATAGCCGGGGGCCGTCGAGGATGGCGATGAACGGGAGCACATCGGCTACATCGTTGAGCACATACTCGGTGAGTTGCTCTCGGACCACTGCGTGTAAGCCCTGTCTGGTCCATGGCTTGGAGATGTAGTGGTCGAGGTCGGCCTGGTTAATGGCGCGGATGGTGTCCTCGTGCCCTGCTTGACCTGTGAGAAGGATCTTGCGGGCGGTGGCGGTCGCCGGGTTCTCGTGGAGTTCGATAAGGAAGTCGGTGCCCTGGGTGCCGGGCAGCCGGTGGTCGGCGATGACCAGGGCAATGATGTCCCCGCCGGCGATGGTGTTGGCCGCCACCTGACGGGCATCGTCTGCATCCTCCGCCATTTCGACGAGGAATGGTGGTTCGAAAGCCTCGAGGTCGCGGGCGATGGCCTCCCGGACTTCCGCCTCGTCTTCGATGCAGAGGATTACTAGCCGGCTCAATGGTTCTCTCCTTTCCTTGGGGCGGCGGGGAGCAACACAGTGAAACAGGTTTCTCCCGGTTCCGACTCGACATCGATAGATCCACCGTGTCTGACAATGATGTCATTGACGATCTGTAGACCCAGGCCCAGGCCAAACTGGACCCGGCCCGCTTTGGTTGTGAATGCCGGTTCGAAGATCCTTTGGAGGTCCGCAGCGGGGATGCCGTGACCGTTGTCGGTCACCCGCACCCGTACGTCGCCGCTATCAACGGTGTCGACGATGACCGAGAGTCGGGCCTCGTGTTTATCCATTGCCTGGATTGCGTTGGTGATCAGATTGGTCCAAACCTGGCTCAGCTCGCCTGGGTATCCGCTCACCGGGGGAAGGTCATCGGCGTAAGTTGTCTCCACGAATACCCGGCCGAGATCGTGGCCCAGCAGCAGCAGCGTCTCGTCGATCCCACGCCGGACGTCGAACGCTTCCACGACTTGGGCATCGGGCCGAGCGTAGGAGCGCAGCGATCCGACCAGATTGACGATTCGCTCGGCCGAGGCGTCGATGCCCCGTAGCGAAGTACCGATTCGGTAGGAGCGCTCCAAGCGATCCAGTTGCTCGCCGGGATCGGGGCTATCTCCGAACAGGTCTCGGTACTCGTCCGCGGTTTCTACACCGATCTTGACGAGGCGCTTAGCGAGCGCGACGTCCCCGATGGCTTCAGCCAACTTGTTCCGGCTCTCCCGTTGCTCACGAGTCGAGAGTGGCTTGTGGTGCCGTGCGGCGCGGAGGGCACCGGCCAAGGTGTCGGCATCCGGGCCCGTACCAATCAATGCCTCGATATCCTCAGCCAGGAAATCGGCAGACCTGCTGATCGCGGCGGCCGGGTTGTTCAGCTCGTGACCGACGCCGGCTGCGAGCTGGCCCAATGTTGCCAGCTTCTCCGATTCGACAAGGCGAGCGCTGGTGCGGTTGAGACGGTCGATGGTTTCGGCCAGTTCATCCCGTTCCGTCTTCAGGTCGCGAGCGAGATTGTCAACCATGAGACGCAACTCGATCGACCGTTGGTTACGACGTGCCATGGCGCGCAACAGAACCGTCACAAAGTGAATGGCCAATGTCGGGCTGCGACGCAGAGCGTCGTCGAGCTGCTCAAGAGTCAGTGGGATAAACGTGGTCTCTTCGATCGCTTCAGCGTTGAACAAGGCCGGAGTATCCGCACGGGCGATCGCGTTCAGTCCGATGACCCGGCCTGCGGTACGGGCGTGAAACCCGACGCGGCGGTCTTTGACGTCGAGGGTCAGGTGGACCGTACCATCGACAACAACGCGGATGCCGTCTACGGGATCTCCTGCCTTGAGGATCATCGTCCCGGCAGGCACAGTCATTCGTGGGGGGTTGTCAAGGGCGCGGTCGATCTCGTCGATCATCAGCCGTTCCACCTCGTCATTTGAAAGTGCCCGGTCGTCCAGGAACGAGCGTTGCAGGCGCTCGAGTCGCTCTGTCGCTTCCTGTCTTTGCTCTTCGGCCTCGACAAATGCCTTGGAGAGAACGTCGACGTCAACTACCTCTGTTACTTCGTCCACCTCCTCTGGCGCTTCGGCTACGAAGTACTCGGTGACTAGCCGGAACACCAGTGCCTTGAGCTGTGGCGTGGTCCAAGGCACTGTCAGCGTGCCGTCGAGGGCGGCGTGGGCAATTGCTCGATCGAGGATCTCAGGGGTATGTTCCTCGGAAATGAGGACTTTGCGGGTCTTCGCCAACTCCGGCCGATCCATGAGGGCGATCAGCGTTTCAACTCCGTCGGCGTCGGGAAGCACCTCATCGACGAATACCAGAGGGATAAGCGCACCCGCGGCGGCGGTCTGCATCGCTTCTGTTGTGAGTTCTGCCGCGGTCGAGACCCCGCGCACGGCGAAGGCTCCCTCCGCCAGGCCTGCCAGGTCCGCTTCGAGCTCTTCCCGGGTATCTGTGTCATTGGATAAGCAGAACACAATGTCGATGGTGGGACGGCTCGTCGTCATATGACCCCCAATGCGGACCAGAGCAACGGCGAGATCACCAGGAACAGGATCAGCCCGACGATCCCAACGATGAACCCGGTGCGTGCCATGGCGCCCGTATCGATCATGCCGGAACTGTAGGCAATGGCGTTCGGTGGTGTTGATATCGGGAGTGCCATGGCGAGAGACGCGCCAATGGCAATGACAAACCCGACAATGATCGGATCGAGGTCGACGGCGCCCGCCATGGTGAGGGAGATTCCGATTGGAACTAACAGGTTGGCGCTGGCACTATTGGAGATGACCGTCGACAGGATCAAAGCCACCAGCGCGAGGGCGAACGCGATCACCGACGGCCCGATGTCCTGCCAGGTGATGAGGTCGATCAGCCACGTATCAAGCCCCGAATCAGCGACGCCTTTGCCGAGAGCAATACCCCCCGCCACCAGCCACAGCACGTGCCATTGCACGTTTTGGATGTCTTTGGCATCGAACACCTGAGTAGCGAGTAGGACCACCACCGGGAGGAACCCGACGACGCTGGAGCTGAGTCCGTGGAATGACTCCGTCAACCACAGGATGACCGTCAGGGCGAATACCGCATAGAAGATCATCGCCGGCCGGGACTTGTTGAACTGCCCTTCGATGTTCAGGGTGATTGATGTGGTGTCCGTCGGGAAGAGACGACCCAGCAGCCACCACGTCAGTATGAGGAGTACCAGCGCCGCCGGGACTGCCATCACCATCCACTTCCCAAAACTAATGGTCACTCCGGCAGCGGACAGTTGCCCGATCGCGATCGCGTTCGGCGGGGTGCCGACCGGTGTTCCGATTCCTCCGATGTTGGCCGCGATAGGGATGGCTAGGACCATCGCGGTGCGGAGCCGATCGGTGGCCGCAAGCCCACCGACGACCGGGAGCACCACCGCCATCATGGTCGCGGTGGTTGCGGTGTTCGACATGAACATCGAAAAACCGGCGGTGATCAGCATGAGACCGAGCATGATGCGAGCGGGACTGGTGCCGAATGGCCGCAGGAGCGTTCGGGCCATGGCGCGGTCCATTTTGAATTTCGATGCTCCGCTGGCAAGAAAAAAGCCGCCGAGGAACAACATGAGTACCGGATCGGCGAGTGCCGCGAAGTAGTCGCGGAACGCTCTCGGTTCGAAGTCGGCCGGCAAGCTGAAGAGCGCTTCGTCGCTCACCATGAGGATCTCCAGAGCGATCACCAGCACCGCGGTGGCGTGGAGCGGAATTGCCTCGGTTACCCAGAGGACGATGGCGATGAGGAAGATAGCGAACATGCGATGTCCCGCGGTGGAGAGCCCGTCGAATCTGAAGATGAGCGGTATCAGAAAGACGACGGCCGCAGTCGCGAGCCCGATTGCTCGGGTTGGGGTCCCACGCTTCGACCTTGGAGCTTGCGTTGTGGTCATGGCGAGATAGCTCGGATAGTGAAACACGACCGTAGCGGCCGTTACCCGTCAGCTTAGGACCCGCCCGGCGAGCCCCCATACCTTGGCGTTAGCTCCTGCTCGGGCCGGGCTAAGCGACCTCTAATCGGCCACTAAGCTCCCTCCTCGACGCTGGGGGCATGCAGTACTTCACATCCAGAGCAGCACTAGCCAAGACGTTATCGGCGTCGGCCATCGTTGTCTCCGGTAGCGGCGTCTCGATCCCGGGTGGGGCCGGCCCGGTTGAAGACTCGGGCAGATCCTCAACTCGGTAGGCACACCGGCCCGCCGGGAATCATCCATCGAGTCGGTGGCTGTGGCGCCGCCGACAGTGGAACTTGCCAGCGCCACCGACTGCGCGCAGACGGACGGACAGGTCGACCTGGTTCTGTGGGGGATGGGGCCCTTCTTCGATTTCGCCCAGTACCGGAGGCTCCTTAGAGTTCGGGCAGACCCATCGGAGGTGACGACGTGGAATTGAAGACCTACAAAGGTGAGGCGCCTTTCCCTTTCGGGACATTGATCGTAAAGGACATGACCCCGGACACGTTTACTCAACTGTCGATGGCCGTCGTAGATGTCCCGATCGGGGCGGAGCACCCTCCTTTTGCCGAGCACCGCAAAGAGAAGATCTATGTGGGGCTAAAAGGTTCAGTCGAGTTCACCTGCGAGGGTGAGACGGCACGCGTTGGACCCGGCGACATTCTGGTGTTCAACGGTGGCGAGCAGTACTCGTACCACAACGGTGGCTACGAGCCGGGACAACTCCTAGTCCTCCAACGCCCCAACAGGGAAACCACGCCCGAGGGCTAGAAATCTGCCAACCCAGGGTTGGGGGCTCGTGGGTGTGTGGGCTGCGAACCCAGGGTTGGAGCGTGTGTCACGAACTGTGGGCTGGCATGCCCGGAAACCGACGCTACGAACCCAGGGTTGGCAGCACCGCGGCTATGCCGTTAGGACGTAGCGGTAGGTGGCGGTCCAGTGGACGGCTGAGGCGGCTACTACGAACACGTGGAAGAGTTCGTGGGCGGAGAACACGCGGGGCCATAGTCTGGGCCACCTCGTCACTTTGAAGACCATGCCGACCGTGTAGAGGATCCCGCCAATCGCCATCAACAGCACCGCTCCCATACCGGCGCGTTGCCCCAGCGGGAACATGATCGGTAGTGACAACCAACCGAGTAGCACCATCAAGGTGAATGAGAAGATGTGGCGGTCCATCGACGAGAACGATCGATCCAGGATGCCGACTAGCGCGATGCCCCACGCCACAACCATCGCGATCCAACGCCACGGGCCTTCGATGATCAGCACCCCCACCGGTGTGTACGAGGCCGCGATCAGCACGAAGATCATCGAATGGTCGAGCCGCTGCATCCGCGTCTTCCACACCTCGCGCCAGGGCACGGAGTGGTAGAGCGAGCTTGTCGTGAACAGGCCGAGCAAACCGAGTCCGAAGACCACAACCGCAAAACGAGCCGGCCAGTTTGGCGCTCTCATCATCAGAAATACCGTGCCCACGACGGACGCAATGGCGGCACCGCCGTGCAGAAACCCGCGTATTGGGTTCTGCATCTTGCCCAACGTCCAGCGAGACAGGTTCACATGCAGGTTCATGCCGGCAAGGCTACCCGAGAGTCCGGTTTGTGTGTATCGGTCATAATCAACAGCATGACTGTCTCACCACCAACGTCCGATAGCGACATCAGCTGGGCTCCGGCCACTATCGAGGACGCCGCAGGTCTCGCAGCGGCCTTCAACGAGGTCGCAGTCGCGGATGGTACGCCCGAACGGCTGAGTAGCGAGACGATGGATTACGAACTGACGTCGTCCTACCAGCCGCTCGACCGGCGGACGATGCTGGCGCGGACCTCCACGGGTGAAATAGCGGCATACGGCACGGTCTATTACCGCGCAGACAAGGGCGTAGAGCATCGAGTCCACGTTGCAACCTACGTTGTGCCCACCTACCGGGAGCAGGGACTCGAGGACGCCCTCACCGACTGGGTCGTTGCTGCTGCTGTGGATGAGCTCAGGACGTCGACTGCCCAGCGGCGCTATGTGTGCACCGGGTTGTACAAGAAGCTTGAGGACGTTGCCCACCGCTTCGCAGCGCGAGGCTTCGAACCGGCGCGCCACTGGTGGGAGATGGAGCGCCAACTCGAGGACGACATTGTCTTCCCGAGCCAGGATGAATTCACAGTTGTCCCGTGGGCCGGGGAGTACACGGGTCTGATCCGTCTCGTTCACAACGCGGCCTTCGCCGATCATTGGGGCAACACCCCGATCAGTGCGGAAAGTTGGCAGAAGCAGATGATGGACAGCCCCGGATTCCGCCCGGACCTTTCTTTCGTGGCGATGGCGAATGGCGAGCCGGTCGGTTACGCCTACAACGAGATGTATCCCGAAGACTGGGAGGCGGCCGGTCGTTCCGAATGCTGGATCGGGGCACTCGGAGTGGTGCGTGACTGGCGCAAGAGGGGGATCGCGACAGCCTTGTTGGCTCACTCGATGCGAGCGATGCATGAAGATGGTTTGGATGTAGCCATGATTGGCGTTGACTCCTCCAGCCCCACAGGTGCTCACCACCTGTACGAGTCCGTCGGGTTCCGAACCAGGAACACGGCAACAACCTGGCAACGAGAGATCGTATCGTTGGACTCCTCGAACGGATGACGTCTGCTGTGGTCGCGGGCTCGTACTACGTATTCCGTACGAGGGCGCTCCGCACCCTCTTTCCGTATTCCGATCGGACTTCGGACTTCGGAGTACGGATTACGGGCTCTGCCCGCCGACAAAGCTCCAATCACGCGTAGACTTCTTGCACTGTGAATATGAACAAGACCAAGCGGCTGGTCAAGAAACCGCTCTATCGGATATACGAATCACGGATTCTCAAGTTTCTGGATCGGGACAAGCTTCCGCAACATATTGGGGTGATTCACGACGGGCATCGCCGTTATGCCCGGGCAGAGGGCCTCCCCGATTACGCCGCCGGCTACCGGGTCGGGATGAAGAAATTTGTCGAGTTCCTTGGCTGGGCCGACGAACTCGAGATTCCGGCTGTCACGTGTTGGCTGCTCTCGACAGAGAACCTCTCTCGCCCGACGGATGAGCTCGAGCCCTACTACGACGTCCTGATCGATCTCTTTCACGATATCCCGGACAAGATTGAGGGCCACGACGTTTCGGTCAGGTTTGTGGGCAGCCTGGATCTACTTCCCCAACGTTTGACGGACGCGGCTAAGGAACTCGAAGGGATCTGCAATCGGGGCCAACGGCGGGTCACCATCGCACTCGCCTACGGCGGCCGCCAGGAGATCGTGGACGCTACCAAGGAACTCGTCGGCCGCCTCGCCCATGACGGGGTTGCCGCTGATCAGATCGCCGATCAGATTGATGCAGAGTCGTTGGGTTCCTTCATGTACTCGTCAGATCTACCGGACCCCGACCTGGTTATCCGTACCAGCGGCGAGACCAGATTGTCGGGGTTTCTTCTTTGGCAGGCAGCGTATGCGGAGTTTTCCTTCGTTGATGTTTATTGGCCTGACTTCAGACGGGTTGACTTCCTTCGGGCGATTCGAGATTTCAGTCACAGCACCCGTCGCTACGGTCGCTAGGTGGAGAGTCCTGGATGACCCCGCGCCGCTCGTCTCGCGAAGACACCCGCAATGCCCTGTTTGATGCGGCCCTGATTGAGTTCGGGGTGCATGGCTTCCAGGAAACAACCCATGCGGATCTTGCTGCTGCGGTGGGGATCGGCAGGACCACCTTCTATGAGTACTTCGAGAGCACTGAGGATCTCTTGGTGCAGCTGGTCGAGGAGCGGTTGCCGGTGGTGGTTGACGAGATTGTTGAGGCGATCTCCGACTCGATTCCTCCAATCGACCGTCTCCGAGAGCTCGGTATACGCACCGTCGAGTTTGTCGGGCTCGACCACCTCGGTCTGATCCTTCACACAGGTGCCACGAGGATGACCGACGAATCCCAGCGTCGAATCGCGGACGCCCACGCCGGACTGGTTGGCGCTTTTGCGGAGGTCTATGAGGCCGGGGTTGCCGCCGGCGACTTCCGGGATCTCCCGATGCGTATCGCAGGCCAACTCATGTTTCAGACGGTCATGGGTGCCGGGCGCTCGATCATGGATTCTGCTGATCCAAAGGCACATGTGCACGAGACTGCGCAGATCGCAGTCGATTTCTTGATCCGGGGTCTTGCCGCCGGCTGACCACCTGCCGGAAATACCCAGATTCTGTATGTCGGGCGGTAGCCCGCGACGCGCTGCGGGAACTACCTGTTCGCCGATCTGCCACCGGGGATCTACCTGGTGCAGCTCGATCCGGATACCTTGCCCGACGACGTGCTGGCTACCTTCGACCGTGACGGCAGCGCGGACCTCAATACGTTGGTGAACCTCACCATCGGCAACTCCATCCTGGACGCCAACTTCGGATTCCAGGTAGGTCTTCCCGTCACCGGTTTCGAGGTTGAGCGGTTCGCCATCTGGGGTCTGCTGATGACTTTGCTCGGCGGCGCCCTCATTGCCATGGCGAAGCTGCAACGCAGATTGAGAACGACTGCTTAGGCACTCAGCTATTCGATGTAGAGACCGCCGGGGTGGGACGGCGCGGTCGTCAAGGTAACGGTGAAGCGCACCGGCTGAGAAGAAACCAATTTCGAACACACCAGAGGCCGCCAAATTGGCGGCCTCCGGTGTGAGTACGGAAGGAGAAGGAGTCTTCCCTCTCTCCCCTTGTCGGCAAAAAGGAAACCCACTTAAGGAGTTTGCCAACCCAGGGTTGGGCGGTGGTGGTTTTGTGGGCTACCAGCCCACAGTTGGAGAGCCGGTTCCTATGTGAGGTGGCGGGAGAGGAAGCCGGTGATTTGACCGACGTAGGGTTCGAAGGGGGCGAGGTCGCTGTGGCCGCCATCAGGGACGATCAGGACTTCTGCGTCCGGGCGCATTGTGCTGAGCTCTTGCAGGTTTGAGATCGGTACCACTGAATCGGCGGCTCCATGGACCAACATCAGCGGTGAGGTGATGTGGCCCACTCTGTTGGTGGGAGCGAAGTTCTCGAACCTGTTCCCGATCGTGTGTTGCACCGCCTCTAGGATCAGCGTTAAGACCGGCCCCGGGATCTTTGTCATCTGCTCCCGCATCATGTCGCCGGGATGGGCGAATGAGGAAACCGAAACTACGGCCGAGTAGCGTTCCGAGTGTGATGCGCTGAGAATGGCGGCACCGGCACCTACTGAATGTCCGATGACACCCGTCGACGTAACCGCCGGATTCTTGTCCAACCAATCTGCCGCGAGTTCCAGGTCTTCGGCGAAGCGGGGCATCGACATGAAGCTGTCATGTTCCGACAGGCCATGGTTGCGGGCATCCAGAAATAGCGTGTGGAAGCCCGCGGAGTGCAGATACGGGGCCAGCGGCAGCATCAGCGAGGCGTTCCCGCCCCACCCGTGCAGCACAACGACGGCCGGCGCTTCGCCCGCCACCGGGACAAACCATCCGTGGATTCTGGTTTGCGTAGCCGTATCGAACCAGAGGGGCTCTTCGGGCAGTCCCAGGTCGGCGGGGGATTTGCTCGAGTCGCGTTGCGGTGGCGCAAAGGCCCTCTTGAAAAGCCGCGGTGCGGCATAGAAAGCGCCGGCAAGAGTCACCAGGGGGAGCCACACGAGCGGACTTAGTCTTGTTGAAGTTTGTCGTCGCATCTGTCCGGGGTCCTTGCTGGTGTCGTGGGCCTGTACGTTAGAGGCGCCTGGTCACTGAGCGGATCGCGCCAGCTTTCCAGCAAAGAATTGAGGCCACCAACTTGGTGGCCTCAATCCGGGCTTTTTAGACGGGAGGTAGGAAGGCATCCAGTCTGATTACCATATCGGGGGAACCCGGCGAAACCTTTAGCGGTTTTATCCACATATCGAAGTTTTTTCTTGACGCACCTGAGTAAACACCAATTCGAGCTCGTAGCCCATCTGCAGACTCACGGTTTGTACACCGACGGGCCTTACACGCTTGCCTCCGGCATCACCTCCGAGTGGTACTTGGATGGACGGCAGACCACCTTTGATGGTGCCGGTGCCCGTATCGTCGGCAAGTGCGTGCTCGAAGTGATGGATCCTGCCGCCACTACGGTCGGTGGGATGACCATGGGTGCCGACCCGATTGCGGTTGCGACCGCCATCGTGGCCGAGGTGCCGTTGCGGGCTTTTAGCGTGCGCAAGGAAACGAAGGATCACGGAACCGGGGGCCGGCTGGTCGGTCCGATCAGAGCGGGGGACAAGGCGGTTGTGGTCGAAGACACGGTTACCACCGGGGGATCGATGGCCGGTGCCGTTAAGGCACTCCAAGCCGAAGGGGTCGAGGTAATCCAAGCGATCGTGCTGGTTGATCGCAGCGACGGAGCCGCCTCGGCCCGACTTTCCGATATGGGGGTTCCACTGATTGCACTTCTTACTTCCGCCGATCTTGGGGTAAGCCAATGACGGCCACCTTCTCAGCAACCCGGTCACCGGTCCGGCAGTTGTTGCTGACCGCCGCGGGTGTACTACTGCTCCTTGCCGCCCTGGACATCGTCTCACTGCACAAGCTTTCGGGACCGCCCTCCGCCGACGATGCAGGCCTACTGACCTCAAAGGGCCAGACGGAGCGCCGCACAGATCTGGTGTGGGGAACACTGTTCGTGGTTGCCGGGGTTGCTTTCGTCGTCGTCGGCGCCGGGGGGCTGCTCATGGGGCGACCCGTGATCGAACTCGAGGACGAAGGCATGCGGCTCCGCGTAGCAGGCCCAATGTCGACCATGTTCATCCCATGGACCGATGTCGTGTCCGTGCGCTCCGGTCGGGATTACGACGACGATGGTCGCATCCCGATACCAGTGCTATTGGTTGAAGTGTCTGACCGTGCCAAGTATCCCGATGGTCTCTGGGGAGCCCGGTGGGAGGGCAATACGCTCGAGGTTGATGCAGATAGCTGGGAAGCAACTGTCGAAGATGTGGTGGTTCGTACGGAGTTGCTACTCGAGCGCCCCACGCGAGTAGCTGAGCAATCGTCTGCCATACAGGAACCCGAGGGTCAGGAACTCGAAAAGCAGGAAGCCCAGGACCAGGAAGCCCAGGACCAGGAAATCGAGGACGAGTGATGTTGATCGGCGCACACACCAATCCGAAGGACCCCGTGGCGGAGGCGGCGTCTCGTAACGCTGATCTCGTTCAGATCTTCATCGCCAACCCCCAGTCGTGGAAGAAGCCGGTGCCGCGCGAGGACGCCGACGAGCTGAAAGCGTCAGGGCTCCCCATATACGTCCACGCCCCCTACATCATGAACCCGGTGTCGCCGAACAACCGGATCCGGATTCCGAGCCGCAAGACCATGGCTCAGATTGTCGAGGCCTCGGAAGCCATCGGAGCCAGGGGTGTGATTGTCCACGGTGGTCATGTTGGCGACGACGAGGACATTGCGGTCGGATTTGAACGCTGGCGGAAGGCACTGGAAACATTCGAGTCGCCCGTTCCGGTGTTGATCGAGAACACCGCAGGCGGCGGTCACGCCGTAGCGCGCGAGCTCGACAACTACGGCGCCCTGTGGCAAGAGATCGGCGACCACAACGTCGGCGTATGCCTCGACACGTGTCATGCGTGGGCAGCCGGTGAGGACCTGGCAACGGCAGTAGAACGGGTGCGGGCGGCAACCGGAAAGATCGACCTGGTCCACTGCAACGACTCCCGTGACCCGCACAACAGCAGGAGGGACCGCCACGCCAATCTGGGCAAGGGCATGATCCCCGAAGAGTTGATTATCGGTGTCGTCAAGGCAGCAGATGCTCCGGTGGTCGTCGAGACCCCGAACGACGACGACGGTCAGAAGAACGACATCGCCTGGCTTCGGGAACGGGTGTAGTCACCGGATTCCGACCATTCGGCGCGGCCAATGCGGATTCTGGTCACAGGCTGACCTCTACGGCCGGCCGAGCGAGAACTGTGCCTGCGTCGCTCCGCACTTCTCGAATTCCCTCACCTTGGTCATGCCGACGGTGGCCAGGAGTCGCACCGATGCCTCGTTTGCGGTCTGTGTGACCGCGACAACCTCGGGGTCATCGGTGATATGCCAGGCCCACGTGATTGCAGCCCGCAACGCCTCGGCTGCGTAGCCGTTACCCCAATGCGCCGGGACCAAGGCGTAGGACACCTCCAACTCTTCGTGAGCGCGGTCGAAGGTGACGGATCCGATCACCTCGTCCGTGTCGCTATGAACGATCAGGAAGGACCCCCATCGTTCGCCCAGCGAAGACTGCGCCAGTGCGTCTCGGGCGTCCTTCTCGGGTAATGGGCCACCGAGATAGCGCCTAACTTCCGGATCGGTGAGAAAGCGGAGGACAACATCCACGTCCTGGGGTGCGGGGGGCCGGAGAGTAAGGCTATCTGTCTCAATCGTATTGTTGGTCCAGGGC
>JAYEIP010000396.1:0-4615 GCA_034660155.1 Actinomycetota bacterium | reverse complement strand
CGTCGATCCTGCGGACAATCTCCAATCCAGCCAAACATGCTCGGCGCGGTGCGTCCTCGTGGGCGATCGGATACCCGAAATAGACGATGGCGCCATCACCGAGGAGCTTGGCGACATGACCGTCGTAAGCACCCGCCGCAGCGCGCACCTCACCTTGATAGAACTCAAGGGCGTCCCGGTAATCCTCGGGGTCCAGCTGGCTGGAAATCTCGGTCGAGCCGACCATATCGATGAAGGCCACAGTGAGGAATCGACGTTCCGCATCCTCAGGCACTACGCCGGACACCCCACCGAGATGGCGAGCCGCGAATGCACGCAACCCGGTCGCCTCGGCGTTGCCCGGATCAAGCTCGAGCGCCCGCGCGGTGAGGACCCGGACAACGTCCCAGTTCTTCCGCGTTACTGCATCCGCCGCCCCATCGAGCAGCGAAGCAAGCTCTGGATTAGATCCCGTCACGGGCCACGCTCACCCTATCGACAACTGCCAGAAGCAGCGGCCACCGAGCCTACCCTTCGCCTCCCACCCCCTGCAGTGCCAAACCCCCGACCCTGGGTTGGGAGACCGTGTTTCCACGGGCTGGCAGCCCACGGTTCGAGGTACTGATGCGTAGGGTTGGAGGAAGTCGATTGGGAGGGGACCTATGTCCGGTAATGCTGGGGTGTATTCTGCGTTTAGGTTTGTTGTCAAGTTTGAGGGCCTTGAGGTTGCGGGGTTCTCGGAGGTCTCCGGGCTTGAGTTCGAGATCCCGCCGATTGAGTACCGAACGGGTGACGGTGCCGACCTCAAGATCACCAAGATGCCCGGGCTACCCAAGTACGCGAACATCACGCTCAAGCGAGGGATCACCACCAACGATGAGTTCTGGTCGTGGATCGCTTCTGCGCCCGACGGAGAGGTCGAGAAGCGTGACGGCGAGATCGAGCTTCTCAACGAGGCACGCGAACCGGTCGCCCGCTGGCAGTTCGCGGCCGGTTGGCCCTGCAAGTATCAGGGACCGGAACTCAACGCGACAGCAAGCGAAATCGCCTTCGAGACGGTGGAAATAGCCCATGAAGGGCTCCGGTTGTCCAACTGATGACCGACCAGCGATCCGAGAGACCCGCGGCACGGATAGTCCTCGATGTCGACTACCGGGACGGAGCCTTCGAACTGGTGCTCGCAAATATCGGCGACGATGTAGCCCACGACATCCGGGTCGACTTCTCCCGGAAGCTCATCGGCGCCGACGACACGGTGGTTTCTGCTCTGCCCGTATTCCAACAGTTGCGAACTTTGCGGCCCGGGAAGGAGATCAGAGTCTTCTTGGATGCGGCCCCGGGTCTATTCCGCAGACGCAAGATCAACACCTTCACCGCAACAGTCGTCTGGAGCGGCGGCACTCGTTCGAAGCAGAAGGCTCGCTATCGCCACGATCTGGATGCATACCGTGGCATGCCTGAGATAGTGGTGCGCCATGAGCGATGAACGTGTCCGAAGCGGGCGACGCCGCCCCGAGGTGATCCGCCCCGGCGTGTATGTCGAAGAGATCCGATCCACTTTCCGCTTTCTCATCCCAGCAGTGAAGGCCGTGACCGCGTTCGTTGGCGACTTGCCTGATGGACCGTTGGCTCAGCCGCAGTTTGTGTCCAGCGAACGCGATGTGGCCAACAACTTCGGTAAGGGCGCGCCAACCACGCCAACCGGCCGGTCACTGGGCCAGTTCTTCAACAACGGTGGCCGCCGCGCCTTGCTGGCACGGGTTGCGGAGAGTGACGTCCAATCGGGACTTGATTCGCTCAGCAACATAGCTTCGGTCAGCCTTCTGCTGCTCCCGGACACCGGAACAATGTCCGCAGAGCTGGCAGACACGGTGATCGCCACCGGACAGAGATGGGCCACCGACAACAGTTCCTTCTACATCGTCGACCCGCCGCGGCAGGACAGCCCGAGAGAGATCGAACGGTGGTTGGGCCGAAATGCGGCTCTGCGTCACGACAACAGTGCCCTGTACTTCCCCTGGATTGCCACCGCCGCAGGACGATCGACCCCCGGCGGAGCAGTCGCCGGTGTATATGCCCGTACCGATTCCGCACATGGCGTGTGGAAGGCGCCGGCGGGGGTGGAGGCAGGTCTCCGCGGCATCGAGGCAATCGCCTATCCAGTGAGCAACGACGAGCAAGAAGTCCTCAATCCGCTCGGTATCAACGTGTTGCGAGACATCGGCCGGGGACCGGTGGTGTGGGGTGCACGGACCCTCAGCTCGGATCCCGAGTGGAAGTACGTGCCGGTGCGACGGCTGGCGCTATTCGTCGAGGAGTCGATTGACCAGGGCACCCAATGGGTGGTCTTCGAACCCAATGACGAACCACTGTGGGCGGAGTTGCGGCTGGCTATCGAGCACTTCCTCGAGCAGCTCTGGCGCTCTGGTGCATTGGTTGGGGCTAAGGCCACAGATGCCTACTTCGTGCGATGCGGTCTCGGGAGCACGATGACCGACACCGATATCGCAAATGGTCGGGTCAACATCGAGGTCGGTTTCGCACCCCTCAAACCCGCGGAGTTCGTCATCGTCAGAATCCAACAGAAGACGGTCGATCCGTGGCCCCACCAGGAGCTGAAGGAACTCCTCGATGTCGCGCGGACTCTCGAAGACGGCGCCGGCTTGACGACACTCTTTATCGGCCCGTCTGATGGTGGCAAGCAACTGGCCGCCGCCGGTCTGGCAGGCCAGCTTGGCCACTCACTCAAGCGAATCGACGCCAATACCCTCGTCTCAAAGTACATCGGAGAGACGGAGAAGAACCTGGCGACAGTCCTGCAACGAGCCGCCACAGCAGATGCAATCTTGTTCTTCGATGAGGCCGACGCCCTCTTCGGGAAACGAACCGGCGTCAGCGACGCTCACGACCGATTCACTGGCTTTGGGACCAAAGAGCTCCTGCCCGGGCTGTCGAAGCACCCCGGTATCGTCATCCTGGATGTGTCCTCCAACCTCGACGATCAGGCAGCAGCCATGAGGGTTGACTTCAGATCACGCGATAGCGTCGCCGGCCTCCATCGCCCGAAGCCGATCTGAGATAGTCTGCTTCACCCGATTCATGGGCGGATGCGATCCGATGGACCCCACAGGGAACGACTCAGGACCCGTCCCGCTAACGTCGTTGCATGCGACCTCCCGAAAGAATCCAGACCGAGCAGCTCCTCATGCGACCCCCTCAAGCAGCCGACGCCGCGGAGATCTTTGCGTCGTACGCACAGGACCCCGATGTAACCAAGTACCTCGTGTGGACACCACATGAGTCGATAGCCGAGACGCACGAATTCCTCGAATCATGCAGCCAAGCATGGAGTGAAGGAACGACATTCCCCTGGGTCATCACACTCGAGGACACAGGGCTTGTCGTGGGAATGATCCAGGCAAAAGTGGAGGGCCATCAAGCGGAGATCGGATATGTGCTGACCCACGACGTCTGGGACCGGGGCTTTGCCACCGAAGCCTCTCGTGCCCTCATCGAGTGGGCGCTCGCTCAGCCCGAAATCTGGCGAGTCTGGGCCTACACCGACATTGACAACGGCGCCTCGGGACGGGTGCTAGAGAAGGTCGGGATGCAGCGGGAAGGTGTCCTCCACCGCTGGTGTGTCCACCCCAACATCAGCAGTGAACCGCGTGATGTGTGGGCCTACGCCATCTGGCGCGATTGACCGTCAACCCTGTTCGGCGCCGCTCAACTGCGGCTAGACGTCTCTGATCCCGGCGACTACCAGCGCAATCCCGAGCGCAACCAGTAGTGCCCCCAGGATCCGGGCCAAAGCCAGCCACAGGCCGGGACGGCGATACCGAAGGTGGCCGACCGCGGCACCCGCAACAACTCCTGTCACGAGCCAGCCCCATGCCATACCAAAGGACTCGGTGGCGCCGAAGAGAACGGCCAGCGCCGCAAGCTGTGGCGTGAACAGCAAAGGAAACGCGATCGGGATCAGGCCGAAATGACTCGGGTCGGGCATCTCGCTCAATTGAGGGGCGACCACCACACGGGCCCCGACCAGAATCGACACGACGCCGGCGGCGAGCCGCCACGTCTCGTCGGTGATGTTCAGGGCATCGAGAAACCCGTCTGCTGCCAGCACCAGGACAAGTCCGGTACCGGCGACCGTCGCCGCGCCAACAGCCAATTGCTTGAGCTGCCCCGGCTCTTCGCCAGTCGTCACTCCGGGTCGGAGGCGCGGCGGGTTCACGGCGGCGAGATATGCCAGGAAGACGAACCAGCCGGTCATTGATCCCTCCCCCGCATAGCCTGTTCTGCCCCGAGTAGGCCGGACAGTACATGCTGCTGGTCGTCGACCTGGGTGTAGGAGCGGTAGAACCAGGCGCCGGTGGCCAACCCCGGCTCGGGTTCTTCCGCTGCCTCGACCTCCCCCACCTGACGCTGCACCATCGTTCCCGCACCACAGGCCATCCGCTCGACCATGTCGGGTGGTAGATCGGCCAGCCGGGGATCGGTCCCCGCTAGGCGATACAACGCCGCCATTCCCTCCGCCGCCGTACCCACTCCCGCCGGCGGACCCGGAAACCCGCGCACCGCAACGTTGAGTGGCGAACCCGTACGC
Organism: Actinomycetota bacterium; assembly: GCA_034660155.1. Classification (GTDB taxonomy): domain Bacteria; phylum Actinomycetota; class Acidimicrobiia; order Spongiisociales; family UBA5794; genus JAAETI01. Next base: position 27 of record JAYEIP010000396.1, on the reverse strand, counting down.
TGATTCTCCATCCGAAGCCGGATCGAG
>JAYEIP010000395.1:0-4622 GCA_034660155.1 Actinomycetota bacterium | reverse complement strand
GTGTAGCGGCCTTCTGACCTACAGCTGATACCTGCCAGACCGCTACCATCGGCTGGTCAACCGATCGGGAGTCCGCAACGTGTTTGATCTTGCCCAGGCCGCGGTAGAGGCTGCTCTAGCCGCAGGGGCCCAGTACGCAGATGCTCGGGTCGTCATCTCGAAGAATCAGTCAATAGCGGTGCTCAACCAGGAGCCGCAGTCGATCGACCAGGCCGAACGAGCCGGAATCGGCGTGCGGGCTCTCACCGGCTCGGCATGGGGGTTCTACGCCATCTCCGACATGAACACTGCGGCAGCTCGCCGTGCCGGGGAACAGAGTGCCGCTATCTCCAGGGCTTCGGCAAGTGTGCCGGGTCCGGCGATACCGCTGGCTGATGTGCCCGTCGTCGAAGACTTCTACGAGACCCCTCACGACGAGGATCCATTCTCGGTTCCAATCAGCGACAAGGTTGACATGTTGATAGCCGTCACCAAGGTGATGCAGGAGGTCGACGGCATTGCTCTGGCAACCAGCAATCTTTCATTCTGGGACACCGACAAGTGGTTCGTGTCGTCACAAGGCCATCGCATTCATCAACATCTCGTTGAGTCCGGTGGCGGTTTCGACGCCACCGCATTAGGTGAAAGCGAGACCCAGCGCCGCTCCTACCCCCAATCCTTCGGTCAGTATGAAACCGGCGGGTACGAGACAGTCCGCAAGTGGGACTACCTGGCCAATGCTGGCCGCGTTGCTGAAGAGGCAGCAGCCCTGTTGTCGGCACCTGAGCTCGAGGAAGGCGAAAAGTCTCTGATTCTCGAGGGATCACAGCTGGCGTTGCAGACCCACGAATCGGTTGGACACGCCATCGAACTGGATCGAATCCTGGGGTGGGAGGCGGCGTTTGCCGGCACCTCGCACCTGGAACTCGAGAAGTTGGGCACTCACCAGTACGGGTCACCGCTGATGAACATCACCGCCGACGCCACATTGCCGGGAGCGCTCGGAACCTTCGGTTACGACGATGAGGGCACCGCGGCGCAGCGCGTCGATATCGTCAAAGAGGGAATCTGGATTGGAGTGTTGTCCGGTCGTGACTCGGCTTCGATTGCCGGCCTCCAGCCCGGTGGAATGGTTCGGGCCGACGGTTACAGCCGGCTTCCGATGGTCCGGATGACGAACGTCGGCCTGCTTCCCGGCGAATCGAGCCTCGAAGAGATCATCGCCGACACCAAAGAAGGGGTCTACATGGCGACGAATCGCTCGTGGTCCATCGACGATCGGCGCCTCAACTTCCAGTTCGGTTGTGAGATTGCCTGGGAGGTCAAGAACGGGAAGCTCGGTCGCATGGTGAAGAACCCCACGTATACCGGGATCACGCCGCAGTTCTGGTCACAGCTTGACATGCTGGCCGGGGGAGATGAGTGGCTGCACTGGGGAACACCGAATTGCGGAAAGGGTCAGCCGATGCAGATTGCGCACACCGGTCATTCCGCAGCGCCGGGCCGTTTCGCCAATGTGCGAGTGGGGGTGCGAGCATGAGCAGGACCATCGAAATAGCGGGACACGTTCTCGACCGTGTCGGAGATAGGGCCGAAGCAGAGGTTGTGGTGAGTGGTGGCTTGTCTTCACTGACGCGGTTCGCCAATTCATTCATCCATCAGAACGTTGCCGATGAGGGTTACGAGGTGTCGTTGCGTGTTGCCGTCGATGGGCGGGTCAACGCGGCGACAACCACCAGCCTCGAGAACCTCGAAAACTTCGTCGACGACACGATCGGGATCGCCACTCTGCAGCGTGTCGATGAAGGGTGGCCGGGCCTCACCCCACCCCTCGACGTGGTCGACCCGGGGCACTTTGACGAGGCAACCGTCACCGCGACCCCAGCACAACGCGCCGAGATAGTTGCGGATTTTGTCGGCGCCGCCCCAGATCTGCGTGCCGCCGGGTATTGCGAAACATTGGGCCATGACGTTGCCTTCGTCAATACCGAAGGCCATCGTGCCTTTGGCCGCTATACGCGGGCAACGGTGGACGGCATCCATCAGGCCGACGGCGCTGCCGGATCCGGCCATGCGACGTCGCAGCGGATTGGAGACCTCGATGGTGGTGTTATCGGCTCGCTGGCGGCGGACCGGGCCCATCGGGGGCTCGATGCTTACGACGTGAAGCCCGGCGAGTACGAGGTGGTGTTGGCACCAGAGAGCGTTGCAACCATTGCCATGTTCTTGTCGTACTACGGCTTCAATGGGAAGCACTATGCCGAAGGCCAGTCGTTCGTCGAACTGGGCGTGGAGCAGTTCGATCGATCAATTCAGCTGTACGACGATGCTGCCGACGAGAGGGCGCTCGGCGTGGGTTTTGATGCAGAGGGAACACCCCGGCAACACCTCGAGCTGGTGAGCGCTGGGATTACCAAGGGTCTGGCCCGCGACCGCCGTACTGCCGCCAAGGCCGGGGTGGCGTCGACGGGGCACGGCAATCCGGGGTCAGAGGTGATGGGTCCGTTCCCGACCCATGTGTTCCTGGAGGGTGGCGACACCGCGGTGGACGATATGATCGCCTCGGTGGAGCGTGGTCTCTACGTAGCGACGTTCAACTATTGCCGCGTGCTGGATCCAAAAGCGATGGCCGTCACCGGGCTCACCCGCAACGGCACCTTCATGATCGAGAACGGGCAGATCACCGGTGCGGTGACCAACATGCGGTTCACCCAGTCATTTGTGGGAGCGCTCGGGGAGGGTCGTGTTCTCGGCATCGGCAACGACGCCAGATTCGCCGATTCTGAGTTCGGACCGGGGATGATGCACGTCCCTAGTCTCCATCTCGCCGGCTGGAACTTCACCGGCGGGGCAGGCGGGTAATAGTGGCTCGCAAGGACAAGCTTATCCCGATCGCCGAGTTCGTCGACCGGTCTGTGGCTGAGGAGGCATGGGGGTTACTGGAGGATGCGGAGATCCCGGCGAATGTGCTCACCGAGCCGGGGGTGTTCGGAACCGCGGTCTTCCACCGTATAGAAGTGGAGCGCCCCAATGTGACTACAGCCCAGGCGTTAATCGCTCATTTAGTGAGAGAACAAAACGGCCCGACCCCTTAGGGCCGGACCGTTTACGTTTTGGGGCCTAATCAGCCGCTGAGGCGGTCGCGCTCAGTGACTGTGCTCATGGTCATGATCGTGTTCGTCTGACTGTTCCGCAATCTCCTTGCGGACTGAGTCCATGTCGAGTCCCTTGGTCTGCTCGATGAGGTCCTCGAGCGCAGTCTCGGGAAGAGCGCCCGGCTGGGAGAAGATGCCGATGTTGTCACGGAAAATCATGAGTGTCGGGATCGAGCGAATCTGGAAGTAGGCAGCCAGCTCCTGCTCAGCCTCGGTATCGACCTTGGCGAATACGACTCCCTCATGCCTCTCAGACACCGACTCATAGGTCGGGCCGAATGCTTTACAGGGTCCGCACCACTCTGCCCAGAAGTCAACGAGCACGATGTCGTTCTCAGTGATGGTCTCTTCAAAGGTGTCTTTGGTTAGGTTGACAGTTGCCATTAATCCACTCCGGTGTGTTTGTTCGGGTGAAAGGTTAACGCATAAGCGTCGACGCATATTCCCCGCTATCAATCCCCCCTCCGGGGGAAGGTACTGCAGCGGCGAAGCCGCTGGGGTTAGGGGGTCTGCGCAGGTGTCCGAATCGCGTAGTCGCGGTTCTGCGCCCCCAAAAGTCGCACCACATCCGATATTCCGTAAAATGCCCGGGCTGTGCCCTCCACCACGCCACATATTGTGTTTGCAGGCGTCGCCGCCAAGATCGGTGTCTCCACCATCTTGCGTGATGTCGACCTGACGGTTGAGCCCGGAGAGTCCGTTGGGCTATTCGGGGCGAACGGTGCGGGCAAGACGACGCTGTTGCGGGTGATAGCCACTCTGCTGCGACCAACTGGTGGATCCGCCCGGGTGCTCGGCGCCGACCTGGGAACCCACGACCGCTTCGGAATCCGGTCCCGACTCGGGCTCATCGGGCATACCCCGGCTCTGTATCCCGAGCTCAGCCTGCTGGCCAACCTTGAGTTTTCGGCACGCATCGGCGGCGCACCGTTGGACGCGGCGCGCGACGCCCTGGAAGCCGTGGGTCTGAGAAACGCCGCAGATCGTTTGGTCGGGGAGTCCTCTCACGGCATGCAACGTCGTGTCGAGTTTGCCAGAGAGATCATGCTGGCACCTGATCTGCTTCTCCTGGATGAACCGCACTCGGCGCTCGATCCGAGCGCTATCGAACTGGTTGAGCACATAGTTGCCGGGGTGCTCGAGAGGGGCGGCGCGGTTGTGTTGGTGTCACACGACATTGAGCGAGTCGCCCCCATGGTCACCCGGACCGCCGAACTTGCCGGAGGTTCGGTGCGATGAACGATCGTTTCTGGGCACAAACAGTTGCAATCGCCCGCCGTGATCTGGACCGTGAAAGACGCTCCGGCGAGGTCGCCTGGGTCACCATCCCCTTTGGTGCGATTGCGTTACTGCTGGTCCCGCTCGCTGTCGGCATCAACCAGGATGTGCTGTCGAAGATCGGCACCGGCATGCTCTTTGTCATCGTCATGCTGTTTGGCGTGCTCACCGCGGTTCGCCGCACGAATATCGAGACACCGGCTCAACGTG
>JAYEIP010000394.1:0-4634 GCA_034660155.1 Actinomycetota bacterium | reverse complement strand
GCCGCGAGGCGACATCCGCGGCGTTATAGAGCCCGCAAGTCTCGAGCGACAGACATCCACACCCAATGCAGGAGGTCGCCTCCTCGCGCAAACGTTCCAGCGCAGCAATCTGCTGATCGATTCCACGCCGCCACCTACGGGCCAGTCTCTCCCAATCTTTCTTGGTCGGCGTCCGCCCTTGCGGCAGCGTCGCGAGCGCTTCCCGAATCTCCGATAGCGGAAGGCCGAATGCCTGGGCGGCCCTGATCAGCGCAACCCGGCGCAACTCGGACCGCCGGAAGCGGCGCTGGTTCCCCGGCGTGCGTTGCGACTCGATGAGGCCCTCCGCTTCATAAAAGCGCAGCGCTGAGGTGGCCACCCCGGCACGCGCGGCTACCTCGCCGATAGTCAGCAGGTCATGTGATTCCATGTGCACCACATTAGCTCTTGACTTCAAGTGTACTTGAAGTTGTACGTTGGGCAGATGACACTCGCAATGCAACCCCAGACAAACCACAGTTACTTCGATCTCCCCCGGCTGATGTCCCTGATGACAGGTGACGAAAAACACTCTTCAGCAGCGACCTCGACTCTCGACGTCATCTGGACGCTGTACAACCGGGTGCTCGATGTCGACCCGGGCCGGACGACCGATCCGCTCCGCGACCGGTTCCTGCTCTCCAAAGGCCACGGCCCGATGGCCTACTACGCGGTTCTCGCAGCCAAGGGCTTTGTGCCGGCAGCGACCTTGGCCACGTTCGCCGCCTACGACTCACCGCTTGGCCACCATCCCGACGCCACACTGATTCCCGGCGTCGAAATCGGCTCCGGTTCGCTCGGGCATGGAATGCCGCTGGCGGTGGGCCTGGCCCTCGGTCTACGTGCGCAGAGCAACCCGGCGCGACTCTTCTGCCTGATTGGAGACGGCGAGTTGGACGAGGGGTCTAATCACGAAGCGATCGCCATTGCGGCCCGGCGACACCTTGACACCCTCACCACCATCGTCATCGACAACCAATCCGCATCACAGGGGTGGCCCGGCGGAATCCAATCCCGCTTCGCCGTCGAAGGCTGGGCGACCACACGGGTAAACGGCCGTGACCATGACGACATTGCCAGAGCCCTCCAACTGCCGCACGAGGGGCGACCCCTCGCCGTTGTGGCTCAAACTGAGAGCAGGGGAACGTGATGGAGACCATGCGACAACGCTTCTCGGATGTGACCAAAGATCTGCTCGACACCGATACTCGAATCGCAGTCGCCCTCGCCGATATCGGAGCTGGCTCCTTCGACCAAAACGCTAATCCCGATCGAGTGATCAATCTGGGCATCCGCGAACAACTCCTGATCGGCGTCACGGCCGGCATGGCGTTGTCCGGGCTCCGTCCGATTGCCCACAGCTACACCCCGTTTCTGATCGAGCGGCCCTTCGAGCAGATCAAGCTCGACCTCAGCCACCAAGGCCTCGGCGCAATCCTCGTGTCCATCGGTGCTTCATACGATGCGGCATCGGTGGGCCGGACTCACCAGTCCCCAGGAGACGTCGCCTTGCTGGGCACCCTGCCCGGCTGGACGATCCACGTCCCCGGCCACCCGGACGAGGCGGAAACAATGCTACGCCAAGCCGCCAGCACCGACGACACGGTCTACATCCGCCTTGCAGAAGACACCAACACCCAGGCGTACCCCACAACCGGGCGCTTCGCAGAGATCCGAACGGGCTCGGCCCACGGCGCCACAGTCATTGCTGTGGGGCCGATGCTCGATCGGGTGCTCGCCGCGACCGAGCACCTTGATGTCACGGTGCTCTACACCGCCACTGTCCGACCCTTCGATGCCGCCGGCCTACTCGATGCAGTGAGGGGGCCCGACGTTGTACTGGTGGAACCGTACCTCGAAGGGACTTCGGCGGCTGAGGTCGCCAAGGCGCTCCGCGGCCAGCCCCATCGTCTGCTCTCGGTCGGGGTTCCCAACATCGAGCATCGCCACTATGGGACTCGCCATCATCACGCCGCCGCTCACGGTCTAGATGTGCCGGGCCTGCGAGCCACAATCGATGAGTTCATCGCCCTCCAGGTCGATTCCCGCTAGGCACTACCCGTGACGACCGGTGTCCGTGGCGGCATCCTCGAAGATCGCCCGTACCGTTTCGATGGTGTCGGCCTCGTCGACCGACTTGTCCTCCCGGTAACCCTTGACCCGAGCGAAGCGCAGCGCCATCCCACCGGGATATCGAGAGCTTCTCTGGATGCCATCAAAAGCGATCGCGACGACCTGCTCCGGCCGGACGTAGACCGTGCGACCCTTGCGATGCGTCTCCAATCCCAAGAACCGCTTCGTCTGCCAGTCGAGCATCTTGTCTGTCATTCCCTTAAACGTCTTGCCGAGCATCACGAAGGAGCCATCCCCAGCGCGGATCCCGAGATGGATGTTGCTCAACCATCCTTGACGACGTCCCGAGCCCCATTCCACCGCAAGCACCACGAGATCTAGCGTGTGCACCGGCTTCACCTTGAGCCATCCGGCACCACGACGCCCCGCTTCATAGGGCGCATCGAGCGACTTGAGCATTACCCCTTCGTGACCGGCTGCGAGCGTATCCCTCAAGAAGACTGCGGCCTTGCTCGGGTCGTCGGTGATCAGGCGGGGCACGCGGTGACGCGCGGGCACAGCCTGATCGAGGATCTCGAATCGCTCGCGGGCGGGAAGGGCGAAGACATCGCGCCCATCGAGGTGTAACACGTCGAAGAAGAAGCCCGACAACACCAACTCGGTGTTGTCTCCGGCAGTTCCGAAGCGGCCCATCGTCACCTGGAAGGGGTACGGCCGACCGTCGGTCTGGATGCCTATCGCCTCCCCATCGAGAACAAGCGAGCGTGCCGCAAACGCTGCGACGGCCGCTACGATCTCTGGGACGCGGTCCGTCACCTCTTTGAGATTCCTCGTGTACACGCGGACCTCGGCGCTATCGAAGTGCACCTGGATCCGCACCCCATCAAGCTTGCGTTCTACTGCCGCAACGCCGAGCTTCTCGATACCGGCTGCCACACCCTCCGCGGTCTTGGCCAGCATTGGCTGCACCGGACGAAAGAGCCGTAGCCCAAACGCTGCAACCCCCTCCCGTCCCCCATGCTGTGCGGCCTGCGCCACCTCCGCAACGTCACCGGTGAACATCGCAGCCCGTCGCACGAGAGCAGCGGGAACCAAGAACGTCCTGGCGATTGCATCCATCATCACGCGCTCATTGGCGCCTTGACGCAAGCCCCCAAGCACGAGGGCGGCGAGGAACTCTTGCTCGTCCGTGGTTGCTTGCCCGAACAACTGAGCTACCGCATCACGGCGGGCAACAGTTGAACCTGCGCCGGAGATCTTCGCCATCGTGGCGAGGGCCCCATCGACATCAAGCAGGCTCAGCAACGGGGCTGGAGCGGGGTCTGGCAGGTCCCGCATCGCCGCATGGCCCACACCGATCGATCCCTGCGGGATCAACCCTGCGAGATAGGACACCCCTACCGGCAACTCGCTCACATCCATCGCTGCGAGTGCCACCATCAACCGCGCCACCTTGCCCGTACGTGCAGGGGTAGCGGCAACCTCTCGGGAAGCGGCAACGAGTTCGTTCAACAACATGCACCCTGAGACTATCCGACATGCCCGGCTGCCACCCCCGATCTGGTTTCCGCGGCGTAGAGTGCGACGATGATCTCCAGACAACTCGGCACCACCCATCATGTCGTAACTCGCATAGGGCTGGGCATGGCCGCGCTCGGGCGGCCCGGCTACATCAACCTCGGCCACAAGGCCGACCTGACGGGCCGTACCGAAGTGAAAGCGTTGGAGCACCATGCCCACGATGTGTTGGACGCAGCGTTCGAGGCCGGGATTCGCTACTTCGACGCCGCTCGCTCCTACGGAGGTGGAGAGGAATTTCTGGGCCGATGGTTCCTCGCCAGCAAGATCACCGACCCCACAGTGACAGTCTCGTCCAAGTGGGGCTACAAATATGTCGCGGATTGGCGAGTCGACGCCGAGGTCCACGAGGTCAAAGACCACAGCCTCGACTGCCTCGACACTCAGTACGACGAAAGCCGGGCTCGTCTCGGTCGTCACGTGGACATCTATCAGATCCACTCCGCCACACTCGATACCGGCGTTCTCGACAACGACGAGGTCCTCAATCGTCTTGCCACAATCCGGAATGATGGTGTCACGATCGGTCTGAGCACAAGCGGACCAAACCAGGCAGAGGTGATTCGCAAAGCCATGATGGTGGAGCGTGACGGTGTCCGGTTCTTCTCCACAGTTCAGTCGACCTGGAACCTGCTCGAATCATCCGCAGGCGAAGCGCTCAGTGAGGCACACGACGCCGGGATGGGTGTGATGATCAAGGAGTCAGTTGCGAACGGGCGCCTCACTGAACGGGATAGAGAAACGACTGCGCCACTGCGAGAGGCCTTTCCCAACTCCAACGCCGACACCATCGCGATCGCCGCCATACTGGCGCAACCGTGGGTAGACACGGTCATCAGTGGGGCCGCCACGGTGGAGCATCTCGCGTCGAATCTGGCTGCACTCGACGTCGACCCGGTAACACTCCGGGACCTACCGCCGATGGCCGAAGATCCAGCCGCCTACTGGCACACTCGGAGCGGGCT
>JAYEIP010000393.1:0-4638 GCA_034660155.1 Actinomycetota bacterium | reverse complement strand
CTGTGCGTTTCGCCAATGGCTGGTCCCGGGACCACCGAACGAGATGTCAGTCCGGGCCCCCCAACCGGCGTCGGCGGGATGGCAACTGTTGCAACTGATTGACCCGTCACCCGACATGCGCGGGTCGAAGAACAGCAAACGACCCAGTTCTACCTTGTCATCCGTCAGCGGGTTGTCGATGGGTACCGGCACCTCAGGCAGAGGAGCGAACTCGGTTCCGGCTTGCAGCGTCGCTTCAGACTGGCCTGCACCGATTGCAAGCTCGACGAGGAACACCGCCGCAACGATCAAGCCAATCCAGATCAGTCTCTTGGTGGAGAGCACTGTGCTATTCACCCTGGCCTCCTCCCAATGGAACCAACGAGTAGCCGGGTAGATCGGGTGGGATGACATCGACCGGATCCGAGCTGAGAGTTTCCAGGAAGGCGACCAATTGGTCGATCTCGTCGTCGGTCAGCCCGAGTGGGGACAAGCCGGCAGTATTGCCATCCCCGCCACCTGCGTTGTAGAAGTCAACTACGTCCCGCAACGTGGCCAGACTGCCATTGTGCATATAGGGTGCGGTCCGGCTGACCTCACGCAGACTCGGCGTATTAAAGGCACCGAGGTCGGCGTCGTCGAGGGTTAGGGCGAAGTTACCGGGGTCGTCAAAGACGTTCCGATAGTTAGGCAAGCCAAGCGTGCGGAAGAACCGACGCCACGTGAGCCCTAGCTCAGGATCATCGAAGATCGCCGGGTCGGTGTTGATACCCAGGTTGTAGAACCCCTCATCGGAGAACAGCGGTGCCACGTGACAGCTCGAACACCCGGCATCCCCGGTGAACAGGTCGTAACCCGCGGCGGCGCCGTCAGAAATAGCGTCCGTGTCACCAGCGGCGAAGAGGTCGTACGCCGACTCGCTTGAATTGAGCGAGTTCACGTAAGCGGCGACTGAATTGAGAATCCTCCCGTAACTGGGCTCGGCTCCGTAGACCTCATCGAACAGGGCGACGTAGGCGGGAACCTGATTCATACGTTCGACGACGAGGCGACCGTCGGCTGCCATGAAGTGGGCTTCGGATATGTGGTCGCGGACGAGGGTCGGGACGTCTGCTGCATCCATCCTGCCGTCCCAGTAGAGCGTATTGCCGAACGCCGTGTTGTACACCGTCGGTGTGTTGCGGAAGTAGGCCGTTGAGGGAAAACCGTCACTCAAGGCCTGCCCATCGGTGAATGCATTGGCGGGCTGGTGGCAACTTGCGCACGACAGCGAGTTGTTGTTGGAAAGCCTCGGATCGAAAAAGAGGTATCGACCGAGAGCGATTTCGTTATCGGGGGCCGGGTCGGCGGGCAGGGCCATGAACGGCTCCAGGACAGACTCGGCCGGACGGCCGGCGTCGAGGGATACCTGTTCGACGGGTTCCCCGAGAATCGCTGCCTCGGCGTCGGTACCAAGCGCGGCGAGATAGCCGACCACGGTAGCGAGGTCCGATTCGGTCAAGACATCAGCGAACGTCTGCAGCATCACACCGGAAGGGCAGGGTCCATTCGGGCACCGCGGGGCAATGAAAGCATTGGGGTCGACAATTGATTCCTCTATATAGGCCTCTGCCGACGAGCCCGGTCTGCGTTCCGCGGCGATGAAACCGATTTCGGAGAGGTTGGGCCCAACCGTGGCGGTTGCACCGACGATTCCCTTGATCGTATGGCAGTTGGCGCAACCCCCTTTGTCGAACGCGGCGAGCACCTCCTGGCCGGCGATCCCGTCGCTGGTCGGGTCGGCCGAAGACAGGCCGAATCCCGATCCGGGACCGCGCCCTTCAGGAGGACCACCCCGGCCCCGTGGCACCGGCGCGGCAGTTGTTGTCGTTGTGGTCACGGGAGCCGGCTGCGCGCTGCCGTTATCCGCATCATCCCCGCCGAAAACAGCGAGAAGGATGAGCGGGACGATGATGCCGACAGAGGCGATAGCACCGACGACGAGGCCGAGGAGGAACGACTCCTGTTTGCTACGTTTGGACATGCCGACCCCTCTTCGCCAAGAATCTGCGCCAGGCGCGGTCCCTGGTGTGAATTGTCGAGGGGGACACTAGTCTGCCGCAGATTGAGAATTGAAGCACAAGCGCCGAACCGCGCTCAACAGCTATCTGGTGGTGATGGAGTGGCAACAGAGAATGAAGACGGCAGGGAGCTCGAAAACCGTTCGTATTTCGCGATCGGCGCCGTACTCGGACTGGCCGCCTCGCTCGGGCTGGCTTTGCTCGTGGTCATGGTTGTCAATACTGCGTCCTCAGTGAAGGATGCGGTTTCGCCATCTTCACCCGTCCCGGTGGCCGCCCCGGCCGCTGACCCGAGCATCCCTGCTGACACCGCCGGCGACGGAGTCACCGCTGACGGAACGGGAACAGACGCCGGTGCTGCCTTGATTTCAGCCGGGCTGGACCTCGCCTCCACCAAGGGCTGCTTGGCCTGCCACTCGACGAACGACAGAGATGGAGTAGGGCCGACCTGGACTGGCTTGTTTGGCTCCGACCGCAATCTGGAAGACGGGTCCACTGCTACCGCCGATGACGCGTATTTGCTCGAGTCCATAGTCGACCCCCAGGCCAAGGTCGTCGATGGCTTCATTGCGGGCATCATGCCGGGCAACTTTGGTGATTCGCTGAGCCAGGAAGAGCTGGACGCGTTGCTGGCGTATATCAAGTCGCTGTAGGGGCGGAAGGACTTGGTGCTTGGCACTACGTACGTGGTGGGTCGGTCACCATTTCTAGCCCTTCGATTCGGACGAAGGCGTGCAGATTCACGTTGGCGACGCGGCCGATGTCGCGGTAGCCCATTGACTCGTAGAAACGGTGCTGAGCGGTTTCGCCATCGGTGAGCAATACCTTCTGGCGAACATGGCTGAAGCGTTCCAGACAGTTCTTCAGCAGTCGCCGTCCAATTCCCTGGTGCTGCCACTCCGGGCGAACCAGGATGTCCTGGAGGTAGAAGATCGACACATCGTCAGACATGCCGCGCGCCAGTCCGATCAACTGACCGCCCGCCCGCGCCACAACCACGTGAGACGAATTAGTCACCGCTGTTTCCAGCTTGGCGGGGGCGGCGGTGTAGATGACCCAACCGACCGCACCGTAGAGGTCGGTCAACTCATCGATGGCGACCTTGTCGACCACATGGACTTCTACCGACTCGATCACACTCGCTCGACTACTTCGAACTCGAGCAGTGCGGAGCCGGTGCCTGCCGGGGGGCGCTGGGGGGCGTCGGAATCTCCGCTGTGGCCGTGCTTGAATTGTTGTGACGTGAGCCAGTTCTGGAAGTCGTCCTCTGTGGCCCACCGGGTGTAGACAAAATAGCGGTCCTCGCCGGCGGTTGGGCGCAGCAACTCAAACCCTTCGAATCCCGGCATGTTTTCGACTGCCCCGAGGCGCGCCGCGAAGCGTGCTTCGAGCTCCGATCCGCCACTTTCGGGCACGGCGATTGCATTGATCTTGACGACACTCATTGTGGCTCCTGTTGATTGTTGTCGGGGATTATGGCTGATCTCGCCCGGAAGATCAGTCGGTCAATCGTTGAGGAAGAGCGTCGCTCCGCCGGCGGTGACTATCTCGGCGGCACGGTCGGCGATCGTTCCATCGTGGATGGGCGTGTAGAGATTGTCCCCAGGGCAGGTTGTCGCCGCATGGTCCCGATGGCCCGCGATGGTGCTGACCGGTACGTCGAATTGCATCGATGCCCACGCCACCATCTGTGACAGCATCTCGATCTGATCTTCATTGGGGATGCTGTTGTCGAAATTGCCCTCGACCACAATCAGGAAATGGCCGGCTGGGTCGTAGCTGGTGGCGGTGTCGCCGACGGCGCCGTAGGGACGGCCCTCGTAGATGTTGCCGTCGCGCCCCACGATGAAGTGATAGGCGAGGTCCGGCCATCCGATTGACAAGTGGTAGCTCTGCCAACCGCGAAACTGCGCAGGGCCGACCGCCCCGGTGACCGTACCGGCGTGATGGATGGTGATCTGCTCGATCTCGTGTGGAATGAACCCGCCTCGCTGGGGTGCGGCGCCCCACTGATCACGACCGACCACGTCGATAGCGATCGGTCGCGGGCTGACCTCAACCGGGTCGAGGCTAAGAGCGCGGGAGAGGAAGGTTGCCATCTCAGCCCGTGTCACGTTCCGCTCGGGACAGAATCGATCGTTGCCCGGCGGGTTACAGCCGAGAGTTATCCCCGCAAGGCGAAGTCGTTCGATATCGGGCTCGAATACGGAGCCGTCATCATCTACAAAGCTATCGCCGTCACTTGCTGCGAGATCGAGCGCCCTTGATAGAAACGCCGCCAGCTGGCCACGGGTTACCGGGGTGTCGGGGCAGTACTGATCGTTCGCAGGTGGGTTGCAACCCCTGGTGATATGGGCCCCGGCGATCCGATCGATGTCGATGGCAAAGATCGAGTCTGCGGCGTCGGTGAAACCCGCAGCCTCGGCTGTGGGCAGCCCGAGGGCTCTCACCAAGAAAGCTGCCATCTCGCCTCGAGTTACCGGCTCGTCCGGGCAGAACCGGGTGTTCGCCGGCGGGTTACAACCGCGAGTGATGGTGGCCGCAGCTATGGCCTCGATGGCACCCTGGTGGATGCTGGTGTCGTCGTCCACAAAGCTGC
>JAYEIP010000392.1:0-4646 GCA_034660155.1 Actinomycetota bacterium | reverse complement strand
TCCGACCCGGCCAACCCGGTCGAACTGGCGTACTCAGATCCGCCACCGATCGATCCGTTCGACCTCGGGGGAGCCTGGTCGTCGTACTGGTACAACAACTTCATCTACGAGACGAACATCACCGAAGCGTTGAACATCTTCCAGTTGGGTGGCGAAGAGACGGCCGGCGCGCTCCAGCTCGACCATCTCAACCCCCAGACCATAGATTCGACCCTCTAATCACGTTTGTGGGCCCCGAACGAAGCCCGTTCGGGGCCCACAACGGAACGCTATGTCCCCTCACTCATTTGGCGTTCCGCATCGCCCGAGTACTCGACAAGACGATCGAGGACGCATTCGAATACCCGGAAATCAATAGTGTCTTGTTGGAGACAACTCTGTGTGTCTTGTTGGAGACAACTCTGTGTGTCTTGGATGTCGAGGTCCGGTGTCGGAAGGTAGGCACGATCAGGGTGAGTCACACCAGTTGTGGCAGGGGTTTCGTCAGATCACACGTCCGTCGGTCAGCTCGACTGGGGTTCGACGACGAAGACTTTCCCGGGCTCGACGTTCCGACCATCTGCCCACCAGCAGTCGATCAGCCAATTGCCCGGTTGCACTTCGATCACTCGTTGGCTGACGTCGCCGGGCTCCGCCCCAGTTCTGCCGTACCACCGCCAGGCGCCAGTCACATCCCGCTCCCAGTCCTCGACGGTCATCCCTGGGTGGAGCAGGCCTAAGCCCGCTCCACCGCCGACGTCGGCTTGCATGTCGATGTCAAGCGTGACGAGGTCGCCGGCCCGCACCCCAGACACGTCACCCACGGTGCATTGATTTTCTGTGACGGTGACCAGTATGGCGACGTCGGCTTTGGTTTCGGGAAGGACAGCGAGCTTGCTGCTGGCGACAGCCTCAACACCACCTCGAATCGTCGCGTTGCAGCTAAGTTCGTACTCGGATCCGATCAACGTGACGTATCCGACCATGGAATCATTTGGGGTGGCCCTTATTTGCAGATCGAAATAGGAAACGGTGTCACCCTGGATGGTGAGCTCGGCAGTATCCGGCGAGTCGTTGCGGAAAGTGACGCGTATTGTGCGGCCCCGGGATGCCTCGCTCGATCCTGCGTAGCTGCACATCGTCCCGTCGTAGGTGACTGATGCGTCGAAGATCTCGAAGGCGTCCGCTGGCGGACCTAGCTCCTTGCCGGGCAGCTGGTTGACGATTCGGTCTCCACTTTGGATCTCCGCCTTGAACGTCTCGAGTGCTGCGATCGTATCCGCTTTCAGGAAACCGCCGGTTGTTGAGTATCCGAATACGCCATCTCGTAGAGTGAATAGGTATGCACGATCGACTCTTCCGGAGCTCTCATAGTCGCTTATGAGTTCGTAGACCACCTGGTCGAACCGCTTAAGCATGGATGTGAGTACGCGGGAACGTTGAGATGCGGGCACCTCCCAGTACTGGTCGGAGTCAACTCCGATTGCCCAAAGGTTCCGGCCCTGGAGTACGCTCTCACTCTCGGCGGCTTCGAACAGGCCCGAACCGGCTCCGCCTGCGGCATGAAACACCACATCCGCTCCGGATTGATAGAGACCTTCCGCCGCACTGTGGCCGTACCCAGCGGCACCGAACCCAAAAGCGAAGGTCCCGCTCGCATACTGTGAGATGACCTTGGTGCCCGGGCGTGCCGCAGCTGCGCCGGCTTCGTACCCGGCGCGGAATCTCTCGATGGACTCGATCTGTACCCCACCGAGGAATCCGACGATCCCTGTTTTGGATGTCATGGCGGCTGCGACCCCTGCCAGGAAAGCGCCTTCCTCAACGGCGAAATCGATATCAGAGCCGCCTTCGAGGCCGATCCACTCCGTATCCGGATAGTCGTCGGCCACTGCGGAGACTTCCTGGCCAAAGTCGGGATCCCAGTAGATCACCAGGTCCAACCCGTCGTCAGCGTAACGTCTCAGGTCACCCTGGAGGTCCGTGAACGGGGGAGAAAGAAGGGTCGATTCGATCCCGAAGTCTTTGCGGCTCAGCTCGAGGCCATCCTCTAGTAAACCGCCGATTCCAGTCCCGTCGATGATGGCGGGGCTCACTACTACCACTGTCGTCGGCGAGGACAGCATGCTCAATGCGATGCCAACACCGACACTTGCGAGAACAACGACGGCGGCCACAAGCCCCCAAAGGCGACGCTTGGCGGACCGTTCCACCTTTCGTTCCTGGGCGATCCGATCGTCTTCGGCGCAGCGCGTTTCCCGGCGCTTTTCGACCGCGGCGTCGAGGTACGCCTTTTCGCAGTTGGTGAGGAGCATCGACGTGGCGGCGGCCCAATCGACGTAGTCGTCTAGACGGGTTCCGCTCGGCAGGTAGTCCTGGTTCTCGCCGGCGTCCTGCCACTCTTGAGCCTCGGCACTGAGCTTGGTGTGACGAACCACGTCCTCGTGTGATTCGTCAATCCAGTCCCGAAGGCGGGGCCACTCTGTGAGCAGAGCTTCGTGGGCGACCTCTATCGTGGGTGCGCCGGTCAGCTGATCACGGTCGAACGAGAGCAGCCGGTGTTTTCCAAAGGATTCAATGATGGGTTGGAGGGTCACCGAGGACACATCGAGGGCGAGCACCTCCGAAGCCGGTGTCCGGCGCCGACTCCACTCGTCGCCCTCAGCTATCGCGACCAGGCGAAGCAGCAACTGCCGGCAAGCAGCTTGTTGGTGGGAGTCCAGCTTCGCATAGAGGTCCTCGGCACGGCGGCTGAGGGTCCCCCGCACGCCACCCATCGCCTCATACGAGGCGATGGTCATAGTGTCGCCTACGCGACGGTCGTACAGCTCGCGGAGGGTGTGCTGAAAGAGGGGGAGACCTCCGGGTTGGTTGATGACATCGGTCATCAGGGCGGTAAGCAACGAGGGCTCGAACACGGCTCCGGCCTGCTGGGCGGGAGCCACTGCAGCGGCTTCCAACTCGTCGGGTGACATCGGCGACACGTTAACGATGCCGTCGTTGAGACGGGCGGAGAAGTCATGGTGTTGGAGGGGTCGGTCGTAGAAGTCGGCCCGCAGGGTCAACACCACCAATACTCGACTACGGGTGTCGTCGATGGCGGTCACGAGGTTGCCAAGGAAGCGGTCCCGCCTCTCGGCGTCGTCGACCAGGGTGAATAGCTCTTCGAACTGGTCGATGAACAGAACCAGCCGTCCACTGCGGCCCGGCAGCAACCGCAACGCGGCCCGGAGTAGTCCGGCGTCATCGTCATCGCCCAGTTGGTCGCTTAGGCTTTGCGGAGCGTCGAGGGTCGAGTGGAGCAGGGCGGCTTCCAACTCGTCGAATGGTCTCGAGCCGGGCATCATGTCGGCGAATAGCCACTGATCCGATTCGAGTACCGCACCCTTTTGTAGGGCCGGTAACACCCCGGCCCGGAGCACGCTCGATTTGCCTGAGCCGCTTGCTCCCACCAGAGCGATCAGCGAGTTCCCGTCGCTGACGCGGCGGAGGATATCGGCGATGAGGCGGTCGCGGCCGAAGAAGTCCTCGGCGTCGTCGACCTCAAAAGCCCGCAGGCCTTTGAAGGGGTTGCGGCCAGAGACCGCGGCGGTGGTCGACCGCTTCGTCCTACGGGGCTGGAGACGGGAATCGTGGAGGAGGATCTGTTCTTCCAGGCGGCGCAGCTCGGGTGACGGCTCGATTCCCAGTTCCTCGCCGACACCGCGGCGGAAACGCTCGAAAGCCCGCAGGGCATCGGCCTGGCGTCCCGACCGGTAGAGGGCGAGCATGAGCTGATTCATCGGCCGTTCCCGCAGCGGGTACTGCTGGGTTATTGCTTCTAGCTCGGCGATCAGTTCCCCTGTGATCCCTCGGCGAAGGTCCGCCTCAATACGGTCCTCGATCGCCTCCACCCGCACCTCAGCAAGACGGTGGATCTCCGGCTGGGCGAACTCCTCGTACAAGAAATCCTCAAAGGCGGAACCCCGCCACAACTCCAGCGCTTCCCCGAAGAGATCTGAAGCCTGGGCCGGATCATCAAGCAGAACCGACTTCCCCTCCCGAATCTTCTCCTCGAAACGGCTGCTATCAATCGAGTCAGGATCAACACTCAGCTCGTAGCCGTGGTCACGGCGGAGAAGGACCGTACTCTCGCCCCGTTTTTCCCGCTCGGGTTCGAGGATGGCCCGCAAACGGGATACATACACCCACAACGCATTCTCTTTGCCCTCGGCGTCATCGCCCCACAACTCGTCGAGGATCCGATCAGTGGACACCACCCGGTTGGCGTGTATCAGCAGCAGCGCCAGCAACGAACGTTGTTTGTGGGGACCCAAGTCGAGCGGCTGTCCTTTGTGGGCAGCCTCAAGCGGGCCGAGGACGCGGAATTCCAGGCTCTCCCCTCCTCCTGCATGGTCATCAAGCATACGTAACAGCTTCCCGTCTTGGTTCCGACGTATCGATCACGGATCGCATGTGATCATCTGCGACTTTCACACGACTTAAACGCTTCGTCAGATAAGCAAGTCCAACGCCAGAGGCCTTTTAAGCCCGGTGCCGGGAGCTATAACCGAATGTTGTGGATGAACGGATTCGGATAGAAGGGCGGCGTACCCTTCCAAATCGTAAGCAAACGATTCCGCTGGTGTTGGCCGGCGGGGAAGGAGTACGCCTGATGTTGAAGATAG
>JAYEIP010000391.1:0-20133 GCA_034660155.1 Actinomycetota bacterium | reverse complement strand
GTCGCCGCCTAGGTAGGTCATGAATGTCTTGGCGATGATGACGTAGCTTCCCGCAGGGAGGCCGGTCAGCTGCGCGACAGTCTCAAGAGTCCCGGTTTTGGGAACTTGGGCAATCCCACCCTCAGCCAAGAAGGCGTCGCTCGTCAGATCTGCCGAACTGTGCCCTGCGAGGGTTCCCGCATCGACGATCTGTCCCGTGGCGAGTCGCTTCATGAATGCCGCCATCTGTTCACGGGTGACATTGTCTGCAGGACAGAACATGTCGTTTGTGGGCGGATTGCAGCCCTGAGTCACGCCATTATCGGCCAACCAGGCGATGTCATCATGGAAGATGTTGCTATCGGGAACATCGGTGAATTGGTGGGCCGCCACCACCGCGACTGGTGTCAGGACCGCACCAATCAGCAATAGGACTACAGCGGAGCGCAGCCATCGTCGTGGAATCCGAATTGATACGAACTGATCCATTGTCTACTCCCCTCGAGATAGGTCAGCCATTTCTACTGTAAGCCGCTGTAGGTTCATTTACGAGGGTCTGAATCGAGTCGCCCGCCACCTCTTCGAACGCCGTCACAGAGCGGACTTACCGTCCAATTGGGTGGTGGCTACGAAGATGGCTTTGTGTGCATGTGCAGAGGTTCCTAATCTTGCGGTTCGGAAGGAGCTTCGAAACCGATGACGTTGTCCGCATACCTGCCGATCGCCCTCGCCTTCATCCTTGTCGTGGGCTTTTCCACCGCGAGTCTTACCATCTCCAAGCTCTTGGCTCCGAAGAAACCAACACCGGAGAAGCTGGCGCCGTACGAGTGCGGGATCGTGCCGCTCCAGGAGCCGGCGCACCGCTTTCCGGTCAAGTTCTATCTCGTCGCCATGTTGTTTGTCATCTTCGATGTGGAGATCATCTTCTTGTTCGCCTGGGCAGTCCGCTGGGAGTCGTTCGGGTGGGGCGGCGTTGCGATGATGTCCATCTTCGTTCTCCTGATTGTTGAAACCCTCATCTACGTCTGGAAGCGTGGTGCACTCGACTGGAACGTGGCGAGTCGGGAGCGCTATCGCCGGGTGGTGGCCCCGCCCGAGGAAGCCGCGACCGACGCCCAGGAGGAAGCTGCCTGATGGCGCACAGCTCCGGGCCCTCGGGGTTCCTCCTCACTACGTACGACTGGGCAATCAACTGGACCAGAACGCGTTCGATGTGGGCGGCGACCTTCGGGTTGGCTTGTTGCGCTATCGAGATGATGGCGACCGGCGCCGCCCACAATGACATGGCCCGATTCGGGATGGAAGTATTTCGGGCGTCCCCCCGTCAGGCAGATCTCATGATCGTTGCCGGTCGGGTGTCGCAGAAGATGGCCCCGGTACTGCGCCAGGTCTACGACCAGATGTCGGAGCCGAAGTGGGTCATCTCGATGGGGGCCTGTGCCTCTACAGGCGGCATGTTCAACAACTACGCGCTGGTCCAGGGTGTCGACGAGATCGTGCCCGTCGATGTCTATGTCCCCGGGTGCCCTCCGGGGCCGCAGTCGCTGTTGCACGGGATCCTGACGCTGCAAGACAAGATCATGTCGGGGGAGATCACCCGATGACCGACCAGGTGCTTTCGTCCCTTGCCGATGCTTTCCCTGACGTGGAGTTAGAGCAAGTTCTCGATCCTCCGCAGGATGTTGCTCGAGTGCCACGAGAGCAGTACGCCGCGTTCGTGGCCGCAGCCCGCACCGCAGGCTTTGACGGGTTCGTCGACCTCTGTGGCGTCGACTATCTCCGTCGCGACCCGCGGTTTGAGGTAGTCCTCAACCTTCTGTCGCATCAGCACGTCAGGCGTTTGCGGATTCTCGTCGGCGTCCCCGGAACCGATCCGCATGTGGCCACGGTGACCGACGTGTTCCCCGGTGCCAACTTCTACGAGAGAGAGACGTTTGATCTATTCGGGATCTTGTTTGACGAGCATCCCGACCTGACTCGCCTCCTGCTTCCTGATGACTGGGAAGGTCACCCGCTGCGTAAGGACTACTCAGTTGGTTCAGTGCCGATCCGCTTCAAGGAGTCACCGAAAGCACAATGAGTGACACACCGAACGTAGTAACTGGAGATCTTGAAGCCCCGACCACGGAGCCTCCCGAGCAGGCCGAGGCACCATCCTCGCCGTCCGCCGATGCCCGTCGCGAAACTCACGACATGTGGGTCGCCGGGACCGAGGAGCCGGCATGGATGCGCGACGCTACCAATGAGCGTGCGCAGGAAATGCTCGAAGCCGACAGCGACCCGGCCCTCGAAATCCACCGCGGGATCACGGTCGAGGATGACTTCATCCTTGACGACTCGGCGGACGTTGATGAGTTGCAGATCCTCAACATGGGGCCGCAGCACCCCTCCACACACGGTGTGTTGCGCCTCCACCTCGAACTCGACGGCGAGACTATTCGGCGGGTGAAGCCGATCATCGGATATCTCCACACCGGCATGGAGAAGACCGCAGAGACCCTCACCTATATGCAGGGCTCCACCAACGTGACTCGGATGGATTACCTGTCGCCGCTCCACATGGAGTTGGCATTTTCGCTCGCGGTCGAGTCGTTGCTCGGTATTGAGATCCCCGAACGGGCCCAAGCGATGCGGGTCCTGCTTACCGAGTTGAACCGGGTGTCGAGCCACCTGGTGTGGGCCGCCACCCAGGGCACCGACCTTGGTGCCGTTTCAATGATGATCTACGGCTTCCGTGACCGCGAGTACATCCTCGAGTTCTTCGAAAAGACGACCGGGCTGAGAATGAATCACAATTTCATCCGTCCCGGCGGGCTGGCTGCTGATCTTCCCGACGGTTGGGAGGAGGACATCGAGCAGATCATCGTCAAGGTGAGCGCCGGCGTCGCCGAGTACGAAGAGCTGTTCAACGGTAACCCGATCTTCCAAGACCGGACCATGGGTGTCGGTGTCATCACTCCTGAGGAGTGCAACGCTCTCGGGGTCACCGGTCCGATGGCGCGGGCGGCCGGGATCAAATGGGATCTACGGAAAGCATTCCCCTACAGCGGTATCGAGAAGTACGACTTCGATGTTCCGACGGGGAAACACGGTGACGTGTGGGACCGCTACCTGGTCCGGATGGAGGAGATCAAACAGTCTCTCGGCATCGTCCAACAGGTGATGGAGACCATGCCCGCCGGCGACTATCGCACCACCGATCGCAAGGTGAGCCCGCCGCCGCGCAAGCGCATCGACGAGTCGATGGAGGCTTTGATCCACCACTTCAAGTTGTACACCAGTGGGTTCAAGGTCCCGGTGGGTGAGACCTACCAGGCCATCGAATCGCCACGGGGTGAGCTGGGGATGTACATCGTGTCCGATGGTCGAGAGCGTCCGTGGCGGATGCACGCCCGCACCCCATCGTTCAACCACGTACAGGCTTTGCCAACGATGATGACCGATTCTCTGGTGGCAGACATCGTGGCCACAATTGCCTCTGCGGATCCGGTGTTGGGAGATGTCGATCGATGAAGGCTGTCGTTTTGTCGATCGAAGACGTTGAGGCAATCAGCACCTGGAGCCAGGAAGCTCAGGACCGGGCAGCGGAAATCATCGGCAAGTATCCCAAGAAGCGTTCCGCAGTGATGCCTCTGTTGTACGTTGCGATGATCGAACATGGGTTTGTGACCACCGTGGGTATGCAGCAGGTTGCAGTCTTGACCGGTCTCACTTCGGCGCAGGTCCAGTCGGTCGCCAGTTTCTACTCGATGTACAAGAGAGAGCCGGTCGGCAAGTACCTGGTCTCAGTGTGCACTTCGATCTCTTGCTTTCTCCTGGGAGCCGACGATGTCCTGGCCGCGGTCGAAGACGAGTCGGGTGTGCCCGACGGCGAAACCGGCAACGACGGTGTTTTGAGTGTTGAGCATGTCGAATGCAACGGTGCCTGTGGCGGGGCCCCGGTCGTCTTGGTGAACTACGAGATGATCGAAAGTGTCACCCCCGACAAAGCCCGCGAGATGGTGCGCTGGTTACGTGATGCCAAACCCAACGTCGCCAACACCGAGGAGATGCAGCAGCTGTTTGGCGGCGAGCGGTCCTTCGATTGGGGCATCAAGGAGCTCGAGGGTTCCCTTCTTCCCATTCCGGCGTTCGGCCCGTACGGGTCGGCGGGGGAGGAAGCATGATGATTTTCGGACACCTGCACAGACCCCGGAGTTCGCTTGCGAACTCCCAAGGAACTCACCCCGTGAGTTCCCTCCTACCCCCGGCTGGCGCCGGCGGTACTTTCCCCCCAAAGGGGGGACTGATAGACGCCGTCTGCCGCACGTTCCCACCCCAAGAGGGGGGACTGATATGAAGATTCTTACGGAGCGGATGGATGCGCACCGGGCGGATAGCCATACGATCGAGCGTTACGAGGCGACGGGTGGGTATGCCGCTTTGCGTAAGGGGATGCTCGACATTGGCGGTGAGGCCATCGCGGCCGAGGTGAAGGCCTCCAATATCCGGGGCCGGGGTGGCGCCAATTTTCCTGCAGGAGTCAAGTGGGGTTTCCTCGCACCGGCGAAGCCTGCCTACCTGGTGATCAACGGTGATGAGTCAGAGCCGGGGACCTACAAGGACCGGCAACTGCTCGAACGCGATCCTCACCAGCTCCTCGAGGGTGTGATCCTGACATCCTTTGCGTTGGGGATCAATCATGCGTTCATCTACATCCGTGGCGAGTATCCCAAGCCGGCCCGCCGGGTGCAGCATGCAGTCGACGAGGCCTACGCCAAGGGTTACGTCGGCAAGAACATCCTCGACACCGGTTTCGATCTCGACATCACAGTTCATCTGGGCGGTGGCGCCTACATCTGTGGTGAGGAGTCGGCGCTTCTCAACAGTCTGGAAGGCAGACGTGGGGAACCACGGCTCAAGCCGCCGTTCCCGGCCGTGGAGGGGCTCTATGCCCAACCGACGATTGTCAACAATGTCGAGACGATCTCGAACGTGCCATGGATCATCAATAACGGGGGAGCCAACTACGCCGCCATCGGCCCCGATACTTCCGCCGGCACCCGGATGGTGTCTCTGTCGGGTCATCTCAAAAAGCCCGGCAACTACGAGATCGTGATGGGCATGCCGTGGCGCGACCTCATCTTTGACCTCGGTGGCGGGGTCCCCGATGGTCGTGAGCTCAAGGCATGGATTCCCGGTGGTTCGTCTGCGCCGTGGTTCGTTCCGGAGGAGCATCTCGATACCCCGGTCACCATCGACGATGTTGGCAAGAACGGCTCGATGCTTGGCTCGGGCGCCGTCATCGTCATGGATGACAGCACCAATCTGGTAGCGGCGGCGCACCGGATCGTCAGGTTCTACGCCCACGAGTCGTGCGGTCAGTGCACGCCGTGCCGTGAAGGCACGACGTGGCTGGAGCGGATTTTCAACCGGATCTTGTCGGGACAGGGCCGTATGTCGGACATCGACCTGTTGCTCGACGTCTCGGATGGGATTAGCCCGGGACTTGCCTGGCCACCAGTCATGACGACCATCTGCCCTCTCGGCCCATCGGCGACGGCACCGGTCACGTCATTGATGCAGTACTTCCGCCATGAGGTTGAGGCAATGATCAATGAGGAGGTGACAGTTGGCTGAGCGCGAACTCGTCACTATCACCGTCGACGGCGTGCCGATGCAGGCCCCGGCCGGCGAGGTGCTGATCAAGGTTGCTGAAGACAATGGCAGCTACATCCCACGTTTCTGCTGGCATCCGCGGATGAAGCCTGCCGGCCTGTGCCGCATGTGTCTCGTCGAGGTGGTGGGGCCGCGAGGCAGGATGCTGGTGCCGTCGTGCACCACCACCATCTCCGACGGCATGGTGGTCGATACCCAGTCCGACGTAGTCAAAAAGGCGCAGGAAGGGGTTCTCGAGTATCTGCTG
Organism: Actinomycetota bacterium; assembly: GCA_034660155.1. Lineage (GTDB taxonomy): Bacteria > Actinomycetota > Acidimicrobiia > Spongiisociales > UBA5794 > JAAETI01. The sequence continues at coordinate 14,249 of JAYEIP010000391.1, read as the reverse complement.
ATCAACCACCCGCTCGATTGCCCCGTTTGCGACAAGGGCGGCGAATGCCCTCTTCAGGACCACACCGTGGCGTTCGGTCCGGGCGAGAGCCGGTACGTGGAAGAGAAGCGACACTATGAAAAGCCCATCCCTATCTCCGAGCTGATCCTGCTTGACCGGGAACGCTGCATATTGTGCGCCCGCTGCACCCGCTTCTCTGAAGAGATTTCCGGTGACCCGCTAATCGAGTTCCGGGACCGGGGTAATGCGGTCCAGGTCATCACTTTCCCCGGCGAGCCGTTCGCTTCATACTTCTCGGGCAACACAGTTCAGATCTGCCCGGTCGGTGCTCTCACTGCCGCCCCCTACAGGTTCAAGGCCCGGCCCTGGGACCTCGAGGCGGTCGAGAGTGTTTCGATGGTCGACTCCGTCGGCTCCAAGGTGTCTGTGCAGTCGACCCAGAACACCGTGGTGCGTATCGACGGCATTGACAACGAGCCGACCAATCAAGGTTGGTTGTCTGACAAGGACAGGTTCATCTTCGAATCGATCCACAGCGAGCATCGTTTGACGACGCCGCTCATCAAAGAGGATGGAGAGTTCCGTGAGGCTGGATGGGGCGAGGCATTGGAGCTTGCTGCCGAGCGTCTTGCCGGATACCCCGGTGATGCCGTCGCCGGTCTCGGTGGCGCCAACAGCACGAACGAAGAGGCCTTTGCCTTCGGCAAATTCCTCCGCACCATTGTGGTTACCCCCCACATGGACGCTCAACTCGACGATGGGCTCGATCCTCACTTCCTGGTCGGCGTGACCCCGCGGGCGACCATTCCGGATCTCGAAGACGCCAAGACGATTCTCCTTTGGGCAGGCGATCTCAAGGAAGAGCTTCCCGTCCTCTATCTCCGGGTCCGCCGTGCCGCGGCCGAACTCGGAGCGACTCTGATCGTGATCCATCCACGTCGCACCGGGCTTGACGACGTCGCTTCCCACAAGATTCGTTATCGCCCGGGGACCGGCCCCGACATCCTGCGTGAGCTGGTAGCTGGTGAGGGCGACTACACCGCGGTGCGGGCCGCGCTCAATGAGGGTCCCGTGGTGGCGCTCGTTGGCCGGACCAGTATTGGTGAAGATCCCCGCCTCGCCGAAGCCGTGGCCGCCTTCGTGCGGGACTTGCCGGAAGGCAAGATCCTGCCACTTGCTCGCCGGGCCAACGTGATGGGTGCTCTCGATATGGGGTTGGCGCCGACATTGCTGCCGGGCCGAGTCTCCGAAAGCACTGCCCACGATGTCCTCGAAGCTGAATGGGGACCGCTCCCCGAAGGACTCGGGCGTACCGCGACGAGCATCCTTGAGGGGCTGCGTGATGGCGAACTCAAATCACTCATCATGCTGGGCTCCGACCCGGTCCGTGACCACCCCGAGCCAAAGCTTGCCGCCGACGGTCTCGAGGCCGCAGACTTTGTACTGGCGTTTGACCATTTCCTCACCGACTCCTCAACGCTGGCGGACGTGGTGTTCCCAATGGAGGGTTTTGCCGAGGGAGAGGGCACCGTCACCAATATCGAGGGTCGGGTCCAGAAAGTGAACCGTTTGGTGCCCGGCCCCGGTCAAACCCGGCCTGCCTGGTCCGCCCTCGACGATCTTGCCCGCAGGATGGGCGGCAACCTCGGAGCACCTTCGGCGGCGGCGTTAGCCAAGGAAATCGAAACGGTGGCGCCGACCTATCACGGCGTCACCTGGGACACGCTGGACTGGGGGGAGGGTCGTGAGGGCCTGGTGGTTCCCGTTGAAGAGGGTGTCCAGCATCTCAAGTACATCCCTGTTGATGGTGGGATCACCGCGGTGGAGGCGCGGTTCGGTCTTCATCTCGGGCGAGTGCTTTACGACGACGGGGTTCGTACCCGAATGAGCCCGTCTCTTGCCGCTCTTACCCCCAACGCCAGGGTCTATCTCAACGCCGCGGATGCCGCCGAGTTGGGGCTGGCCGAGGGTGCCACCGCTCTCGTCGAGGGCGAGTCCGGCAGTGCACGGCTTCCCGTTGGCCTCGATAACTCGCTTGGCCGGGGGACTGTCTATGTACCCGCCAACCTCACTGCAACCCGTGACCTTGGTGCCGGAGTTGCCGTCACCGTCTCGCCGGGGGAGTCCTCATGAGCGCCTGGGAGATCTTCATCGAGGCGGGTATCAAGACGATTGCTGTCTTCGCCTTGGTCTTGGTGACGGTGATCGTCCTTGTCTGGTTCGAACGCAAGATCGTTGCCGACATGCAGAATCGAATCGGTCCTTACCGGGCAGGTCCGTGGGGAATCCTGCAGACAGTCGCCGATGGTGTGAAGCTGCTGGTCAAGGAACCGGTGGTGCCGCGCAAGGTTCAATATGGCCTTTACATGTTGGCTCCGATTGCGGCGTTGATTCCTGCCATCCTGATCTTCCTGGTGATTCCCATCGGTAAGCCTTTCACGATCGGTGATCGGGTCATCAACATGGCAGGGACGGATCTGAATATCGGTCTGCTCTTCATCCTCGCAATGTCTTCGATGGCGGTGTATGCGGTCGTCCTTGCCGGATGGTCTTCCGGCTCGAAGTACCCGTTGCTTGGTTCGGTGCGGGCCAGCGCCCAGATGATCTCGTATGAAGCGGCCATGGGTCTGGCGCTGGTTCCGGTGGTGATGTTCACCGGGTCGACGTCGCTGACCACCATCGTCGATGCTCAGGCTGGTGACTTCCTCGGGTTCCTCGGGGTGTGGAACATCGTCCTGATCCCCTCTTTCGTGATCTTCTTCATCTCCGGCGTCGCTGAGACGAATCGGGCGCCATTTGACCTGGTGGAAGCCGAGAACGAGATCGTTGGTGGCTATCACACGGAGTATTCAGGGTTCCGCTTTGCGCTGTTCTTCCTCGCCGAATACGCCAATATCTTCAACATATCGGCGATCACCGTGACCCTGTTCCTCGGTGGCTGGCATGGTCCCGACTTCGGGACCCCTTCCTGGATCGCCTGGGCGTTCCCGATCCTGTGGTTCATGACGAAGTCATTCATGTTGGTTTTCGTGTTTGTGTGGATCCGGGCATCGCTGCCTCGGATGCGTTACGACCAGTTGATGAGCTTCGGGTGGAAGAAGCTGATCCCGGTCAGTTTGTTGTGGATTGTGTTGTCGACTGTGGCCATCGCCGTGCGGCGAATCGGCTTCCCTTGGACGTGAGGTAGCAATGGGCTGGTTTGCCGACATGTTGGGACCGTTCCGGGGTTTCGCCGTGACCTTGCGGCAGATGAAGCGACCGCGGGTCACAACGTCGTATCCGAAGGAGAAGCGGGTCAAGCCGCAGCGTTTCCACGGCCGTCACATGCTGAACCGTTATCCCGACGGTATGGAGAAGTGCATCGGATGTGAGTTGTGCGCCGGTGTCTGCCCGGCTCGTTGCATCTATGTGCGTGGTGCGGACAACCCGCCCGACGATCCGGTCAGCCCTGGTGAACGATTCGGCTTTGTCTATGAGATCAACATGTTGCGCTGCATCTTTTGTGCCATGTGTGTCGAGGCTTGTCCTACCGAGGCGATCACGATGACCCATCTCTTTGAGATGTCGACTACTACTCGCGACGACGCTATTTACACCAAGACCGAGCTGCTGGTTGAGCCCGACGGCACTCCCAACCACCCGCAGAAACCGAATCCGCTGATCGACCTCGACGAGCTCAAGCTCGGCTCCGGCTGGATGCGAGCAACCGCCCCCGGCGGAAGATCGCAGTTCGAAGGCGTGGTCGCCTGGACCCCCTCAGCCACATCCGGTGAGCTTGCGGCCGAGTTGGGTCAAGCGGCAGCCATCAGTCCCCCCCTTGGGGGGAAAGTACCGCCGGCGAAGCCGGGGGTAGGGGGGTCTGAGCAGGTGTCCGAATCGCGTGACCCGGAGGCCGGCGAATGAGCCCCGAGTTCGTAGTCTTCGTCATCTTCGCCATAGCCGCCCTCGCCGGTGCTATCACCCTGGTGGGTGCACGCAACCCGGTGTACTCAGCAATGGGTCTGCTGCTCACGATGTTTTCCATGGCAGTGTTCTACGTCCTCAACGATGCCCACTTTGTCGCAGCCGTCCAGGTCATCATCTACGCCGGTGCGGTCATGACGCTGTTCCTGTTTGTGATCATGCTCATCGGTGTTGACAAGAACGAGGACCGGGAGGAACAGATACCATTCCAGCGGCCCATTGTCGCGGTGCTCAGCGGTGGGTTGGTCCTCTTGATTGTGTTGGCCGGCAGCCAGGCATGGACGGTTGGGACCGGTGGCGGAACCCCACCGGGAACCATCGAGAACATCTCCGACCAACTCTTTGGCACATGGATGTTGGCCTTCCAAGCGACGATCTTCCTGCTGACCATCGCCGCGGTCGGCACTCTCGCCCTCGCCCGCTACGAAAGCAAGGTTCTGGGTCCCGATGAGGGCGACGTGGATGTCGGTCAGTCCCCCCTCCGGGGCGAGAGCTCCGATGTCGAGGTCGATCAGTCCCCCCTCCGGGGCGAGAGCTCCGATGTTGAGGTCGATCAGTCCCCCCTCCGGGGCGAGAGCTCCGATGTCGAGGTCGACCAGTCCCCCCTCCGGGGGGAAAGTACCGCCGGCGAAGCCGGGGGTAGGGGGGAGTCCTCATGACGGTCACCGTTGCCTGGTACATGATCCTCGCTGCCGTGTTGTTCGTAATCGGTGGTGCCGGCTTGCTGCTGCGCCGCAACGCGCTTGTCATGTTCATGTCAATCGAATTGATGCTGAATTCGGTCAACCTCAGCTTTGTTGCCGCCGGCCGGGCTTTGGGCAATCTGGACGGGCAGCTGGCGGTGCTGTTCGTGATGGTTGTTGCCGCCGCCGAGGTCACGGTGGGGCTGGCCATCATCGTGATGGTCTTCCGCAAGCGGGCCACCGCAAGCGTCGACGAACTATCCGGGATGAGGGGGTGACGAAGTGATCGATCTCATCTGGATCGCGGTTGCTCTCCCGTTGCTTGGTGCGGCGACCTTGCTGTTGTTCGGCAAGCGGTTTGGCGAACCAAACGCCGGGTACTTTGCGACCGCGCTGGCGGCCGTGGCCTTCCTTGTCGGTGCGATCGCTTCAATCGACTTCTTCACTGGCAGCGCCCACGCCGAGCACGTCTTCCTGTTCACCTGGATCCCCGGCCTCGCCATTGATGCCGAGTTCCTGTGGGATCCGCTGTCGGCCGTCATGACGATGGTCGTCGCCGGGGTCGGCTCGCTCATCCATATGTATTCGATCGGCTACATGCACGGCGACCCGCGTTACACCCGGTTCTTTGCCTACATGAACCTGTTCCTCGCCTCGATGCTCATCCTCGTGCTCGGCAGCAATTTCGCCGTGCTTTTCGTCGGCTGGGAGCTCGTGGGACTCAGCTCCTACCTGCTGATCTCATTCTGGTTCGAAAAGCCATCTGCGGCCGCAGCCGGCAAGAAGGCGTTCATCGTCAACCGGATTGGTGACTTTGGTTTCATCATCGCTTTGATGCTGATCTTCGCCACGTTTGGTTCGCTCGGTTTCGAACAGGTTTTCGAGCATGCGGATACCTTGCTCGAAGAGGGTGGAACCACGGTCACTCTGATCACGCTGTTGCTGCTGGTCGGCGCCGCCGGCAAGTCGGCGCAGCTGCCGCTTCACGTGTGGCTTCCCGACGCCATGGAAGGCCCGACACCGGTCTCCGCGCTCATCCACGCCGCCACCATGGTCACCGCCGGTGTCTACATGGTGGCTCGCACCGGGGTGCTGTTTGACCTGGCCCCTTTCTCTGCCGGGGTAGTCGCCACTGTCGGTGCGCTGACCGCGATCTTTGCGGCGACGATCGCCATCGGTCAACGGGACATCAAACGGGTGCTGGCGTACTCGACGATCAGCCAACTCGGTTACATGTTCATGGGTGTCGGCGTCGGCGCTTACACAGCGGGGATCTTCCACCTGATGACACACGCCTTCTTCAAGGCGTTGTTGTTCCTCGGCGCTGGTTCGGTCATCCACGCCATGGCCGACGAGCAGAACATGGACAAGATGGGTGGCCTCCGCAAGGTGATGCCGAAGACGTTCGCCACCATGGCCATCGCCTGGCTGGCTATCTCCGGGATTCCACCGTTTGCCGGCTTCTGGTCAAAGGACGAGATCCTTGCTGCCACCTTTAACAAAGGCGGTTTTTTCGTCGTGCTGTGGGTGGTCGGGTTGATTACCGCCGGGTTGACGGCCTACTACATGAGCCGTCTCATGTACCTCACCTTTTGGGGTGAGCCCCGCTGGGCGGATGGAGTGAAACCACACGAATCCCCGAGTCTCATGACCACGCCCCTCATCGTGTTGGCGGTGTTGTCTGCGGTCGGCGGGCTGATCAACACCCCGTGGCGGCTCAGTTTGGAGCATTTCCTCGAACCTGCCTTCGAGGCGGTTCACCTCGCGCACGCACCGGAGGGGGCAACGCCGTGGATCCTGGCGATCGTCTCGGTTCTGGCCGGAGTGCTGGGCATCATGTATGCCAACCGACGCTTTGTCAGCGGCGAGTTGCCCGACGAAACCGGCCCCATGTGGGATTGGCTCGAGAATGGCTACTACGTCGACGACTTGTACGGCAAGACCATCGTGCTGCCGGGCAAGAAAGCGGCCGAAGAGTTGGCGTTCTTCGCCGACACCAAAGGTCTTGACGGAGCGGTCAATGGTGTCGGGCTTCTGGTGAAGCAGATGGCCGAGTGGGTGAAGCCGTTACAGACCGGTCTTGTTCGCAACTACGCGGTCGGCATCCTGGGAGGCGCCGTCGGTTTGCTCTTGTTCATCCTGATCCGGGGAGGTGCTCTATGACATTTCCCACCCTCGCCTTAGTGATCCTGCTTCCGGTGCTCGGCGCGATCGTCGTCGGGTTGGTCCCGAAGCGTCGCCCGGAGTTGGTCTACCCGCTGGCGCTCACGATGAGTTTCCTCCCCCTGGCTGCCGTTGGGTATGTGTTGTGGGAGTTCGAGGTAGGCGAACCCGGATTCCAGTTCACCCAGCAGGTGCTGTGGTACGAGCCCTGGGATGTCTCGTGGAGCGTCGGTGTCGACGGTATCTCTCTGTTGCTGCTGGCGTTGACGGCCATCTTGTTCCCGATCTCAATTGCCGCCTCAAAGTCGATTACGAAGAACACGAAGATGTACATGATTGCCATGTTGCTCCTCGAGACGGGCATGCTCGGTGTCTTCATCGCTCTCGACCTGATCCTGTTCTTCGTCTTCTTCGAGATCACGCTGGTGCCGATGTACCTCATCATCGGTATGTGGGGCAGTGACAACCGCATCTATGCGGCGGTTAAGTTCTTCCTGTACACGGCGTTTGGGTCGGCATTGATGCTGTCCGGCATCATCTGGTTGGGTGCGATCGGAGGCACTTTCGATTTCAAGCAGCTGCTCGACATACCGCTCTCGTCGTCTCAGCAGACCTGGTTGTTCTTTGCCTTTGGTCTTGCGTTTGCGATCAAGGTCCCAATTTTTCCCTTCCATACGTGGCTGCCCGACGCCCACACTGAGGCGCCGACGGCCGGCTCCGTGTTACTCGCCGGTGTGTTGCTGAAGCTGGGCACTTACGGATTCATCCGGTTCAACCTGACGCTGTTCCCGGACGCGGCGGTGCGTTTTGCCCCCTGGGCCGCCGGATTGGCCGTGATCGGCATCATCTACGGTGCGGCTGTTGCGATTGTGCAACCCGATGTGAAGCGTTTAGTGGCTTACTCATCGGTCAGCCACCTCGGCTTCATCTTTCTCGGTATCTTCGCCATGACCAGCCAGGGCCTCACCGGTGGGGTGATCCAGATGGTCAACCACGGCCTTTCGACGGGCGCATTGTTCTTGCTCATCGGCATGATCTACGAGCGCAGGCACACCCGTCAGATCACTGACTATGGAGGTGTGGCCCGGGTCATGCCGGTGTTTGCCGGGCTGTTCCTATTCTCGGCGTTCGCATCCGCCGGGTTGCCGGGGCTCAACGGTTTTGTCGGCGAGTTCAAGATCCTGCTCGGCTCGTATCTGCGGTTCCCGGTTGCGGCCGTGCTGGCGGCGAGCGGTGTGATCCTCGCCGCGATATATCTGCTGTGGGCATACGAGCGTATCTTCACGGGGCCGGTGCTACACAAGGAGAACGAGAAGCTACTCGATCTGAACCTGCGCGAAGTTCTCATTCTTGCCCCGCTCGTTGTGTTGATCTTGTTCCTCGGTATCTACCCGAAGCCTGCTCTGGACCGGATCGAGCCGGCGGTGGCTGAGGTGTTGGAGCGGCTCGAGGAAGCCACCGACTATTCGGTGCCGGACTTCGGGGTGCCGGAAGAATTGGATCTAGCTCAGGCAGGTGATGAGTAATGGAGAACATCGCGTTCCTCCCCATCGGCCCTGAGATCATCATGCTGTTTGGAGCCGTTCTAGTCCTGATGAGTGCAGTCGCCCTTGACCAAGGACGACGCGACTGGGGGATCATCGGAGGAATCTCGCTGGTGGTGGCGTTCCTTCTTTCGTTAGCACAGTGGCTTCGGCTCGACTTTCTGGACTCCACCGCGGAACTGTCGTTCACCGCACGTGGTGTCGCCTCGTTCCGTCATCCAATGGTCATCATGGACCGCTTTTCGGCTTTCGCCGGCATGTTGATTTACCTTGTGGCGTTTCTGGCACTGGTCGGCAACTGGCGGTTGGTGACCCGGCTCGGCAAGCGTGGCGCGGAGTATGTTGCCCTCGTGCTGCTGGCGACTGCCGGTCTTCACATGATGGCAATATCATCGAATTTGATTCTGCTGTTCATGGGACTGGAAACGGCGTCGATCGCTCTATACATCATCGCCGGCTTCGTCCGTGTGGAGCGCAACTCGGACGAGTCGGCTCTCAAGTACTTCCTTCTCGGATCTTTTGCTTCTGCCATCTTCCTATACGGGATCGCACTGGTTTACGCCGGGACGGGCAGTATCTCGATCTACGGGCCGGGTGGGATCATCGATTTCTTCGCAACCGAGCCGGTGGCATTCTTTGACGTGGGGATTCTGCTGACCGGGATTGCCTTGATGATCGTGGGCCTGGCCTTCAAGATCTCGGCCGCACCGTTCCACCAGTGGGCACCGGATGTCTACCAGGGTGCAGCATCTGGTTCGGTGGCATTGATGGCCGCCGGGGTGAAAGTTGCGGGGATAGCTGCCCTGGCGCGGGTACTGCTGGGTGCGTTCCCGAGCCGTATCAACGACTGGGCGCCGCTGATTGCGGCTCTGGCGATTATCTCGATAACACTCGGGACGATAGGCGCCATCGGGCAGCGGGATATCAAACGCATGTTGGCCTACTCAGGGGTTGCCCACGCCGGGTTCATGCTCACGGGATTGGTGGCCGGGATAGATGGTCTGCCGGCTGTCTGGTTCTATGTCGCAACCTATGTGCTCCAAGTCGTCGGTGCGTTCACCATTGTCGGGTTAGTAGCCGGGGTCAGGTCCGGTGGCTCGGCCCTTGACGACTACAAAGGGCTGTGGGTGCGTTCGCCCGCCTTGGCCGGTTCCATGGCCGTCTTCATGTTGGGTATGGGCGGAATCCCGATGTTCTCCGGTTTGGTTGGCAAAGTCGGAGTACTTTTCTCCGCCGAGGCCGCCGGGTACGTGTGGTTGGCCACAGCCGGTCTTGTGGCGGCAGTGGCCGGATTGTTCTTCTACCTGCGTGTCGTCGTTCTGATGTTCTTCGAGGCACCGGTAATGGCGGAGGCCCCCGGCACCGCGACCACAGGCCCCCGTCTCCGCGGCGGCGCCGGGTTTGTTGTTGTCTTCACTGCCGCGGCGACGGTGCTGCTTGGGATAGTCCCGTGGCCGCTACTGAATGTTGTTCGCAACGCGTTGTTGTAGTTGGTGTTGCGTGGTCGGACACCTGCGCATACCGGAGTTTGCAAGGCGAACTCCCAAGATGCCCACAGAGCAGCCGGGGATTGAGGCGAAGCGCTCTTCGGAGGGGGACTGACGGTAGATTGACTTCCTCATGAAATCGCGACCACTTAGAACCTTTGCTGCTACTTCGGCGTTGGGGCTTGCCCTGGTTGGGGTGATGTTGCCGCTGCGGGGTGTTGTTGGCGACGTCGTCACTACCAACATCTACATCATCGCCGAAGACGAGGTGGAGACAGAGGACGCTTATGTCGCCTCGTCCACTGCCCGGGTTGAAGGCACCATTGACGGTGACCTTGTGATCAGCACCGGTGCGCTGACGATCGCGGGGACCGTGACCGGAGATGTCTTTGTCCTCAGCCAGGGCACCGTTCACGTCACCGGCGACATCGGCGGCTCGTTACGCGGGATCACCCGTGAGGTGATCATTGACGGATCTGTTGGTGATGACGTTGCCGTGATGGCTGTGGCGACTCGCGTCTCGGGGACGGTTGGACGAGATGTTTTGGTCTTTGGTGGTTCGCTTACGGTTGATGGTGAGGTGGAGCGGGACATAGCCGGCCGGATGTTGTCGGCCGTTATCGACGGCAAGGTCGGACACGATATTGACATTGCCGTCGGTGGCCTCACCCTCGGCAAGTCCGCAGTTGTTGGCGGCGACGTTCTCTACCGGTCCGGTTCTGATGCCGATGTCGCAACGACGGCACAGGTAGCCAGCCAGTTTGAGCGATTGCCCACGCGAGGTTCGTTCGGTGTCGAGCTGGTATTGACGATTGCCACCCTGCTTGGCTTTTTTGCGTTCCTTTTCTCGGGAGTGGTCCTGTTGTGGATGTTCCGCTCCACCGCCCCCCGGGCAGTCACCGCCATCGAGGAACGCCCCCTGCGGGCCGCGGCAATAGGGGTCGCCGCGATCATTGTGCTGCCGGTGATTGTGCTGATATTCACGCCTACCCTGGTGGGTGCCCCCATTGCGTTGGCGCTACTCGTGCTCCTCGCCCTGTCGCTGGTATTCGCCCCGGTACCGGCAGTCACTGCGCTCGGTTCTCGCCTCTTGCGAGGTCGCTGGGGTCTCTTCGCTTCCTTCTTTGTCGGTGCAACCATCTGGCGAGTCGGCATCTGGCTGATCCCGCTAGTCGGCTTCGGCATCTACCTGGGAGCCCTTGCCGCCGGTCTCGGAGGCTGGATCCTCGCCATCTGGGGAGAACGCAAAGAGACAACCCCGGTGGTCGACCTCTTGCCAAGACCAAAGGTCGAAGTCGCAGCAGGGGAGATCGCCTCCCCAGTCGGCTGGGACGCACCGCGCGCCCCGGGATCAAGCGAGGCGGACGACAGCGAGTCGTAGCCCTGCGGATTCGTACTTGCCAATGGACCCGAGAGCCGGTGAGAAGATCTCCAAACGCGCCCCCCGCGCGCCTACTCTTCCTCTTCCCCGAACACGATCTTCATGTCGGCGATTGTTCCGGCGCTGGAGCTGTACCCGAGCGGCGTCGATGGCTGTTCGGATTCGGGTATCGGTTCGCCGGAGGACAACTGGGCGATCCTGTGGTCGCGTTCGGCAATGGTCCCGCGGAGCCTATCGGCTTGGGCTTCTGCCTCTTCGAGGGCTGCCTCGTAGGAGCGTTGCTGCTCGGCGAACTCCTCGGTGGCTGCGTGGTTGGTCTCCTCCGCAGTGGGTTCTGCCGCAAGTTGGCGGACTCGTTCCTTGGCGTCGGAGAGCTGCCCACGTAACGAGGCACGTTCCGACTCGAGCTCGCGTACAGCCGCCTGGGCTTGTGTGAGCTCGGCTGTGTCTGCGCCCGAAACGATCGTCGGAGTGCTGCGTTTGGTTATCCGGCCAAGAAGGATTCCGACGATTGTGGCGCCGACCATGAAGACGGCTATCTCTGTGACGGCGTAAAGCATCCGTTTCCCTCCGGCTCTATTCGGGCGGTCCAAGTCTGAATTCGATGCGACGATTCTCTTCCCGGCCTGCGGGGGTGTCATTGTCCCCGATGGGCCGAGACTCGCCGTAACCGACCGCGAATACTCGAGCTTCAGCGATTCCGGCCGCGATCAGCCAGTCCTTCGCTGCTTGCGCGCGTGCTTCGCTGAGCGACTGGTTCGTCTCTTCCGAACCGACGCTATCGGTGTGCCCCTCCACAGTCATTAGCAGAGTGGGATTGCGGGTAAGGATTCCTGCGGCAATGGGCATTAGCTGCAATAGGTGCGGGGTCAGCTCAGCACTGGCCGATGGATAGCTGGCTCCGCTGAGCAGCTCACCGGAGATGACATTGTCGAAGATCTCCACATGCCACACCGGGAACGGCTGGAAAGCCGGGAAGACCAGTGGTAGGCGGAAGAGCGAGAAGGTCGTATCAACCGATGAGTCGACGACAATCTCGTCAACGACGTTGTCGGCCCCGTAACTATCGACCGCCAGCGTCATGGCGAAGTCGGCGATGGCCTGGCTGGGCACCGTGCCGCTGATAGTGATGATCCCGTTGCCGGGCACGTCGGCGGCGATGGACGGGGGAGCAAGGCCGGTAACTTCGACCTCAGAGGTGAGCGTCACGTCGGGACCGAGCGCTTGCGCCAGCGCCCCTTCGAGTTGCGCCAACCGCCCCTCGGTTGGGGCGTAGCCAAATAGGGTCGCCTCCTCCCCGATGATGGTTATTCCGGAGGTCCCGATGATTGGCAGAACCGCGATGGCGTCGGCGATATCCGGCACCCATGAGGCCGTTTCAACGTCGGGATCAACCTCGAGTTGGTTGTCGAGAAGGGGTGAGTAGATGAGGTCGGAGACCGCGGCCAATTCCGCGGCCGCCTCAGCATCGGGGATGGCCCCACGCACGGTCAGCTGGCCACCTTCGAGCCGGGCTTCCAATCGGGACACTGCTTCATCGGTATCGTCAGCAGTGATTGGGGGAAGTGTCGAGGCTACGGTGGTGGAGCTCGCGGTAGTAGACGAGGCTGCTGCTGGTGTTGTCGTCTCCACCGCAGTGCTCGCAGCGGCGTCAACGTCGACCCAGCGGACAACCCGGACACCTTCGATGGCTCCGACTACCTCCTCCACGTTCACGCGGTTGGCGAGTGATCCGGTGACGGTCACGTCTCTACCGGAGACCTGTACGGAAGCATCGATACCCGCAGCAGCCAGCTCAGCTTCGACCTTGGGCCCGAGATCGTTCTGCTCGCCGTTCACGCCGATCGCTACGGCAGCACCGACAAGGACCAGCCACGCGACGACTATAAGTCGCACACTGTTGTTGCCGAATGACATCGATTCCGTCCTCAGTCGCTAACCCTTCACGGGATAATCGGCGATAAGTTGGGACGGATCAAGGGTTTTCTAGGGGAGTGGGGTCGCAGCTATCTAGACCGTGACGGGCGTGAGTGGGATCCCGGGAAACCAGTCTGCTGCGGGTACCGATTCCCAGGTCTCGAGGGCTTCGTCGATGAGGCCTTTGCGGAGCCGGCTCATGCCTCTTTCAAGCCGATAGGTGGCGGCCGCCGTCTCGACGGGCCGCCCTTCGGAGAGATCGCAGACCTCACGGGCCTTGGTTGAAAGTTCATAGGTGCCAATGACCCGGGCCCGGTCGACGATCTCTTGTTTGGTGTGGGCGATCAGCGGGCGCAGCAGTGGTGCTTGGGCGTATTTGTCGATCTCGACCAGGTTGGCTGCCGTTTGTGAGGAGACCTGGCCGAGCGAGTCTCCGCTGACGAGTAGCGGGAAGTCGAGTCGCCGTGAAACCCTGTAGGCCGCTTCGGTCATTAGCTGTTTGAGGAGGACCTGGCGTAACCGGGGGTGAACTGCTGCGGTGAGCTCCTTTTTCACGGGCTCGAAGTCGATGACGTGGAGGTTGATGTCGGCCCCATGGCCCCAACGCACCGCCAGTTGGTGGCCGACGGCGAGGGCGTGGTCTGCTTGGTTGCATTCGAGCTGGAAATGGAGCATGTCGAGCGGACATCCCCGCCGCATCATCATCCAGGCGGCGACCGGCGAGTCGATGCCTCCCGACAGCAGGAGAAGTGCCGGTGACTGGGTGCCGATGGGGAGTCCCCCGGCGCCGGGCCATGATCGCGACGAGACAACGGCCTTATTGTTTTGCACCCGGACCCGCACCGTCACTTCCGGGTTCTTGAGGTCAACACCAGCGGAGGCGTCGTAGAGTTGGTCGGCGATGGCAATCTCGGCGTCTTTCGATTTCCAGTCCTGGCTTCCCATCCGACGCACCCTTACGGCGTACTTCTTGCCTGTGACCCAGGGCAGCGCCAGCGGTGCCGCGTTGGCGGCGAGCTCGTCGAGTGTGTCCGCGGAGACCTCAGTGACCCGGTCGACCCGATCCAACCCAAAGACCCGGGAAACCGCCTCACCGGCCGCGTCGAGGTCG
>JAYEIP010000390.1:0-20136 GCA_034660155.1 Actinomycetota bacterium | reverse complement strand
GAGGTCGCGGTCCAGGCCCAAGAAGGTGGCGCCGACGACTTCATGACCAAGCCCTTCCGCCCCACCGACCTCCGAGACCGGGTCGCCAAGCTGATCGCTTCTTAGGAGGATCAGCGGATGGGCGAAATTGACTTTGGTTTCGTAGTCCGATTTCCGTAATCGGTAGTCCGAGTCGGACGACAAGAGGCTGCGCCCCGCTTCGCACGGAACCCGGACTACGGCCCGCCACAACCCAAGTTCGCCCCCGAGCCGCGGCTCCTCTAGGTGGGTATCTCAGAGCGACAGACGGGCTACGGCCAAGATGTCAACCACCTGCTCGTCGCTAGTTTGCACGAACGATTCGTACCACTCGCCAACGGCTCTGAACCACCGCGGAGTGAGCGGACACACCATGGCGTCGATATGGCGCGCCACCATCGCAACAGAATTAGGGGCGCCCACAGGGACCGCGCACATGAGGTACTCCGGATTCTCGCTGCGAACCGCCTCCAGCACCGCACGGAGTGTCGCCCCGGTGGCGATTCCATCGTCGACGACTACCACTACACGACCGGCAACCTCCGGAGGTGGGGCATCTCCCCGGTAGATGTGCGCTCGGCGCTGCAATTCACGACTTTCGGATTTGATCGTATCCAGCAGGTAGCGCTTCGACACGTCCAGGCGGTCGATCAGATCATGGTCGAGAACTGGCTCGCCGTACTCGCCGATAGCGCCAATGGCGAGCTCCGTGTTGTAGGGTGCGCCGATCTTTCGAGCTAACGCAATGCCGAGTTGCCCACCGATTGTCTTGGCGACCTCGTAACCAACGACGACTCCGCCGCGGGGCACACCAAGCACCAGTGGCTTCCCGACACGACCCTCGAGGGCGCTCATCACGATCGGCGCCAACCTGCGACCGGCGTCCACCCGGTCAACGTATCTCATAACAATCAGGATACATCTAGCCTTGGCAGCGCATGCGTAGATTGCTCCTTGTCGCCAACCCATCATCGTCCGGCTTCACGGGCGCCGCCTTCCGCAGCGTCGAGGCAATCCTTGGCGATGGTTTTGAGGTGACAACAGTTTGGCCCAATGGTCCCGCCGAGTCCCGCCAGGCCGCAGCCGACGCCGCCGAAGAGGGGTATTCCGTGGTGGCCGCTATGGGTGGCGATGGCGTCGTTCATCACGTCGCCAACGGCCTTGCATTCACGGGAACCGCGTTGGGCGTTATCCCAACCGGTACAACCAACGTCGTCGCCCGCATTCTCCGCATTCCGATGAAGGCCGGGCCTGCAGCCACCCACATCTTGACCGGTCACCGCAGGCAACTGAGCCTGGCGCACATCGCAACTGAGAGCCCGCTTGCAGCACGATCCGAATACGCCGTCTTCTCACTTGGAATGGGTATTGATGCCGACGTGGTGGCCGTGTCCGATCTCCGACCCGCTGCCAAATATCATTTCTCGTCCCTGAACTTTGCGGCCATCGCCACCAAGCAGGTGTTGACCAAGTACCGCAAACGAGCCGCCGACATGCTTATTGAGTGCTCGGGGCAGAGGGTGCACGCAGTCTCGTTACTCGTTCAAGTCCATGACCTCTACACCTATTGGGGTCGGGTGCCACTCCGGCTTACTCCCGATCCCGGCGACGGCCTGACCGCATTGGCCATCGAGCGGGTATCTGCAATTGGCACCGCGACTCTGGCGGCCAAGGGCATTCTCAAACGCAATCTGAATAGCGACGGCCGGTCGCACGTATTCCACGACTTCGAAAAACTCATCGTCCACGCCGAGCCGTCCGCGGCATTCCAGGCCGACGGGGAGCTACTCGGCAACGCTGATTCAGTGGAGATAACTCCAGCGTACGACGCGTTGTCGGTGATTGTCCCTTCACGGACGTAATCCGTGAGTACCAAGTACTTCTTACTTCCCTATGCGATCCTCCAACTGGATCGCGCCTACCGCGGCGTGGGTTACGGTCGCCCCGAGTAGCGCCCTCTTCCAGACGATGTCGCGCAGCGGTTGTCCCAATTTCTCGTCGAGGAGGTCGCCCCGGGGACTCGGTATCGTCTCGGGTTCGGCACCGGTTAGCCGGCTCCAGAGACCAGGACTGGGAACCGATTCGGTAGGACCGGAATCCGCTATCTCTGCGACGATTGCTTCGATGGTGGTGCGATCGGCTAGCGAGCGAACATCTTCGCCAAGCACCTGGCCGGACTTGACCGCGATGAGCGCGGTGAGGTCCTCGAGACGGCACAAGGCATCCTCACGATCTGCCTGGCTGGAACCCGAACCGACCCCCGCCAGGACCTCGGCCTTGACCCGATCCCACGACTCGTCGAAATCGAGAGAGCTTCCTTCCCAGACTCCCGCGGCACTTCCGACCATGCGGACAATCCGGGCGGCGTCGCGGATGACTTTTCGCAGCATCACAACCTTGGTGTCGATCCGCTCGGTGACATGCTCCCGAAAGAGGTCGATGCCGCGGGCCGCGACACCGGGTGGATCGGCAGCCAAAGCAAACAGAGCAGGTTGGGCATAACCATCGGCGTCAAGCGTATCGAGAAGGTCCTGACGGACCGTTTGCAGATCATCCGAACGGAGTTTGTCAATCTTGTTCAGGGCAAAGATGAACTGGCTGCGATGCTCGGCGAGCTCTGCGAGGAATTCGTCGTGCACTATCGGGTCTCGATACTTATCCGGATCGAAAAGCCAGATGACACCATCGACCCGAGGGATCAGATCTTCGACACGTTTTCGATGCCAGTCAGCAATCGAGTCGATGTCCGGGAGGTCGATGATGGCCGTCTTGGTGAAGGCGTCGTGCTCGTGCCGGTACGCGATCCCGAGCGTATCGAGCAGGACGGTCACCGCCGGTTCCGGATTCTCGGGAATCACGGCAAACGGCTCATCGGTGTGCGGGCGAAGAACACTGACCGACGTGACAATCTCACCGGCAAGCGCGTTGACGAGGCTCGATTTGCCGGTACCCGTTCCCCCCGCTACCGCAAGAACGAGTGTCTCTCCCAAGAATCCGCGCCGTTCCCTGATCTCGCCGGCAAGCTGGTCGGCTTCGGTGAGGACTTCCGCCGATACCACCCCATGGGCGCGTGCAATCACGAGATCGATCGCGTCCAGCAGTTCGGGAACGTCACGCACCTTCGACCTCCCCGTCTGGCGCAGACTCGGCCGGATCGTCGGGCTCCGGAACACTTTCGAGTTGAGGCAGCTCGCCATGGAGTAACGCCGATATCGCGGTGATGGTGCTCTCGGTCTGTGCGACTAGCTCGGGATCGGTGACGAGATAACCGCGGAATCTTCCCGCATCCACTTCGAGCGCGGCCCCGATGACTTCGTCAAGGCTTTCCTGGGCAGCTTTGACAAACTCCCCAAGGTTCGATTTGATGCGACGACGCACGCTCCGCGGCGCCTTCTCGCTCGAGTCGACCAACAGGCGCCACGAGTTGGAGGCCAGTTTCTTGGCAACCCGGGTCGAGAGTGACCCGGTACGGGTGTGCCGCGCGGCAACGTCTTGCAGGGTCTCTTCCCATTCCTCGAGTCGCCCCTGGACGTCCCATGAGGTGTCCTCGGTGTGGCGCCACAGAGAGGTACCTTTGCCCTCCAAGAGCACAGAACCGGTGTCGTTATCAATCCACCTTCGCGCCGTTTCCTGGGCCGCAACTCCGGCACGACGAGTGATGACTGCAGTTAGATCTACTGCAGCCTCAGACCACGAACCGTGCTGCGCCATCTCTCGCAGAGCACCGTCGGACATCAGGTGGGCAATCTCTTCAACCTGGGCCTGGTAAGACTCGTCCACCGCGGTACCCAAGGTGGTAGCGATCGCATCGACCCTGGCCAATTCATCGAGAACAAGACGGCTCCTGTCAACGACGTTGCGACCGGTTGTGTACGCAGTGGTGGAAACCAGGGTCTCGCGGTACCCCGAGTTGCTGACCGCACCCAGCTCGTTACGCAGGGCGCCCACCGCCGCCGGGTCGAGACCTCCATGCCATCGATCTCCAAGTGCTTCATTGATCCCGAAAACCATTGCCGCGTCCGGTTCCAACAAAAGACCGTTGGAATGGAGTCTCGACGCAAAATCGTTGAGGAGGGCTACCGCTTCCTCCCGATCGGGTGGGAGCCGGTTGAGCACAAACAGCATTGGCACTCCGCGCCACCGGATCTCCCTGAGGAATCTCCAAGCAGATATGTCGGCATATCGCGACGGACTGGTAACAAAGACGCAGAGGTCGGCAAGCGCCAGGGCATCCACTGCTGGCTTACGCCCGGAGGCGGCAACGAACTCGGAGGGAGGCGTGTCGATGACCGTCAGTTGCTTGGTGAGCTCGTCGTCGCCGATTACTACGTCGACAGTAGGGCCTACCCGCTCTCTCACTCTGGCGACGAACTCAGACCAATAACGCCCACCATGGTCGGAGTGTGCCCACAGAACCGGGCCACGAGTTGTCGGGCGAAGGGGGCCCACGTCGCTGATGCGATCGTTGGCCAACGAGTTGACGACGGTTGACTTGCCCGTGCCAGAAGGTCCTATCACCGCCGCGACCACCGGGGCTTCCGGCTCGTCAAGCCGGGGAATCAGGTACTCGTTGATCGTTCGGATGATGGCAACCCGCGCATGGTCGGCATCAGCGCTGCCGTCTGTAGGGAGCGAAAAGTCGACGCGCTCCAACAGCTGTGTGAGTTTCTCAAGCCGCGGCCGTAGGGCCGCAATGGCAACCGAGTCTGCCTGCATTAAACGATTACACCACATCCCGCAGCAATGACGGGTACCCGAGACTTGATCTCGCTCTCGAAAGATGAGCGGATAGGGGGTCAGTGTGGTTGGCGGCGGGGTGTAGCCCGTATTCGGTACGAGGCTATTGCGCAGCCTCTTCTCGCAATCCGGATCGGTCTACCGACCAAATCTGTCATACCCACTGGATAGGTTTTGAGTATGGACGACATAACTACTCCCCCAGCCAGGACAGCAACCGAATCGAATCCCACTTCGAGCATCACCGTGGTCGAGGCCACGGTTGAAGTCATCAATCTGCGTCTTACCGACGAAGCTGTTGCCCGTTACCTTGCGATGTTTCCCAACGAGAGACGAGGCGAGGAGCTCATCCGAGCCATCACCCTAGGGGTCCACGGTCTTGCTGCCACCAGCATGCGCGCCACCGTGGATGACATGAAACACGAGGTGCAACGAATCATCGAGTCGGCAGCGGCAGCGGCTGACTCGCATCTCGGGAGGGCGTTGGAAACAGGAAAATCTGAGCTGCTGGCCCAACTCGACCCCGACGTCCGCTCATCATTGACAGCACGCACGGTCCGCGAACTCGAGGAGCTATATGCCGCGACGCTGGCACGGCTGGACCCGGATCGGACCGATAGCCACACCGGAAAACTGATGGCATCGATTACCGACTTGCTGGGCCCCGGCGGTCTGCTGGCGCAACGTCTTGAAGCTGCCTTTGACTCGACCGAAGCGGAATCTGGTTTCGGCCGGCTACTCGACACGTTTGAGCGCCGCTTCCAGGAGATGCGAGATCTGGTCGTAGGGGACCAACAACGCGAGGCCGAGGCCGCCCGCGGCACGGCAAAGGGTTTTGACTTCGAGGACGAGGTTGAGTCCATCCTCCGCAGGGAAGCCCGCGCCCTTAGCAGCTGTGTTGTCGAGCGAACAGGAAAGGTCGGCGGCGCACTGGGCTCGCACGTCAAGGTGGGCGATTTCGTCGTCGTTCTCCCCGATGGCACCACGGTCGCCGTGGAAGCAAAGAACACTACCCGCATCGGCCTAACCGGTTCGACGGGAATCCTCACAGAACTCGACCAGGCTATGGACAATCGCAATGCCACCTGGTCGATCTGCGTATCGCACGTCGATGCCTACCCGGGCGAGGTGGGAAGCTTCGCCGTGTACGGCAACCGGATCCTTGTCGTCGATGAGGGTGACGGCACACTCACCAGGGTCGCGCTGCGCTGGATAGCAGCGGCGGCAGCCGCAACTTCCCCGGGGGATAGGCCGATAGATGCCGCGGCTGCCTTGGAGCGACTTGCGAGGCTCCGAGACCTGGCGCAACACTTCTCCCGAAGCAAAAAGATTCTCACAACCGCGCAATCTGGGCTGGAGTCGGTACGCGAGGACCTTGACTCACTCCGGAGCCAGTTGCTTGACCTGGTCGACGACATCGCCCGAACGCTCCGCCCGTCGGTAACCACCCAGCACAATGCCATCCAACAGCGAGTGGCCTAAGTCTCTGTCCCTAGCGGGCCGGCGTCGGCCAGCACAGACAGCGTTGCGCTGCGTCGCTCCGATTGTGCTCACCCGGCGTCAGCGACGCGCACCGCCGCCGCACCCTCGTCACACCGATCCAGCAGCGCACAGAACCGACACCAGGGCCCCGCGGTACGATCGATTTCGTCGCGGTCTGCAGCAAAAGCTCGGCGAATGACCCGAACAAACTCGGCGACGCTGGCGGCGGTTGCTTCGATAGCGTCAAGGGACGGTCGAGCTGTGATCCGTTCGCCGGATCCGATCGACACAGCCTCGACCAGGTCAGGGATATCCCCCGTGTCCATAGCCCACAACATGGCGTAGAACCCAAGTTGCTGCTCCACCTCGTAAAGCCCCCCGGTTTTCCAATCGATCAGGCGCACGATTCCACCACTGTCTTCGAATACAGCGTCGATCGATCCGCGCAGTGTCAGGTCTTTGGTCGGCTCAACTTCGACGAACACCTCCGCGACCCGAAACCCATCGCTGGATAGCGTCTTGAATCGTGCGTAAAGATCACCGACTTCTTTGATCAACCCGTTCAGTTGAGATGGCTTCAGACCGAGCGCACCAACCTTTGCGTTCATCCCCTGCCCGATCTCCTCTTTGCAGACTCGATCGAACTCGCTCGTCGCAATCGCCCCATCGGTCAGATGTCTGGCGAACACCCGGTGGGCCAATCCCCCTCGGAAAGCTGCCCGGCTCTCTTCGGGATAGATACCGCGGAGCCGCCCCAGAGCTTGGTCGGGGCACTTGTGGTAGGTCGTGTAGAGGGTCGCCGAAACTACCAACGGTTCACCCGGCGGAACTAGTGGGAACTCGATCACGTTGTCAATGGTATCGGGTGTGATGTCCTCGCCTCCGATCCAAACGAGACTCCACCACGGTGGGTACTCGACCGGTAACGCTCCGTCTTGGCCCGGGCAACCACATACGATGCTTGATTCCATCCAGAAAGCGGTACACTCCGTCCTTCCGAACTTCTCTTCCTCCTCACGCGAGCTCCAATGACCCTGACCAGACAACGACGAACACTCATTGGTGGTGTCGTTGCATTGCTGTTGCTACCCGGCCTGTTTTACACGATCGACAGCATTCGCTCCAACGGTGAGGTGCCACGCAACGTCTCTGCTGCCGACATTGAACTAGGTGGCCTTGGGGAGGAAGATGCTCTCGCCGCGCTCACGGATTATGAGGCGCAACTGGCGCATGCACCCGCGGTTTTCACTGTGAGCGACCACGAATTCGTCATGATTCCTACGGAGATCGAACTCGATATTGACGAGGAAGCTGTTCTCGCAGAAGCCATGGCAGTGCGCCGCGACACGGGGTTTGTCGGAGGGTTCTTCGCATGGTTCGGAAGCTTTGGCGACCAGGTCGAAATTGACGTTCCGGTAGCCATCGATTCCGAGCTCCTCGACGAGGTCCTGGAACAATGGGAGACCGAGGCGATCGCTCAGCCTGCATACGAGGGCGGCATTATCGTTCGCGATACCAGAGTCCTGCCCGACTACCCGCGACCCGGAGAAGGAATCGACCGGGACAACGCACAACAGGTGGTCCTCGTAACAGTGCAGACCCTTGACCGCGATCCTGCCGATCTCCAAACAAGACAGATCCAACCGATCCTGACCAACGCCGACATCGATGCCGCCACCGTCGAGGCGACCAAGTTGCTCGACGCTCCGGTGACGCTTGCCTCAACCGACCCGGAGTTCACCATTACCTTTACCAGGGAAGAGCTTGCTCGGTCACTTCTGACCGACGTTCGCACCGAGTCGGTGCCTGAGGTCGTGCTGACATTTGATCCGGCTGAGATCGGTGCGATTCTCGGCCCCTTCAAGTCCGAGATCGAGCAACCGGCCCGAGATGCCGAATTCGTCATCGACGAAGCATCCAAGTCCGTGACGTTGCTCGCTGGTCGCCCGGCCACATTGCTTGATGCCGTGCTTGTCGCCGACGAGCTGCTGGAGGTGGCGGCCGGACCGGCAAATGGTGGCCCGTTTCCCTTCGGCGAAGGCGCCGCTCCCGGGTTCACGACTGCGGAGGCCGAAGCCATGGGCGAAGTCCGCTTCGTCTCGGAGTTCACCACGTCACACCCGGCAGGCCAGCAGCGCGTGACCAACATTCATCTGATGGCCGACACGGTGGACGGTGCCGTCGTCATGCCTGGACAAGAGTTTTCCATCAACGAACATGTGGGGCAGAGAACAGCGGAGAAAGGCTACGTCGCGGCACCGATGATCCTTGCCGGGGAACTGGTCGACGACATCGGTGGTGGCGTCAGCCAGTTCGCCACGACGTTCTACAACGCGGTCTTCTACGGCTGTTACGAGGACGTCACCCACAAGCCCCACAGCTACTACTTCTCCCGCTACCCGGAGGTCAACGAGGCGACCATCTCCTGGCCACAGCCGAACCTTATCTTCCGCAACAACACCGATACCGTCGCCATCATCAAGACGCAGTACACCGACACCTCGATCACCGTGCAATTCTACGGCAACAACGGTGGGTGTGTCGCAGAGCGTCAACTTGGAAGCCGATTTGCATTCACCGATCCTCCTGAGGAATACGTCGCCAATGCCGCGCTTACTCCCCTCGACGAGAAGGTGACCCAGAATGGATGGGGTGGCTTCAGCAACACCGTCAAGCGTGTGATGACCTGGCCCGGCGGGACCGTTGTCGAAGAAGATTATCTCTGGGTGTACCGGCCCGCCCCCAAGATCAGAGAAGTCCATCCGTGCAACTTGCCGCCCGCGGACGGAACTACGTGCCCCGTCCAGGTTCCCTCAGTCATCGGTGGCTCCCTCGATGGAGCGCTAGGCGCCTTGGAAGCGGCCGGTCTCACCTTCATCGAAGGGCCAACTCTCGAGATCTCTGAAGAGAGCCAGAACGGTCTCGTAGTGAGCCAGAGCCCGTCTTCAGGCGAATGGCTCGACCGTGGGACCGCGGTGACTGTCAACATAGGGGTCTACATTCCCCCAGAGGAACCACCACCGGACGAGGAGGAGCCACCACCGGACGATGAGTAGTCCCCGGCGCTCTGCTAGGCCTCGTAGAACCGGAAGAGCTCACTGATCGTGGCAGAGGCGGAATCGACCGATGTTGTGTCCCAGGAGGCTGCCCTCCGCACAATCACATCATTGGATGCGACATATACGTGATCGATAGCCGGGTCGCTGGTGAACAATCGCTCCGCGAGACTCGCCGGGAAGTCGGTACCTGCCGCAGCCTCTTCGACCGAGCCAAACCCCGCACCATCTTGCCCGCTAATGCTGCGATCCGTTGAAAAGACGCAGAAGCCATCGAGTTGCTTCGACGTAACGTTTATGGACTGACCCATTGCACCTCCCCGGCGCATGACAGATGCGGAATCGAGCGGCGCACTATAGGAGCAATCACTGTCACAGTGGAGAACCAATCGAATGCAGCTTCATAAGGTTCGTAGTTGCCGCCTGGTTCGGTGGCACGCCCGCGACCATGACCACTCCCTCGCCGACCTTAACCATCCCCAGATCGAGCAGATTGCGTTCGGCGTAGTCGATCATCAGGTCGGTTGAGTCGACTGCGCCAAAGCGAAGTGGCGTCACCCCCGAGTAGAGCGCCATTCGGCGATAGGTTCCCTCGTGCGGGGTATAGGCAAAGATGTCGGTGTGGGGTCGGTACTTCGAGATGAGACGTGCGGTACTCCCCGACTCGGTAAAGGCTACGATCGCCCGCAATTGCAGGTTCTCGGCCGCATCCACGCACGCCTGCGCAGTCGCCGAGGCAAACCGAGCACGGTCCTCTAGGAAATGGATCTCCGGCCCACGTCCGTACAAGGGGCTGGCCTCTGCCTCTGTGCAGATGAGGCTCATCGCCCTAACGGCTCGGACCGGGTATTCGCCCACCGCGGTTTCAGAGGAAAGCATGACCGCGTCACTGCCATCGATCACTGCGGCGGCGACGTCACTCACCTCGGCACGTGTCGGCCGCGTTGAGTGATTCATCGATTCGAGCATCTCCGTTGCCGTAATCGAGATCTTGGCCTTGGCGTTGGCTTTGTGGAGGATCTCCTTCTGAGCCCGCGGGACCGCGGCAAACGACAACTCCACCCCGAGGTCACCCCGCGCCACCATGGTGCCGTCTGCTTCGCTAAGGATGTCTTCCAGATTGGCGTAGCCGACGACACTCTCAATCTTGGCGATCACCGGAGTTCCCGGGACGAGATTCTTCACTCGTTTGATGTCGAGACCCGAGGAGACAAACGATGCGGCGACGTAATCGACCTCAAGTGTCCGACCAAACGCCAGATCAGCGACGTCCTTATCGGACACCGCCGGGATGTCGACCACGGACCCGGGAAAGGCCACACCTTTGTGATCACGCAGGATTCCACCTTCGACGACCTCCGCCCGGGCGGTCTTTCCGTCCCAGTCGATGATGCTGAGGTCAATCAGACCATCCGACATGAGTACCTGCGAACCCCGTTGCAGCTTTGCGCTGGCCAGGTTCTCAATGAACAATTCGGTGGCTGATCCTTCAGCCTCACCCGTCCGCAGCGCGATCTCGGCACCGGACTCCAGCGTGACCGAGCCGTCCGGGAAGGTGCCGACCCTGATTCGGGGGCCCTGGATGTCCTGCAAAACCGCGACTGGTCGGTCTTGCTCGGCGGCGGCTTTTCTTACCCATTCGCAGAACTGGCGATGAGAGTCGTAGTCACCATGGGAAAAGTTGAGGCGGGCGACATCCATACCTGCATCGATCAACTCGCGGATGGCATCGAGGCTGCCTACAGCCGGCCCGAGTGTTGCAATTATCTTGGTCTTTCTCACGGGAGCACCCTAACGAGTTCGTTACCGCTGTCGACTCATCTGCGGCGGTAGGCTCCACGGTCATGATCCAACCAACGATGCCGGCCCTCGGTGACGTCATCGAACGCTTTGACCATGTATCAGTGGCAGTTCGCGACATACGTGCTGCCCTCCCTCTCGTCGAATTGATGGCGGGACAGTTCCGCGACGGGGGCAACAACCAGTCCGGTGAATTCCGCTGGGTCCAGTTCGATCTCCCGGGTGCGGGGAAACTCGAGATGATCGAGCCGCTTGATCATCAGGACACCAACAACTTCCTGGTGCGCTTCCTGGACGCCAACGGTGACGGTATTCACCACGTGACATTGAAGGTCACCAGTATCGAAGCGGCCATCGAGTGTGCTCGCGGGCTCGGCATGGAGGTGGTTGGTGTGGACCTTTCCTATGAGAGTTGGAAGGAGGCGTTCATCCACCCCAAGTCGGCCAACGGCGTCCTCGTGCAAATAGCAGAATGGATCGATCAGCCCGCCTCCGGACGTAAACTCGAAGATGTCATCGGCGAGGACCCATGAACAAAGCCATCCTGGCTGCCATCCCCATCAAGCCGTTCGGCGTGGCCAAGGCTCGCCTCGCCGACCGGCTCAATACGAGGGCGCGCTCCCGGCTGGGCAAGGCCATAGCTGCTCGGACTGCCGCGGCCGCGACCGATGCCGGGGCTCTGGTGGCCATCGTAACCGGGGATCCCGGTGTGACCCGGTGGGCGCGGACGCATGGCTACCTCACCATCGACGAAGCGACCTCCCCCCGCGAGGGCCTCGACGGCGCCGCCGAAGCCGCAACAAGCGAGGCCGCTCGACGCCAGCGCTGCTGGGCCATAATCCACGCTGATCTTCCCCTGATCACGCCAACGGGCCTGTCTACCGTCTTTGCGCTTGCCGAACGTAATCTGGTCATCGTTCCGTCTCATGATGGAGGAACCAACGTCATCGCGGGAAAGGGCACGGCCGTCAGCTTCTCGTACGGCCCAGCCAGTTTCCACCGCCACCTAGCGCGATATCCGCAAGCTCGGATCGTCACGAGTCCAGAATTGGGCCTCGATCTCGATACAGGCCTCGATCTGACGCGGGCGGCGGCACTCCCTGCCGGTCGCTGGCTCCGCGACTATCTGCGTTGATCGGTCTCTTATGGTCCGCTGAGCGGCGGAGCCGCTACTCCGATCTGCGCAGCCCTTATCCTGTCCCGATGGCCAACAAGAAACATCCCGATAGCAGCGTCTACAGCGAGATGGCGACGGGCACCACCCCGCTCGAGCTACCGGAACGGGCGCTGGCGATCGGGGCGCATCCTGACGACATCGAGTTCGGGGCAGGCGGAACGCTTGCCAGATGGGCATCACTTGGGTGCGAGGTGACGATGCTCATCGTGACCGATGGCTCGAAGGGGTCGTGGGATCCGCGGATCGACCCCGCAGACCTGGTCGCGACCCGCATCAATGAGCAGCGGGCAGCCGCGGTGGCGCTGGGGGCAGTCGAGGTCCGGTACCTCAATGAGGTGGATGGCGAACTCGAATACTCCATGGATCTGAGGAAGGAGATGTGTCGCCAGATCCGTGACCTCCGGCCGGATGTGGTACTGAGTCACGATCCCTGGCAGCGGTACCAGCTCCATCCCGATCACCGCGCCACGGGCTGGGCGGCAATGGACGGTGTTATCGCCGCCCGCGATCATCTCTATTTCCCCGATCAGGATCTGGCCGCCCATCGGCCCGATGCGGTGCTGTTGTGGTCCGCCGATGTTCCAGATCACTGGGAAGACATCTCCAACGATTTCCCAGCCAAAGTTGAAGCCCTCCTTTGTCACTCTTCGCAGGGAACGACGACAATGGGCGGCGCAGAACAGACCATCGACAAGAGACAGGCTTTCATAGATCGGATGCACTCTTGGGCGGCAGGCCAGGGAGCTGCTGTGGATCTCGAGAAGGCCGAGTCCTTTAGAAGGATCACCCCGTGACTTCGACACCACATACCCTCGTTCTCGGAGCCGGTATCGTCGGAACAGCCGCCGCCTGGGACCTCGCCCGCCGGGGGCACGAGGTCACAATTGCCGATGCCAATGTCCCGGCAGCTGCGGCCGCTGCCGATGAGTTCGGCCTCGACCACGAGCAGATCGATGTCGGCGACATAGCCGCCGTCGAGGAGGCGATGGAACGTCACGATGCGGTTATCGCTGCGGTCCCCTACTCATACGGGCCGGGTCTGGCGGCAGCCGCGGCGACCGCACGCTGTCACTACTTCGACTTTGGCGGCAACCCCACAATCGTCAAAGAACAACTGCGCCTCAACGCCAGGGCCATCGCCAACGATGTCGCAGTTGTACCTGACTGTGGCCTCGCCCCCGGTGTAGCCAATGTGCTTGCCGCCGGCTTGATCGCCGATGCGCCATCGGAGGTTGTCGAAAGCGTTCAGATCCATGTCGGCTGCTTACCTCAAGAACCTCGCGGAGCACTCCGATATCAGCTTGCGTTCTACCCGGGTGGGCTCATCAATGAGTACGCCGAGCCCTGCGAAATAGTCGCCGGAGGTACGACGACCACCGTGGAGCCGCTGACCCGATTTGAGCAAGTGGAATGGGATCGGTGGGGCCCGCTGGAAGCATTTTCGACCGCAGGGGGGACGTCGACCATGTGCCAGGTGTACGAAGGAACCGTTCAGGAGCTCGAGTACAAGACCTTGCGGTATCCAGGCCATGGAAGCGTTTTTCAGGCGATGCGCGAGCTCGGTTTGTTCGATACCCAAGCGCGGCGCGTAAAGGGCGTCGAGATTGCCCCGCGCTCGCTATTGCTCGACCTCCTGGCGAAACGCCTCCCGAGCGGGAGCCCCGATGTCGTGCTGGTGAGAGTCACGGTGGCAGCCGGTGGATCCAAGGCGAGCCTCCAGATGGAGGACTTCCACGACGGTAGATTCTCAGCTTTGGCCCGCACTACCGCCTTCCCGGCGACTGCCCTGTGCGATCTGGTGTTGCGGGGAGACATCAGGTTCCGGGGAGCAGCGGCTATGCATACCGTCGCCGATCCGGATCGGTTGATGAGAGAGCTGACTCAAGTCGGGGTTGTAGCGGTCCCGCTCTAACGGTGGCACTGCCTTGCCGCACTAGGGTGTCCGTATGCAAGACAACGTAGCGGTAGTCACTGGCGGTACCGGCGGCCTCGGTCGGGCACTCATCCCATATCTGATTCGACGCGACTTCAAAGTTGCCGTCACCTATCTGATCCCCGACGAGGCGCGCCAGTTGGAAGAGGAACTGGATCTCGACGAGGACCGGCTCATGCTGCGCCGGTGCGACTGCACCGATGTCGAGGCCGTTGAGTCCGTAATGAAGGATGTCGTCGAGACATTCGGCAACATCAACGTTGTCGCCGCGCTGGTGGGTGGCTGGGCTGGCGGCCGCGACGTTTCCGAGACCGACACAGTTCGCTTTGATCGCATGATCGACCTCAATCTTCGCTCAACGTTCTACACGCTCCGGGCTGCCATCCCTCACATGCGTGATGCCGACTGGGGTCGAATCATCGCGGTGGGCAGTCGGGCCGCGCTCGAGAATCCCGCCGGTCAGGCGGCATTCAACGCCGCCAAAGCCGCCGTGATGTCCCTGGTGCAGACCCTCGCCACCGAACTCGATGATACCAACATCACCGCCAACGTCCTCATGCCGGCAGTCATCGACACCCGGGCGACGCGGGCCACGCTTCCTTATGCCGACTACATGGACTGGCCCAAGCCGTCGGAGATAGCCGCCGTGCTGGATTTCCTACTGAGCCCCGCGTCTGAGGTTATCAACGGCGCCACCATCCCCGTCTACGGAAAAGCCTGATCCTGAACCGGCTTCGTCCGTCTGACGTTGATACGAGCGACATATTGCCGGCGGCCATATCAACGCACGAGCCGTTGGAACGGCGAACGGATGGGACCGGATGCCGTAGTTTCAATGTGGTTCTTCCGCAGGCGCCGGGGTTCAACGTGGGTATGGCCGCCGTCGACCTCGGTCTGGTAGCCGCGTTTCACAAGCTCGGGTTTGAGGCGGTGCCGTGGCGTATCGGCGCATTGAAGGATAGGGCCCTCAAGCAGGCGCCCGATCTCGACAGTCAAGCGGAGATGGGGGTCGGTCGGGCAGAAACGATACGCGACGATTGGCCGAAGGGGTTGGCCGATCCCATCTTGTATTGGGGCGACTTCCACCATCAGGCGCAGTACGTCGATGCTGTCGGCAGAATCATCGGAGCGAGGACCGGGGGACACTCAGCAGCACGCCGGTACCTGCTTCTGGATGGAGTATCGACTGAGATCAAAGAGCGTTCTGCTTCGTTCGGCACAACACTGATTTTCAACGGCATTCGTGACTTCTTAGGCGGCGACTACACGAACGCTCTCAAGGAATTCCTCGGGAACAACTCGACGACGTTCTTCCGAGATCCGATCTCAACGACGCTTGTTCGCCGATGGCGCGACAGTGGCGTAATCGGGACGGGTGTGGACCCTGCACTCATCCTCGAATCGGACCAAATCCCTCAGACCTATCTGTCATCCGGTTCCGTTGGTGTGTTCTTCGGGAGGTCGGAGGAGACCCACCCGGGTTTGTGGGAGATTGCGATCCGCTTGGCGAAGGAGAACACCGCTCGCCTCGAGTGGCTCGATTGGGGCGATCTCCGCGGTTTTCCGCAAATGTCGATACCGGAGCAGGTCCACCGGATGAAGCCACTTGGGTCGACGACCGCCATGGATGTCTTGTCACACCTGGCGTCGTGCTCTGCAGTCGTAACCGATTCCTATCACGCGGCCCTTATCTCGTGGCGTCTCGGGATCCCGGCGGTGACGGTCACCGCGCCGGTGTCGCCTGTTGACATGCCGGTGAACAGTGGCGGGAGGTGGTCGTGGCGCGACAAACGTGAATTGGCGGCATCCCAATACGGAGCCCTGGATCTCGTCGTGCGCCCTGAGGAACTCGATGATGTTGACCGCTTGAATGGCCGAATCGACCACATCCTCGATCTGTTCCGGGGAGAGGCGGCCATGAGCTTCATTCGAACCCAGATCGAAACCGAGGTCGAGACCAGCCTTGCCGCATTTGCAACACAGCTCGAAGGCAGCCGAGCCCGGGAGGATAAACATCCGCGTCCGGCGTAGACGAGCCCAATTGTTGCGGGCGGGTATCAGCGCCAAGGGCGCGGTACTTTGCGTCAGATCGGTTCGACGATGAGGGAGTTGCCACGCACCTCGATCACCCGTACCTGGGCGCCGGCAGCGATGGGTTCGTCAACGGTCGACAGAGCCCGCCACGATTCCGTTTCGACACGAACCCGCCCGGAGCGCGACGCATTGATGTCGGCGGTCACTAGCCCGATCGCATCTGCATAACGACTTGCACCCACCCCTGCGAGGGGTGACCCGGTGTCCGAGAGCACGGCAAGCCTCCGCACCCAGACCAGCGATGACACCGACATCACTACAAACACTACGAGCACCCACACCGTCTCCACTCCAAAAGCAGCAAGGACTGCTGCGACGATGGCACCGGCAACGATCGGCAACAAGAACAATGTGCCCGACAGGATTTCCCCGACGCCAGAGAGCGCGGCCAAGACCAGCCAAATAACAACCGCCACGTCGATACCGTCAAGCATCACTCCACCCCGGGACCCGACACCTTGCGTCGCCAATAGCTAACAGTAACGACGCCCCTCCCCGGGACAAAGACACAGAACCTCGATTAGACCCAGCCAACTGCGGTACATCATTCACGACATGTAGCGTGTGCTCGCGACGGTAGGAAGGACCAGTGCCACAACCTCCGTTGCTCTGGGTTTCCCATGGCGACCCACGCGTTCGTTGGCTTCTCTGACGCCAGCCCATGTCCACCTGGATCAATTAGGGTGACAACGGTCTCAACTGCCTACAAGCATCGGACTAGCCCATGACATCGCCCGACGCACAGAACCTGAGCAAGATCTGGAACGGTTTTGAGAGCAGTCCATTGACCGTCGGCGAGTGCCGAGCCCATGGGAGGTTTCAGTTTCAGAAAGAGAGGCAACGCGCCGCCTACCTTCGTTCTGCGGAATTACTCTCAGGCTCTGCCAAGCGTCTCCTGACAATATTCGAAGAGGATGGCAACTATGGCGCTGTCTCCCACCTCACATCAGATGGAGAGCTGCTCACAAGAGATCTCCTGGACAGCACGGCCGAGATCGGCTTTCTCCTCGATAGAATTGGGGATCTGGCGCTTGATTCTGTCATCGACATTGGCTCTGGGTACGGCCGCATGGCCCACCGCATCAACGCGTTGCGTCCCGACTCAGTGGTCATCTGTGCAGACGAGGTTCCATCGTCTCGTTCGATCTGCTCAACGTACCTGACGCTCCGAGGTGTGGCCGGGTTCCTCGTATGCGACTTCGACGCGGCGGGCGAACTGACGCGACAGCACAGACCGATCCTCGCGACGGCAGTCCACAGTTTCCCGGAAATGCCGCTCAAGCGAATCCGCGCTTGGCTGGAGCTACTGACCGCCGGGGGCGTTGACTGGCTGTTCTTGGTACCAAACGAGCCGGATAGGCTGAGGTCAACCGAGCCCGATGGGACACGGAGCCAATTCGCCGATGCCATAGACGATGCGGGTTATCACCTGGCTGCCACCGGGTGGAAATACGAATTCGGCGAGAAGGACGCGTACTCCACGAATCTCGTCTATCAGGACCAGTACTTGCTGTACCGGCGCTCAGCTTGAAGCCACTTGCGAAGCCAACAGCATTCGCCAATCTTCATTCCAGTGATCACACAGCGCCCGCGGGTACGAGCCTGCTTCGATCCCGAGGGCAGAATCGAGTCGCCGGACGGGCACGGGCATAACCGTTCAATCGGAGGCGAAAGGAATCACTGTGTCGAGGAAGGCCGCGACCTCGGCCACTAGCTCGTCACCCGCTGTTAGCTCGAAGTCGTTGTGATCCGCGCCCGCAATCATCACGAATATCTTGGGCTCGGACGCCGCCTCGTACACCCGCTGACTCTGAGCAACGGGCACGATGCTGTCGGCTGAGCCTGCCACGACAATGACCGGGACCTCGATCCCGCGGATCCTCTCCAAGTTTGGGTAGCGGTCCCACAGCAAGACAGAGGTAGGCAGGAACGGATAATGGACCGATCCGACCTCGGGAAGCGAGACAAACGGCGAGCGCAGCACCAGCGCAGCCGGCGGTCGCTGCTCCGCCAGCCCGATTGCTACCGCGGCTCCAAGCGACTCACCAAAGTATGCCAGCCGATCAGCATCAACGTCGGGACGAGTCTCGAGGTAAGCGACGGCGCCTCGCGCGTCGGCGAGGAGGCCGACCTCCGTGGGACTCCCCGGGTTCTCCCCATACCCGCGGTAATCAACGAGCAGGACGCCGTATCCCCTCTCCGCCAACGCCTGCGCAAGCGGAGTTCGGTCACCACGGTTGCCGGCGTTGCCGTTGAACACCACAACAGTCCCACCGTTGGCATGTCCGGCGGCCGGCACCAACCACGCAGCCAACGTCAACCCATCCTCCGTAGGAAAGGTCACCTCCGCGGCACCGGGCAGAACCGCAGCCACGTCTGGCAGAACCTGCGACGGGAAATAGATAAACCGCCGCTGAAAGGCCCACATCACACCCACCACCGACAGCAATGCCAGGGCCACTATCACGACGACACTCACGGCACGTCGCACACTTCTCGCTCCCAACCCCACCGGTCCGTACCCCAGCCTCGGCACGGGAAGGCTCCAAGGGCATATCGCATGGGGCAAGCTTGGCAGGTCAGCCCGCCCTCACCAACCCGTGAGCCGGTGGCGGCCCCCTCGCGTTCTTACCCACCATTGGATGCTCAGTCATGCGCACCGACCAGGTCCCGGGCCGCACCGATCGGAAACTCCGGATTCGCTCCTGGAACGTGCACGACGCCGCAAGGCTGGGCTCATCGGTGGCTCGGGACTCCGGATGATCGACGATGTGCGCCACACACTTAAGCGGTCGCCCTTCGTCACATTGTGTCTTCCGCCTCTAGCGGCCGACATCTCAGCCGAGCACCATGGACTGAGGACTCATTTATGCGTCTTTGCGTCATTCTCATCATCGTGCAACTGGTTGCAGGCTGTGGCACCAGTGAGCGTGTCGACAGGCCTGAGTCAGGAGACGCCGTCGTGATTGAGCGAATCGACCTTCCACCGCCCGCTGTGACCGGCAGCGGCTCATTGGCGGATGCGCTGGCCCGCCGTCGCTCAGTTCGCGAGTTCCAGCAGGTGCCCCTCGACCTGGCGGAAATATCCCAGCTCCTGTGGGCGGCACAGGGCGTCACCTCGAGTGCCGGTCAGCGTACTGCGCCATCGGCGGGCGGCCTGTATCCGTTAGAGCTGTATCTGGTCACCAACCGCGGGCGGTACCACTATGACCCGGATCACCATCAACTCGAGTTCCTCGGTGAAGACGACGTGCGCGGAGAACTCTTCCGAGCCGCGCTCTCCCAGGAGGCTGTGCAGCAAGCCCCGGCGATCTTCGTCCTGGCCGCGGTGTACTCCCGCACCGAGCAGCGGTACGGAGACCGCGCCGAACGGTATGTGAAGCTGGAAGCCGGGCATGTTGCCCAGAGTCTCTTGCTACAGGCCGTATCTCTTGGACTCGGTGCGGTGCCGATCGGTGCCTTCCACGACGATGAGGTGGGGGAGGTATTGGGTCTCCCCGATGACCACGAACCGCTCTATCTCATCCCGGTCGGCCATCCGGCGGAGTGACCCAATGGCCGAACCAGCCTGGCAGGTCGTCGATCGACGGCCTACGGGGCATCGCCGTGCACCTGTACTGAGTGACACAAGACCCAAGCGGACCATTCGGCCGCTTCGTCCTTTGATGCGTCCGACGAGAATGGGCGTACCGGTAAGGAGTGCTGATGGCTAACAGCCCGGAACGGGGCGGACGCGACATCTTCATGGACGCGCTTC
Organism: Actinomycetota bacterium; assembly: GCA_034660155.1. Lineage (GTDB taxonomy): Bacteria > Actinomycetota > Acidimicrobiia > Spongiisociales > UBA5794 > JAAETI01. The sequence continues at coordinate 82 of JAYEIP010000390.1, read as the reverse complement.
GTGCGTCCGCCGTTCTGGTGGTTGTTGCCGGGCATTGGGCGACCACGGCTGTGATCTGGGAAAAGGGACAGATTGCCGGAGA
>JAYEIP010000389.1:0-4708 GCA_034660155.1 Actinomycetota bacterium | reverse complement strand
GTTCGAGGCCGGCACTCCCCCGATCGCTCAAGCGGTCGGATTCGGCGCAGCCATCGACTACCTCGACAAAATCGGCATGTCAGAGATCCGCCGACACGAGATCGAGATTACGCATTACGCACTCGACCGGCTTTCCGAGATACCGGACCTCAGCGTGGTTGGGTCCCGCGAAGTGGCTGTCCGTGGAGGCACCGTCAGCTTCGAATTGGGCGATATCCACCCGCACGATGTGGCAACGATCCTCGACCAGGAGGGTGTCGCCGTCCGCGCCGGGCACCATTGCGCCAAGCCGTTGATGAGATATCTCGACGTCCCGGCCACCGCCCGCGCCTCCTTCTACCTCTATACCAATCGGGAGGACATCGACCAGCTTGTTACCGGACTACATCGGGCCCGCGAGCTGTTCGGATTGGCGTAAGGATCTCAACGATCCGATCTCGGCTACCTCGCCGGGGTCACCTCCCGGGGCATTATCGTTAGTAAGAACTATGGCATTAGAAGAGCTCTACAGAGAAGTGATACTGGACCACTACCGGAACCCCCGGCACCGGGGATCGTTGCCCCATGCTCACGTCCATGCCGAGGGGCAGAATCCGTCGTGTGGTGATGAGTTCTCGATCGACCTGGTCATCGTCGATGGTGTGATCACCGACGTAGGCACACAGGGTCAGGGTTGTTCCATCTCCCAGGCCTCCGGTTCAATGATGGCCGACATGATCGTCGGCAAGACGGTCGACGAGGTCGCAGCCCTCGCATCTCAGTTCAAGGTGATGATGTCTATCGACGAGGGCGAGAACCCGGTCGACCCGGCCCGCCCGGGCTCGGTGCTAGGAGACCTCGAAGCTCTCCAGGGTGTCCGCAAGTTCCCGGTCCGCATCAAGTGCGCCGACCTCCCCTGGGTCACGCTCATCGACGCCCTCGAAGAAGCCGCCGCCCAACCGCAGATCTAGCGAAGTATCCATTCTTGCGGATCTGGCGCCAGATATGCGGCCTGATGTCCGCAAGTTCGGGAAGATTCCCCAGGCCCAACCGTGTTTGCCAGCTTCTTCAAGCTAAGAATATCGCTGCCTATGCCGGCGTGCCGCCGCGTAGGGTTCGAGGGGTCACTCCGGCTCCGTACGGGGCCGGCTCGAAGGAAGGGAGCGACCATGACGGACACGATGACTCCTCATGTCGGGGAACTCGGGCGGAGGGAAATGCTCAAGAGAGCAGCTATCGGAGGGGGTCTGGCTGTTGCCGCGCTGGCTGGGCCTGGCCTGTCCGGCGTCGCGGAGGCGAAGGGCGGTAAGAGCATCGTTCTCGATGTGGACACCGACGGCTTCGCCGATTTCCAGGGCGCGGCTCCCGGAGGGGCCTTCTACGTCTCGGGAGTCTTGTTGACGCCGGGGACAACGGACACGATCGGGACATTCCACTGCTGGGGCTTTATCCGCAACGGGGATGAGCTTGGTGTTGTGAACCAGGAGTTTGACATCAACGACCGTGGCAAGATCCTGATCGCTGGAGTCGAAAGCGACGCCCCACGCGCCGTGGTCGGCGGTACCGGCGATTTCGCCTTGGCCCGTGGCCAGGGACTCCCTGATATCGCGCTGTTCGATTTCATGATTACGGGGAAATTCAGGATCTCGTTCAGCCTGGCAGGAGCGTCCGGTCCACCGATCACATAGCCGGCGCTCTGCCCCGAATCGATAACAGCTAGACCAAAGGGGCCCTCGGCAAGCCGGGGCCCCTTTCTTAAGCAGTGCCGCCATCGTCCCGACGTGTCCTCTCAGATCGAGGTCGCGACGCTCAGGTCACGGTCGAGTTGCGCAATCGATGCTCACAAACGGCCAGGATGTCTCTAGCCAGCCAGTGAGCGCCTCCCAAACCACTCGGTCCATCTGGGATCTGCTCTCGCGAACCCATGATCTCACGGAGGCGTCGTGACCGGCGTCCCTGGAGGGGTAGATATACACGCATCCGATGACTTCGTTACCATCGAGAATCGAATAGGTGAACCCGCGGCGATTCCCAAAATCAGTTGCGTGACCGACGAGATCCGACAAGTTGGCCTCGAGACTCATCGGCTCCGGCCAATCCCAATCCCGGAATCCCGGTGTCGTCTTGATGTGATCGATACTCGACATCCAGGCCTCGTGATCACGCTGGTTGTGTTCGGCGCCAAGGGGCTCCAGGTAGAACCCCGGTCCTTCGTAACTGACCGGGACGTCGAAGTCGTGTGGCACAAACGGCGAAGTCATGGGTACACCGTAACGGCACCGATCAGAATAAGATCGTGGTTGTGGCGCGACAAGGACTCGGAGAATTGGTCGCCGGCTAGGACGGAATCGCAACCCGTCCCAGAGCGGGGCTATTCGTTAGTTCCCGGCAGTGGCTCGAGCACAACAACCGCGGTCTCGGTGGGCCGGCGCGACGCGTAGGCATCCAGATCGGAATCGATCTCGCGCCACCGGTCCCATAGGCGGGCCCGTTCGTCGCCATCGGCGGCGCGTCCGGTGACCTTGCGTTCGCCCGTGGGGAGATCGACGCTCGCTTCCGGTTGTGCCTGGAGGTTGAGCCACCACGCGGGCTCGGCTTCACCCCAACCGTTCATGGCCATTGTTACGAGGTTCGGGCCATCCTCGAAGTAAGCCACTATTACAGTTCGCTCCTGACCGCTGCGCCGCCCCGTTGTCGTGAGACGCATCATTCCGTAGCGGTCTCCCTTCGGGCGTCTCAGCCCGAACCGACCGCCGGTGATGCTGTACAGGCCACGGTGGACCCGCCAGGCAAGACGGATGAACCATCGTGGAGGAAGTCGCGGTTCTTTCGCAGCGTCCGACATCAGCGCTCCTCGTTTGGGTAAGGAGAAGGCTAGTTGCAGTCCCCCGTCAAGATGCCCTGCCAACGTGGGAAGACTCGGACCCGCCCGTCAGCGCCGCTGCCGCTATCTTCCCGACATGTCCTTCCAGATCACCGTGGGTAGGTAGCTAGGCTGCCGTCCGGGCATGGCCGATAGCGCGGGTATTCAGGTGGATTTCGCACAGGTACCCGCGTGTCATGCGCTGCCGATCCGTCGGCTGTCGTTCACCCCACCCGGCAGAGCGCGCAGCCTTCCCGGTGGGGCCTGTACCCGTAGCGGGAGGGCGATGAGGCCGGTGACTTCTGGCCCGTCGGGAACGAGATTGGTATTGGCTAGGCGTCTCGCTCTGCCAACCTTTTGATCTCAAGCATCATCTTGCGACTCATCACGAAAGTGATAGCTTCGATAGGGAAGCGTCCAAACGCGAGGCGGCTCTTCCAATCCGGGGTGTAGTCATAGCGGCCCCTGGTCAGTAGCCGGCTACCGCCACCGGGGCCGGGGTTGACGGCGAACTGCCAGGTTGACATTCCCCCGCTCTCCTCGGCACCGATATCGGCGGGTGACCCGAAAAGCACGAGTGCGTTCGGAGGATCCACGGTCTCTATTCGCATCGGCGGTGCGGTTGGATGCAGGTAAATGTCTTCGCCAACCGCCGGATGCTGGTGGTCGGGGAGGATCTCTGTTGTGTTGGTGATCCGGCAACCGGCCATGTTCTCAAGCGTCTGATAGGTGTAGAAGCCGCCACGGCCCTGTCCGATTTGGGCGATCCAGGGCCAAACATCCTCCGGCGATGCATCGACGGCGATTCCCAGGGTGTACGACCACTTGGGCTCGGGCACGAACCCATCGCCCGGAAGCGAATCAGTTGTCTCTGTTCCCACCGTGCCCCACCGCAGCCGCCTCCGTCCGATGAATGGGGTGGCGACCAGGTTCCACACAATAAGGGCGGCACCCTCAAGCGCAGCCAGAACGCCGACACCGGGCGAGCGAGCTGTCCGATGTCCAAGCCGTCTGATGTCCGAGTCCCGTCCGGCCGCCACGTTCCCCTCCTCGATGTCCTATCGATCACCTTGCCAAAACGCGGGAATACCTCCTAGGGGCCGGAGGTCCCAATACGAAACGCGGTGAGAGCACACGTCGTGTTCTCCAGCAACACGTTTGTGCCGTTTCCGGGGTCATTCCTGTGTCGTTGCACACGTAGAGCATCGCCATCCCACCGTTCGGACCTGGACCCCAACAAGGATGCACCTGAGACCGCACACACCACAAGACACCAATTATGTGGCGATATCGCCCAGAGCGACACGACGGCACCGGTCACGCCCGCGCCTCAGCGCCACTGACCTTCCCGCACCCCTATCGGCCGCGGGCTTCTCGCACCAGGCGGAGCTGGAGTTGTTTCATCTCGTCGGTTAGGGACACGTGATATATGTGGGGGTTCACCAAACGACGGACGCCGGCATCCAGGCGTTCCAAGTCGGCGACCCGGAGGGCCCGCATCTCCTCCAGCGACGGAGCCGGTGCAGTACGCCGGCCATCACGGAAGACCTCGACCAACAACTCCTCGATCTCGGTTACTCCGGCACCGTCAATCACCCGGTAGACACCTTCTCGGTGTGGATGGTGCAGCACGATCTGGTCGCTCGACAGATCCTCCTGAGCCATACCGACCACGTCGGCGGTGGCACGACCCCGGCTGTCGTAGAGACGCCACACGTGCTTGTTCCCCGGGATCGGGACCTTTTCGGGGGAATCCGAAACTTTGATCGCCGGGATCCATTCATCCTGATCGTGGATAGCCACCAGCTTGTACACGCCATCGAGGGCCTCATGACCCTGGGACGTTATGAGTCGGGTGCCGACGCC
>JAYEIP010000388.1:0-4730 GCA_034660155.1 Actinomycetota bacterium | reverse complement strand
CTGACAGCCAAGCCTCTACAAGTACAGGAGTACATGACATGACAACCGCTCAAGAAGCACCGTCGATGGTTCCGGATTTTGGTGAAGACGAAGCGGATCGCAAGATCTGCTTCATCGCCTCCAAGGGAACCCTGGACATGGTGTATCCCTCCCTTGTGATGGCAAACGCTGCACTTGGCGAAGGGGTCGAGACGCACATCTTCTTCACCTTCTGGGGCATGGACATCATCACCAAGAAGCACATGGAGAACCTCCAGTTCACCTGGCTGGGCAACACCGCCATGCATCCTCCCGGCAAGAAGTTGCACATGCCCCAGGGCGCAGCCGGTCTTCCGGGCGTGACCAAGATGGCGACCAAGATGATGAAGAAGCAGATCGCCGACCTGGACGTTCCCGAGGTGCCCGAGTTTGTGCAGATGATCGCCGATGCCGGCGGACATCTGTGGGCATGCAAGATGTCCGTCGACATGATGGATCTCACCGAAGAGGATCTCTTAGATGACGTCGAGGGCATTATCTCAGCGACGGACTTCATCGAACTGTCGGATGGCGCCCAGGTGATCTTCACCTAGCGAGCTCAAACTGAGTCTGGTGTATACGAGCGCCGCGTACGGCGCTGAGATACGCAAGACTGGACGGGACCCGATAGGGTCCCGTCTCTCGCGTACGAACATAGGAGCTAGCCATGGCCGACTACATCTTCAGCACGACAACCACGGGGCCGATCGACGATGCCCGCGAACGGGTAATCGCCGCACTAGCGACCGAAAGCTTTGGGGTTCTCACCGAAATCGACGTCGCCACAGTCATGAAGACCAAACTGGGTAAGGAAATCGATCCCTACCTGATCCTCGGGGCCTGCAATCCGGCGCTCTCGTTTCGCGCCATAACTGCCGAGGAGAGTATTGGGGCGCTACTCCCCTGCAATGTCGTGTTGCGTGAGGATGCCGGCCGGGTCGTCGTGGATTTCATGGATCCGCAAGCGGTCCTCGATTTAGTTGACTCGGATGACGTCAGAGTCATCGCCACCGAAGTGCGCGAGAGCCTTGAGCGAGTTCGGGCTTTGATCGGCGCATAGCGTCCCGGCAACAACCAGTATCCTAGGGAATGAGTTCGGGGGGCGACCGCGGCTGGAGAGATTCCGGTCGAGGAAAGTCCGGACTCCATAGGGCATGGTGCTGGGTAACTCCCAGGCGGGGCGACCCGACGGCAAGTGCAACAGAGAGCAGACCGCCTGTATACAGGTAAGGGTGAAACGGTGGTGTAAGAGACCACCAGCGCTCCGGGTGATCGGAGCGGCTAGGTAAACCCCACCAGGAGCAAGGCCAAGAAGGGAGAGGACTGCCCGTCCGCTAATCCCAGGTAGGCCGCGTGAACCCGTTCAGCAATGTCGGGTCTAGATAGATGGTCGTCCACGACAGAATCCGGCTTACACCCGGACTCGCGGTAAGGAGCCCCCGGAAGGGGGCTCCTTACTCATCTCCGCCCGCCGTGTTCTTGCCGCCGAATCTGGTGGCCTAGCCATCACCCCAACCGCTCACCACGGCATAAGCACCCGATGAGGCTGTTCCCTCATCGGAGTGCGGTTGTAACATCGCCAGGAAGGCCGCACGGGCACTTTGTCCGTTCGATAGGGGTTCCAGCGTTATCCCAACCCGCAGCTCTGCTCCGGAAGGATGCACAAACCGAACGACAACCTCGTCGAGATCTTCGTCCTCTTTCTCGATGGCAGCGCGCCACCGATCCATGTCTGCCGGGTGGCACATTGCGACCAAAGGAACTCCAACAACGTCTCTAAGGGGCATGCCCAGCATGTCGGCTGCGTCCTCTTCCGCAAAAAGCACTGCTCCCTCGGCATCCAAGATCGCTACTGCGGTAGGACCATCCTCGCTTGTGGGGTGACCATCGGAGAGCGGAGGATCAAGTGCAGTCTCGGACGTGGCACGGTTCTCCGCATGATGTCGCTGAATGGCAAGTTGCACCGATCGAGCCAACGCGTCGGCGGTGACCGTCCCCTTCACCAGGTAGTCCTGCGCCCCCCGCCGTACTGCACGCAAGGCAAGATGATCATCCTTGTGTGCACTCAGAACCACGATGGGCACATGTGGTGCCTTGAGCATCAAGGCGTCGACGGCTTCGAGGCCATCCGCGTCGGGCAGCACAAGATCCAGCAGAACGCAATCGGGTGAGGACTCGTTGATGGCATCGACAGCTGCTTCGAGCCGCTTCACGTGACGAACCGGGGCGTCATCACCCCATGCTTCACTCAGCATTGTCAGCACCAGACGGGCGTGGAGCGTGTTGTCCTCGACCACCAAGAGGTCTGGTGGTCCGCCGCTCGTCTGTTCTTGGTCCATGGCAGAGCCCTCCGGAAGATTGCGCCTCTCGCGTATTCGGCTGATTGCCGCCATGGCTTAAGTACTAGTGCGATGGCGGGCGAGGTTTTAGTCACTCTACGCAGGAAGCGCAGAGACCGCGGAAGATGATCTGCGCCTCGTCGATGATCGCGCCGGGGACCTCGGCATGCAGACACGGTTTTGATCCGATCACACAGGGCACGTCGGCTACTGCTCCGCAATTGCGGCAGACGAAGTGATGATGCCAGACATCGGCAATCTCGTAAATTGCCGATCCGGGGCCCCGATCGGCACGCATCACGAGTTCCACCCGGCTCAGATCGTCGAGCACGTTGTAGATAGAGGCCCGCGGCAGCGGCGCACCGCCATCGTTCACAAGAGCCGCCACCTCCTCCGCCGTGCAGTGGCCGCCGACGTCGCGGAGCACGCCGTAGACCAGGATTCGCGGCTTGGTCGCCCGGAGACCCGCGTCACGGATCACCTGAGCGCTATCGACATCAGACATGCATACCTTCGGGTAGACACAGGCGCTACTTTGGAACTAGTCTAAACACCGAGTCCGCGTTCCGCGGCGGAACCCACCCGAGGAGGAGCCATGACCGACAAGCTGACCAACAGCTTCGGACGTCCTATCGCCGACGACCAGAACACCATGACCGCCGGATCCGACGGACCTGCACTCATGCAGGACACCCATCTCCTTGACAAGCTGGCGCACTTCGACCGGGAACGGATTCCTGAGCGTGTGGTGCATGCAAAGGGTGCCGGCGCTTACGGATACTTCGAAGTCACCGCGGATGTGTCCCGGTACACCAAGGCCGCGTTCTTGTCCGAGGTAGGCAAGAGGACCGATCTTTTCGTACGCTTTTCGACAGTGGGTGGAGAGAAAGGTTCAGCCGACTCGGAGCGCGACCCCCGGGGTTTCGCCGTGAAGTTCTACACGGAAGATGGCAACTACGAGATGGTCGGCAACAACACGCCGGTCTTCTTCATTCGGGACCCGCTGAAATTCCCGGACTTCATCCACACCCAGAAACGCAATCCGGCGACAAATCTGAAGGACCCGGACATGTTCTGGGACTTCCTGTCGCTGACTCCCGAGTCACTGCATCAGGTGACGATCCTCTTCTCGGATCGGGGAACGCCGAAGTCATATCGCCACATGAACGGCTACACAAGCCACACCTACCTCTGGTACACCGATACCGAGCGGTACTGGATCAAGCTCCACTTCAAGACAGACCAGGGCAACAAGACCCTGACGGCACCGGAGGCGGCAGCATTGGCGTCGAGCGACCCGGATCACGCCACAGGAGACCTCTACAACGCTATCGCGGACAGCAACTTCCCATCGTGGACCGTAAACGTGCAGGTCATGGACGAAGCTGATGCGGCCGGTTATCGATTCGACCCGTTCGATATCACCAAGGTGTGGCCCCACTCGGATTATCCATTGATCCCATTCGGCAAAATGGTGCTCAACCGCAACCCCGAGAACTACTTCAGCGACGTCGAGCAGGCTGCGTTCAGCCCGGGGTCTTTTGTGCCCGGGATCGCCGCGTCCCCCGACAAGATGCTCCAGGGCCGCCTCTTCTCATACCCGGACACGCACCGCCACCGCCTCGGGACCAACCATGCCTTGATCCCGGTGAACCAGGCGAAGGCCGCGACGGCTCACACCTACGAACGCGATGGATTGATGCGGACCGACGGTAATCACGGAGGGAAACCCAACTACTACCCGAACAGCTTCGGTGGGCCCGCCCCCGACGCTGCAGCCACGGAGCCCGGCATGGCAGTGACGGCTGCGACCGGTCGCTTCGAGTACACGCATTCAAACGATGACTACGAACAGCCCCGAGCTTTGTTCGCCGACGTGATGGACGACACCGACCGCGACCATCTGATAAGCAACATCGCCGGCCACCTTGGCGGAGCCCGGGAACGGATCCAGCTACGGCAGACTGCGTTGTTCTACCGGGTCGATTCTGACTTCGGGAACCGACTCGCCGCGGCGATCGGCCTTGAGGGAGCCGAGGTAAAACGACTCGCCGAGTTGAGCCAGGATGATCTGGTCACGGAAACTTCGTAAAGCGATCGAGCTGACGTTGGTAGTCCGGTTTCCGTAGTCCGATTCCCGATCGGAACACGGAAACGGGGGTGCCGCGCGCTCCCCCGCACGGACACGACGCACAGACCCCTAAGGTCAGTTCCAACCGAAAGGACTCTGCCATGACCCGATTCGCTTACTTCTGTGGACACGAGCAGTGGCAACCCGAGGTCTTGGTCAGGCACGCCGTCCTCGCCGAGCGCGCCGGTTTCGACTTCGTCGTGGTGTCCGAGCATTTCCACCCGTGGGTCGACGACACCTCT
>JAYEIP010000387.1:0-4779 GCA_034660155.1 Actinomycetota bacterium | reverse complement strand
CATCGCAGAGTCGCTTGCTGCTTTCATAGACGACTTGCGTGCGGCAATTGCCGAGTGACGGAAGATGAGGAATGGAAGACGAGGCCGGATACCAGGCTGAGCAGAGCCGTCGTCGTCGTGGGACCTTCTGGGCGCTGACGGCGGCTCTTCTTCTGGTGATGCTGGCGGGCCTGCTCTCGGGTGCCGTCGCTATCGGTGTCGGCGATCTGTGGCACATGGCCGGTGTCCGACTCGGATTCACCGAGGACACTGGGCGGCTCACCGATTCAGTGTTGTGGGCGATCCGGCTTCCACGCGTCCTCGCGGGCGTTGTGGCGGGCGCCGGGTTAGGTGTGGCCGGCGTCGCGTTGCAGGGCACGTTTCGCAATCCGATGGCCGACCCGCATCTCGTCGGTGTGTCCCCCGCCGCCGGATTGGGTGCTGTTGCCGGCATCGCCCTGACCCCGACGGGTGGAAGCCCGATAGTCATGATGCTGGGCGCTGCAGTCGGGGGAGTCGCGCTCGCAATGCTGATGAGAAGGATTGCCAGGAACACTCTGGACTCGGGTCAACTCATCCTGATCGGTCTCGCCCTGGGTCTGGCGGTCCTCGCCGTTCTTGGTGCGGCAGTGTTGGCCTGGGACAGTCCCCGGGTTCCCACGTTCACTTTCTGGGTATTCGGCGGTTTGTCGGGCACCACCTGGTCAACGCTCGGTGCGGCGACACCGTTCGTCGTCGTCGGCAGCGGGATCATCGTGGGCGTAAGCCGCTCACTTGACCTGCTCGCCCTCGGCGAAGACGAGGCCCGTCACCTTGGGATCGATGTGTCGCGGCTCACCACGGTGACGCTGGTTGCCGTCGGCATCATCGTTGGCGGCGCCGTTGGCTTGGCTGGTGTGATCGGGTTTGTTGGTCTTGTCGTGCCGCTGTTGCTGAGAAACTGGGCGGGGCCATCGCACCGAATGCTCACATTGCTCGCTGCCCTCGGCGGTGCCACAATGCTTGTCGCGGTGGATATTCTCGCCCGTACCATCGCGGCACCTGTTGAGATCCCCGTCGGGTTGTTGACTGCGATCGTCGGATCACCGGTATTCGTCTGGTTCCTGCTTAGGAGATCACGATGAGCGAAGCCCGTGTCCATGCCGTCGAGGTGACCGTCGAGCGAGGCGACCGCTGCTTGCTCGACAAGGCCAGTCTTGAGATCGCCCATGGTGAGGTGGTCGGAATTGTCGGGCCAAATGGAGCGGGCAAATCAACCCTGCTGCGTGTCCTCTCCGGCGACCTTGCACCCTCGTCGGGTCATGCCCGGCTCCTGGGTGTCGATGTCGCCGAAACCAGTCTGCGTGGCTTGGCCCGGGTTCGTGCATATGTCGGGCCCCAAACGGTGAGCGATGTGTCCTTCCGGGTTCGTGAGGTGGTGGCGATGGGCCGGTACCCGTATCGCATGGAGACGGCTGAGAACGAGACCGACGTTGGGATCGTGGCCGACGCCATGGATCGCAGCGATATCGCGCACCTGGGTGCTCGTGAGATCCGCACCCTGTCATCCGGTGAGCAACAACGTGTCGCGCTGGCGCGAGCAATTGCCCAGCAGACGCCGGTAATGCTCCTCGATGAGCCCACGTCGGCGTTGGACATCGGTCATCAGGAGATGGTCATGTTGACGCTGCGAGAGCTGGCCGCTGCTGGGGTGAGCGTCGTGTCTGTGTTGCACGATCTGAACCTAGCTGCCGCCCATGCCGACCGGGTTTTGTTGCTGGATGACGGCCATGTTGCCGCGATGGGCACCCCTCGTGAGGTGTTGACCAGTGACATGCTGTCCGCGGCCTACCAGCAGGAGATACAAGTAATTGATCATCCGTACCGGGATTGTCCGCTGGTCTTGACGACGGGGTAAGCCTTAACCCGTTGCTGGTGCTGGCTACCGCAGATGCCATCCCCGCATGTCAGTGACGGAAGATTGACGCGTCGCCGAGGCCACGACGGCCAAAGCGGGGAGCGTAATGAGAAGGACCACCGGCCACAGCCACCAGTATCCGGTGCTGGCCACGGCGCCGAGCAATATGGAGGCCAGCAATGCCGGGAAGAGCAAGCCCAGCAGATGCCAATGAACTTCCACCCACCTGTCGAAGCCGCTTCTGGCCGCGGTGGGACTGGTGGAGAGAGTGCGTTCGGACAAGATCGGCCCTCCTTGTCGCTTCACCTCGACTCTACGTCACCGGGATGCCGGTGTACAGGTCGGATCGACGAGAGGACGAGCGGTTGAGCCCCGACACAGTTGCACCCGACCACGCGGCTCCAACCACCCCGGTGCTTGGCGGGTGGGTCTGCGATCGTACTTGGTGCTGGCGCCGCAACTGCGGCTGATCACATCAGGGCGGGTCGGGTCTGCGTTGGCTGGTGCGGAGGAATCGACGGCATTGAGGTGGTGAGTCGGGATCGAGTTCGAGTCCCATACCGTGGATCGCTACATGGTGGTGGTACCAGCACAACGTGGTGAGGTTGTCCGGGTCGTGATCACCGTCGTGTTCACGATGCCGGATGTGATGGGGTTGGAGTCGGTATCGGCTTCGACATCCCTCGATAGTGCACCCGCCGTCCCGCCAGGCTACGAACCGCCGAATGGCCGGCGGAATGTCACGAGCCGCATTTGAGATGGACACCGGTCGACCATCGACCAGGCCGACTACTTGTACCTTGCCGGTGCACAGGATGCGTTCCAGTGTCTGCGGCCCGACCTGCGGTCCGTATGCCACTTCGGCTCCGGCCTCCCCGTGCGTCTCGCCGGCGACTGTGGCGTCAACGAACACCGTCGCCAGCGGCTCAGAGCGTGTCCCGGTGGGAGCGGGCCCGGCGGTGTCTGATGTTGTGGATTCAGCCGGCGGCTCGAAGGAGTCTTGTGAAATCGATACGAGGGCGTCGGCGAGCCGCTGTGGTCTTCCCACGCGGGGACCTGGCAGATCGCCGAACATGTCGGCCCGTTCTTCGAGAGCTTTGCCAAGGATGCGGAACTCGAACCCGGGTAGTTCGCCGTGGAGCCGTCCGCGCGACCCGTCGAGGCTTTCCTGAAGGGAGAGGTACCGATCGGCGAAGATGTCAGTTTCGGAACGGCGACTCAGGCGGCGATGACGGGTCCGAAGGCGCCCCACCCCACTGAGATCGTATCCGAATGACTGTTTCACCGTGTCGTCGTCTGCACCGGATGCGACAAGACGCGAGGTGGCAACCAGCCGATCGAACGACAGCTCGCCGGCGTCTGCCGCCTCAACCAGTCCGGGTTGTTCAGAGATTGCCTTCGCCGCATCCACCAGGTCGCGAGCCAAGGAGTCCGATACGTCAACGCGAGCCCTGGTCCATTCCCGGAGTGTGGCGGCACCGTCCATGTGATGCACCTGGGCGACGTCCAGGATCCGCAACAGTTCGGTCTGCTCACAACGCAGCCGTGTGATCAACCGCTCGCGGGCAATCAGTTCCCTTTCCAGGGTGTCAATCGGAGTGTCGAGATCAACATTGAGCATATGGTCAATGTACCCCCTACCTATGACAGAAAACGGCTTGCCACCGTCAGTTACCGGCGGGATATCTGGGTGGCTTACGGCTGTGCTCCGGAGTGCCGGCTATGAGCGGCCGTGGGGATTCGGCCGCGTGCGTTCCGTTGAGTGATCTGTGCCAGCGGCATGTTCGGCGTGTCGCGGGGAGTGGTGTCACCGGTCCTGACCGCTGATACCCAGGTACAGCAGTAGCCCCCCGCCGAGCAGGGCAACGGCCCCGATCGCCAGCGTGGTTCCGGCGATCGCCTGGATGTCCGAGGAGGGCTTGGCCCCAAAGGCCACATCCGCCGTGATCCCGGGTGCTGCGTCGGCGTTCATGATGACCGCCGTCCACTCCCCGGGCTCGATCGTCCAATCGAGCGTCTGTGTTCCCGTGCCCACAACCGATGTCACCCAGAACCCCTCGGTGTCCGGGGGATCCGGAGGGGTCGTTCCCTGATGCGTTGTGTACTCGACCTCGTTGATGGCGGCCAGATCAGCGTTCCAATCGGTGATCTCGTCGTGAGCTACTCCGCTGAGGTATTCATCGACGGCGCTGGTGGGTGCGATGCCCAAGAAGAGCTCATTGGGTCCCGATAAGGCTCCTTGCATCCGGATGTCATCCGGTTCGCTCATGAACCCCAAGAGCGAGTCCTCAACGAGCGTCTCCCACCGTCCCCGCAGAAGGTCAACGTCTCCGCTGACGATCGCATGGGACGGCCGGTCAACTGTCAGGGGGTCGCTCATATAGAACCCGTCCGCATCGCGGTATTCCCCCATAGGACCCATCCCACCCAGTATCAGAACCACACCGACGAGAGCGCCGATTGCTCCCAACGCAATGGCTGTGTTGCTTCGACCTGTCATTGCGATCACCTCCGCGGTCTGGGTCACGAGATGCCGCGACCCTTCGACAAGCCATACAGACATTGTCCGTCCGCAGCGCACAGGGCCCATCAGGGAAACACCCCCATCCTCCATGGGGGAACACCCACCAATCCCCCTACCGAGGCACAGATCCGCCCCCCCTGAAGATCCTCGGACAACCATTCCCGTGCGACGCAAGCGGGCTCAAGCAACAAGAACCGTCGTCGGGAGGTGCCCGGCGACCGTTCCCACGGCACCGTACCCACGCAGATCACCAAATCAGGATCGAAAACGCACACTCGGCCGAGCGCTCAGTACCGGCACGTCGTGCGCTCGAGTCTGGGACGGCTGCGAACGCTGGCCGTGACGAACGTCGTGCTGCCGGATGTGCCCGATCTGTCTG
>JAYEIP010000386.1:0-20534 GCA_034660155.1 Actinomycetota bacterium | reverse complement strand
GAAGCATCTGGCCTGCAAGGTACTCATCGACCTGGGTCGGGTCGTATCCCTTCTCCACCAATGCAAAGTCAGTTGTGAGACCTTTTCCCGCCACTTCTGCACCTTTTGAGTCCAGCACTACTCGTTCAGCTACACAGAGTGTACGTCTGACTACCTAAGGAAGTCAACTAGTTTTTCTACGCACAAAGTAACTAGTCACTGTGGACTGGTCCGCGAGGCACTAATCACCGAATCCGAGACCGGCGGCCTCGGCTGCTTGGAGGGCGGTTAGAGCTTCGACATGGTTGACCGCGTCACGCAATTCGGCCGCAAACGCTTGGCGATCAACCACGATATCTGGGCCCTCCTGAAAGAGGCCACGATTGGTCGCGAGGCTAAGGGCGGAATCGAACAACACCTTTGACACGGACTCGGGTTTGGCGACAAGGCCTTGCAGGACATATTGCTTGCCAAGAGTCAAGGCAAGCGGCCTGACCGTGTCCTCGTTAACGCCGCTCTTGTAGGCCTGCTCTTCGATGATGTCGCCGACGACCCGGTACGCCTCGAAGAAGGGGCGCAAGATGGCATGCGACACGAAAGGCCGGAAGCTCATCAGAATCGCTTCGACATCGTTGGCGTTGAGATGGTCTGTCAGATCATCGTCGTGATCGGCGAGCTCGTTGCGGATCTCTCTTTCGAACTCATCGGTGGAGCTGAAGAAGAACTCGAACTTCAAGAGGTCACGTAATCGGAGAGCCTCTTTGAGTACCGATGCCATGACATCACCGTCTGGATTGGCCCCGGTGTGGATCAGGGCGAGTTCGGTGATCGCACGGTTCACAAAGAAATGGATAATTGTGTTCCGGTAGTACGCGGCCGCGAGATGCTGGTTTTGCCGCACGCGATACACGGTGGCGGTTGCACCGGCGAAGCTCTCGACCACCCCGTGGGCATCCAGCGCGGCGAGGGTTGCGGCTACGTTGGCGGGCTGATCGAGGGTGAGTTTCTCAGACGTTGGCAGGTCGCGCCGGGTCACGAAGTCGAGGTATGGCTCCAGTACCGCGACTGTCTCGGCGACACTCAAGCTTCTGTCATCGGCGCTGAGGAGAGCCAGCGTGACCAAGGAGGTGGGCGTGATCGGTGTCACCTCATTGAGACGCACCGCGACTTCGAACGCCAGCTTCGGTATTACCGGGTTGCGGGTGTCGTCGGGATCATCGGGAAGATCATCCTGCAACGCCACGAAGCCCTTCAGCGATATCGGCGCGCCAAAGCGCAGATGGATTGCTCCTGATCGCCGTCGCAGGCCACGAATGGTATTGACGAGCCAACCAAGCGACTCACTTTCCTTGGCGCCGCCAGCTTGTTCACTGGCGTACGCACCGACATCCTGGATCTGGTCATAGGCAATCGAGACCGGAATGATCACGATGTCTTCCGCTGATCCGCGCGCATATGAATCGATGACGTAGGCGAGCATCCCGAATCGGGGCGCCCGCAACTTGCCGGAGCGAGACCGCCCGCCTTCGATGTACCACTCCATCGGGAAGCGCTTTTCCAGGAGGTAGTCGACGTACCGGCGCAACACGAACTTGTATGGCTCGTTGTCACGGAATTCACGCCGGATAAAAAACACGCCGCTGCGTCGCAGAATCGGGCCTATCGGGAAGAAGTTCATGTTGATGCCACCCGCGGTGTGATTGGGCGGCAGCTCGTTTTGGTGAAGCACATACTGCAGCACAAGGTGATCGAAATTCGATTTGTGCGACGGTAGGAACACCAGAGGGTGATTCTGGCTCATGGCGTAGAGAGCCGAGAGCTCATCGTTGTCATAGTCCAGCTCGGTGTAGGCCTTTGATATCAGCCAACGAATGGCTCCCGTTACGAGATCGATTACGTAGGGGCTGTGGGTTGCGGCGATTTCTTTGGCGTACCTTCGGGTACGAAATGCCATGGCCTGGTAGGACGTGTCGGATTCCTGAGCCAGCTTTGCTACGCCTGCGGTGAAAGTCGGGTGCTCGATGAGCGATTCACGGGGGAACTTGGGAACCTTGTACTTGCTGCCACGTAGCTGCCGCTCGGCACGTTCCAGCCGGATCCAGGCGCGCAGGGCGGCGAACTCAGCGAGTCCGGTGCCCTCGGCGCGACCGCGGCTGGTGGGGTCCTCCCATGCCTTACGGACGGCCGAGGCGCGGGTTGGTTCTCCGATGACGATGCGGCATCGGTTGGGTTTCATCTGCCAGGTCACATACTGACGAACCGGATCGGGATCGCGCGGATCACCCAACGTCAACAGATCACGCCACCCGACCGTGCGTTTCCCACCCTTTTTGGACGGGAGCCATGAGATCCGCAACGGGATCAGAAGTGGATCCTCGCCGGTGTGGAAGAAGGCCTCGATACGGGGATCGAGGCGGCGCCGACGACGACGACGTCTTGTTTGGGGGAGAAGCGCCATCTGGACGGTGCCCGCGTTGGCGTTGCCGGGTTTGTTGCGTTCTATCCAGCCCGTAAGAAGCTTTCGTTCGAGTGGCCCGCTGCTCTCGAGCAAGACGAGATAGGGGCCGGGTTCATCGGGCCACTGGGGCTCGTTGCGGAGCGCGACCGCGGCGTATGGGTTACTGGTCATGCGCTGAGTGTAGAAAGCGTGAGCGGAGTCTGCCCGCCGTCAGGAGCGAGCAAGCAAAAGCCCGGGCTCGACGCCCGGGCTTTCTACAAGGGTAATGGGGTCGTCAGTCTTTGCCCCCGAGGAGGCCGCCAAGACCGCCGAGAGCATCCGTGGCCTTGTCGAGCAGGTCACCCGCCGCCGCCGGCAGCGCCGTTGTCGCCATCGAGGAAGTCCTTGACCTGGTCAGCAATAGGACCGGGGAGTTTGTCGCCCACGAAATTGATGACGTCCTTGACTTTGTCCACCGGCAAGCCGGTCTATTCCTGGAGTTGCTTGATCAGTTTTTCCACTTGTCTTGTCCGTATTGGCGTGTCTCGATTGTGGGACACTGCCGGCAGGGGGGAAGTTCCCGAAAATGGGTGAGCGGGCCGGATGCTCGGGTTACGAGCGGCGGCGACGAGCCACTGTCTGCGCCGGCCGGCCCGGTGGGCGGCGTGACGCAGACAGCAGTTCGCTGAGCGTGATACCGGGTGCGAGATCGTGTCGACACCGCTGTTGTTCGCAGCGACGATAAGGGTCACGCACCCGGTCGGTTTGAGGCTTCCCGGCCATAAGAGGAATCTCGGCACAACGGCGCGGTCACTGAACGTTTTGTTATCCCCAGCCGATTTCGTGAAGCCGCTCGTCACCGATGCCGAGGTGGTGGCCGATTTCGTGAAGGACGGTGCGACGAATCTGTTTCTTGAGAGCCGCCTCGGATCGGCGCATCGCAAGATGAGATTGCCGGTAGATGGTGATCTTGTCGGGCATGGTGCCGAAGTAGGCGCCGCTTCGGTCGGCCAGGGACACGCCTTCGTACAGTCCGAGGAGGTTCCCAAAGCGCTCCGTCTGGTCGGGGCGCGGCCGTTCTTCCACCACGATCTGGAGGTTGTCGATCTGCTCGACAACCCATTCTGGCAACTCGGCGATGACTGCATCGACCACTGCTTCAAACTCGGCTCGTTCCATAGTCAGATGCTACGCCAGCATTGCTACACTCCGATCCGTTCCGGCGAACCCGAGTCCTCTCGGGCGCTTAGCTCAGCGGGAGAGCGCTGCCTTCACACGGCAGAGGTCACTGGTTCGATCCCAGTAGCGCCCACTCCTGGTTTCCCTTGTGGTTGTTGGGTTTCCTAGGTCAGCCCCCTTCCTTGCTGGCGGTGTCGGTTGCGTCGCGTCCACATTGCGTCCACATCAGAAGCCTCCCACGGAGCTTCCAATGTGTCGGCGGCGTTGCGGTCGAGGCCTTCGTAGCGGTGGCCGTAGACGTCGAGGACGGTCTTGACGCTGGTGTGCCCAAGGCGGGAGGCGATGACGGCGGGGTGGGCGCCTTCGGCGATCAGCAGGGCGACGTGGCTGTGGCGGAGGTCATGGAACCGCATCGGCTGGCCCACTGAGCCGGCAACGGCGGGGAGCCAGAAGCGGCTACGGAAGGTGTTGCGACGGATGGGGCCGCCTTCAGGTGCGGTGAAGATCAACCCGTCGGGTCCGGGTCGATGGTCGGCGAGGTGCTGGTCGATGACCTGGGGGAGCCAGGTGGGGAGGGTGACGGCTCGGCGGGCGGCGGCGGTCTTGGGTTGCCCGAAGCGGAGGTGACCGCGGACTTCGGCGAGGGACCGCTCGATCCGGATGATCCGTTTGTCGGGCTGGTAGCGGCCGGTGTCGAGGGCGATGAGTTCCCCGATCCGGCATCCGGTATACGCCGCGGTGATGACCAGCGCCCGGTACCGGGGATCGATGGTGTCGGCGAGGCGGGTGATCTCAGTGGGGGAGAGGAACCGCTTCTCGGTGTTCTCGATCTTGGGCAGGGTGATGTCGCGGCACGGCGTGCGGGCGATGAGGCCACCGTTGACGGCGTCGTTGAGGATCCGGCCCAGCAGTTGGTGGGCCTTGCGGATGGTGGCCGGGGCGTATCCGTCGGCGTCGAGGTCTGAAACCCATTCTTGGACGTCGAAGACGCTGATGGCGCCGATCGGCATGTCGGCGAAGACGGGCAGGACGAGACTGCGCAGATACGACTGGTCGCGGGCCTTGGTCGAATCTCGGCGGTTCACCCACCCGGCGGTCGCCTGCTCGGCGAAGTCGCCGAGTCGGATCCGCCCTGCATGGGGGTCGATGTAGGTGCCGGCGAGCTTGTGGGCCTCGACGGTGGTGAGAAACCGCTCGGCGTCGACACGACGGCCGAAGTTCTTGGAGTGCTGGCTGCCGGTGGGGTCCCGCCACCGTGCCTGCCATGACGTGTGGCCGGTTCGGTGGACGACTCTGCGGATCGACGCCACGGACACCTCCTATCAGGCTGATCGGCGATCGGTTTCGTGACCACACTGCCGGATGACTCTCTCGCGAAAGTGTCAGGAACCCTCCCGCTCGACGTTCATCCGTCAGAAACCCGGCGTCGGCGAGTTCGTGATCGGACGGTCCGGAAACGCTGTCTGTGAGGAGGATTGGAGGGTTCTTGACACTCTGGTGAGAGGGTTCCTGAGACTCTGGTGAGAGGGTTGGTGTGTCTATTTCGTGTTCATGAAGCACGAAACGCTCATCAGCCACAGTGGAGATCCTGCCGTCGACGGCGGCTTCGTTGATCCCGTTGGCCGTTCATGGCCCGGAGACAACGTTGAGTACCTATCTGGATCGGCCAGGACCCCGGCACAGGAGCATTCTCCGCATCCGATCTACACCGAGATGCCACGACAGTCCCACAATCGAAAGGCCCCAGAACTGAATCTGAGGACCGTGATTGCCGCCCGCGACAGCCACCATCCGAACAACGACCGTGACAGCGGCCTCCTCGTCGCGACTGCGCACAGACACCCCCAAATCACACACGCACATGCAACACAGTTGCCGATGCATACATGTAGACACAGAGGCTAGGTCAATGGCCACTAGCTGGGACTACAAGCAGGCAAGCTCGGACCAGAGAACTTGCGATCGGCAGCACCCTCGATCGTGGGTTTGATAAGTGAAAGCACGGGGTCACTGTGCGCCTGAGCTATCACATGCTGCCTACCACTGGTGTACGAAGACGTCTTCCCATCCGTTGGTGTCATTCGGCACCAAGTTGTCGGCGTCCGTCCCGAACACCGCCGTACGGCCATCGCCCGAAATGGCGTTGTGAATTGGCCACAAGCGCGCTTCAAAGTCGGACTCGGCGGTTGCGCCGCTGCTCGAGATTGTCACCATCTGCGACGTTGCAGTGACTCGGTCGAAGATGAACGAATGATCTCCCGAGACGTAGTAGATGACGTAACGCCCATCCGCCGAGATGTCGGGACCACCCGTGCAGTCTCTCGACGGGTCGACCCGCTCTACTTCGCTGGAGGAGACCTTGACGACATAGACACCTATGCATCCTCCGCCAAAGTCCCCCGTTAGGTCCCCGGCCGTCACAAGGGCGACATACCTTCCATTGTTCGAGATGGCTGGCTCGTCCACGGAATAAGTCGATTGCGATCCGTCGTAGCGGAGCGAGAGTCGGCTAATCGATCCATTGTCGATATTGCGAAGGTAAACGTCAGCCCGATTGTTGGTGTCGCCGGCGACGAGGTTCGTGGCGTCGGATGTGAACGCCACCAAGGACCCGTCTCCCGAGATCGAGGGCTCTCGCGAATCCCCGTTGGCCTGCGCCTCGTCGGTCGTCAATGAGGCCCTCGTCGTGCTTCTGGTTTCCATGTCGCACACGAAGACGTCTGCGGCCCAGTTGTCGTCGCCGGATACGAGGTCGGGGGCCCGCGAAGTGAAAGCGATGAACCGGCCGTCGGTACTCAGAGTTGGTTCGGACGAGTCGCCGCCACCTGGAGTGCCGCCGGGATTGGCCGAGACGAGGCTGAGTTGATTCGACACCGCATCCCACACGAACACATCTGAAGAGAAATTGTCGTCGCCGGAAATCAGGTTGCCTGCGTAGGAGGCAAACGCGACGTATCTACCGTCGGAAGACATCGCGACGTCGAATGAATCTCCGTTGGCGGATCCGCTCTCTCCAATGGACACCAACGTGGTGGCTCCCGTCTCTCGATCGTGATAGAAGGCATTCGCGAAACCGCCCGTTTCTTCTTCTGCGAGCGTCGTTGCTGCTGAGATGAAAGCGACGTACCGGCCGTTCTCGGAGATGGCGGTCTCAGAGGAATGAGCGTTTCCCTGACTGCCATCACTCGCAACGGAGACCCTGGTTGTCGTGCCCCGGATGAGGAGCGCAAACATGGCGGTGTCATTGCGACCCTCCGCGTCGCTGACGCGGACCTCGAGGCTGATGTCGGCGCTCACGTCCGGCGCCCCACTGAGGACCCCCGTTGGCGAAAGCGTCAACCCGCTCGGGAGCGCCCTGGCAACAATCCCCCACGTGAGGGGCAGGGTGCCGCCGCTCGCCTCGAGGGTCGTTGCGTAGGCGACGTCCACATTCCCCGGCGGCAGCATCGTGGTCACGATTCTTGGACCCTCGCCGAGAGCTCGATGAAGGAACGCCGCCATCTGGGCTCGCGTCACATGCTGCTGTGGGCAGAATCGGGTGTTGCCCTCGGCTGGGTTACACCCCAGCGTCACTGCGGCGGTGGCGAGGCAGTCGATGTCATGCTCGAAGACCGAGTCGTCGTCGTTGACGAAGGTATTGCCGCCCCCATCGTCGGTGAACCCCATCGCCCGTACGAGGAACGCTGCCATCTGGCCTCGGGTGACCGGTGCATTCGGGCAGAACCGGGAGTTCGCCGGCGGATTGCATCCCCTGGTGATGCCCGCGGCTGCAAGCCGCTCGATGTCCGCCTCGAACATCGAATCGTCGTCATCGCTGAACGGATTCTCGAGGCGCTCGGTCAGTCCGAGCGCCCGTACGAGGAACGCTGCCATCTGGCCCCGCGTCACTTGGTCGTCGGGGCAGAAACGAGAGTTGGCCGGCGGATTGCACCCCCGCGTGATCCCCTCCGCCGCCAGCCACTCGATGTCCGCCGAAAAGAGGTGTCCCGCCGGGACGTCCTGGAACCTGGCCGAGGACGGGATCGGTTGCCAGTCGGGATGCTGCCCCCGCTCGATAGCGACATGCTTCCCGGTGCCGTTGGCGTTCATGATCCAAAGGTCTTCCGGTGTCCCGGTATGTTCGCGATACTTGGTCCACGCGATCTGAGTCCCGGAAGGTGAGAACACTGCACCCCACTCGTACTGGTACTCCGAGGTGAGCGGCGTTCCGGTGCCGTCGTCCACAGAGATTGTCCAAATGTCGGTAGCCGACAGCTTGTGCCGATCTACGAGTATGAGGCTTCCGTCCGGCGAGAAGTCGGGCCGGTAGTAGCTTGCGTCATCGGCGAGTACACGCTGCTCTGTTCCGTCGGGATCCATAGTCAGGAGATCGCCGGCTTCATTGATGTAGGCGATCAGCGACCCGTCCGGCGAGTAGACGGGGGAGGCGCAGAGTTCGCAGGCGATGATGGTCGATGGGGTGCCGCCGTCAACCGCCATTGTGACGATCTCATCGAGGGTCGCGTAGATGATCCTGGCTCCATCAGGTGACCAACCCACGTCCCCGCGAACTACGCCTGACACGACGCTGCGTACACCGGATCCGTCAGCCTGCATCACGTTGATGTTGCCGCCTTCGCGGAACAGGATTCTTGTCCCGTCGGGCGACCACGCCGGGATCGTCGCAGACTGGCTGGTAGTGAGTCGCTGGAGATCGGAACCGTCGGGTAGCGACGTATAGACATCGCCTCGCGCGGTGTTGTCGGCGACCGGAATGATGAACACGAGACGTCCATCGTCGCCTGGCCACGCAGCCTCAGCATTCTCCGCAGGCGTCACGGTGGCAGTGGCGACGATCACCAACGCGAGGAATAGCTTTACCCCATCCGCCATCCCCCTCTCGGCGGTGACTCGAGTCGAAGAAGCGTGCACCGGTACCTCGTTTCGCGACCGGAGAGCCGGGCGCAACACAGCTCCCGCTGGGACGCAACGTGTATCCGTCTCATCGTCTCACAGGTATCTTGCGCGGACAAGGCGCGGATCGATCACAGTCGGCGGAATCCAATTGCGCCAACGCCTCTGGCAAATCTCGCGTGTTCGTTATCCCGCTGGGAAGTAGAACCACATCGCCGGTGCTCCTTCTTCGAACGACCGGCGAACGGCGATTATCAGCTCCGTGCCCGGAACGAGAATCTCGACTCCCCACTGATCGAGGGCGGGATGATCGTCGATCCGTTCCCAGTTGCGGCCATCCGGAGTCCACCACATGACCGGGTCGCCGTTGTCGTCATTCCCAACGACGAGCAACCCGAGCCCGCCTCCACCCATTGTGTCGATCCAGTCGTCGGGCTCGAACCCGGCGGCTTCGCGATCGATCCATGTCCAGCGAACTCCATCTGACGAGGTTGCAATGTCCCCGTCTACCCCGGCCGACACAACCCAAAAGGCCGAACCTGAACGAACCACCCCAACACCGGCTCGAGGTCGAATTGCCGGGCGAATCGTGTCGGTGGCAACAAGAGACCAATCCGAGCCGGTCGGTGAAGACCAGATCTCGTTGTAGTAGGTGAAGTCACCGTTTGCCACCGGCTCGCGTCCATAGGTGACCAGGGCCATGAAGTTACCGTCGTGGCAGTAGACCGCTGGTGGGGGTGTGCCGCTCCCCGGCGGACCACCGCCGCCACTGAAGAGCGTCACGAGGCTGCCGCTCTCGTCGAAGCCCCACAGGTTGTAGTCAAGGACCTGGTTGCTGGCGCTGTAGTGGCCGGTGAAGACCAAATCGCCGTCACATTCGACTATGCCATCGATTACGCCCCACATGCCGGGTTGAGGCTCGATTGGGTGTTCCTTCCAGACCCCATCGCCAGCGCTACTCCACACTGCCGGATTGTTGCCAAAGACCGAGGCGCCGGAAACGTATGTGACGTCGGAGAGCGCCGCCCCGGTGGCGAGACTCACCTCGCCGAAGACCTCATCTGGCAATACTTCGACCTGCATATTGCTCGGCCACCCTCGCCACAGCTGCCAGCCGTCGGGCGTTTCGATCAGAGCGGTAGGGCGACCGGGCCAGTGGAACGTGAGATCAACCAGTCGGCTCCCAACCGGGATGGCGGGTAGGTCGTCGAAGCGATGGAGAAAGGGGGATCGCCGCTACACGTTCTTGGTATCCGCTGGTGAGAAGGCCACCGTCCCACACCCAGGCGATCGACTCCGGCGGCAACACGGTCTCACATGGGATTCCATTGCGGTCGGCGTCCATGCGATCCGGCGACCCTCGAGGAACCAGTAGGCAGTCGCCAGGAAAGCAGCCGTGTCAAAGTCCGGGATGTCGTAGGTAGTAAAGGTCAGATCGAATGGTCCCGGAGCCTCGCCGGTGAGCAGGTCGCGACAGAACAAGCCGTGTGGTGCTTCGCTGTAGGCGGCCGCGAGGTCTGCGAGATCGCCCCTTGTCAGCATCGAGGTTGCGCCGTCGTCATCGAGTACCAGGAACGCGAGGTTGTGGATGTCACTTGCAGCTGGGCTCCGGTCAAGCCCTTGGCACATGAGAACGTCACCTATCGCGATCGGTCGATCCGCATCGGGACACCGGATCTCGAGAGCGCCGTACGGGTTGGCAGGATCCGCCGACCAGAGCGCATCGAGGCGGGCCTGAGCGAGAGCAACGGCGTCGCCGGTTGTGGGGGGTGGCGAGGTGGCGTCGATCGATGTTGACGTAGCGGGCGACGTCGTCGTAGTAGTCGATGATGGGCCCGGCGTCGTGGTTGGGGAAGCGGTAGTACTCGCCAGCGAGGGTGCGGTCGTGGGCGGTGCCGTGCTAGTCGCCGTCTCGCCACCCTCGTCACCAGTGCAGGCGGCCACGATCAGCACCATGGGTACAAGAAGGCTGAGCGCCCTTCGCATCAATGCCTCCATTCTGCGGGGTGTCGGCATGCCCATGGGGGGGTTGCCTACCCCACATATCTCCAGTATCGCGCGCTCAGCATGAGCTGCCTTGTCCGGCTCTAACCGACACAACCTTGGCGCCCTCGTTGGGGATACCGGATTCCTCGAACGTCTCGAAGTCTTGGTCGTCGAGCAAGCCGCGGATCGAGCCTTCGACGGCTTGTCCCGGGTCGGAGATCGTGAACTCGACCTGGTTTCCGCATGGTGTCCAGTTGAACGACACGGTTGGGCCTAGCGACAGTAGATCCTCGGCCGTAGAGCCAACAGTGATGCCATGAACGGTGTAGAACGATGCACCCTGATCGTTTCCCCTGTAGCCGTAGCCCTGGAAACTCGGGTGGACTTGCATCCAGTAGCCGTCGTCACCGGGAGCGACCTCAGGATTGGCTTCTATGTCCGAGAAGAGCACCCCGAGCCTCGCGTTCTCCCACCACACGAACCGGATGTAGTCGAAGCAGATGTTGCCGGCCGCAGCTACATGGCAAGCGTCCGGTCCTCGATCGCCGCGGCTCCACTCGGCAGGGACCTCAAATGGTGACTCGTACAGTCTGTCGCTGGTCGGCGCCCCGAACTGTTCTGTCAGGACGGCCATTACCCGCCGACGGGGTCACCGAAGGACACGACACCTAGACCGTCGTGGCGCAGCACCAGTTCCGGCGTTTGGCGGATCAGCACTGCATCACCATCCACCTCAACCGGCTCGTGCACGCCCCAGGTGTCGTAGATGACGCTTCCGGTCCTGCCGAAATCGACGGCGTAGCTCTGCCCGACCACAAGGTGGCGTCCGTCGAAGTCCGTCAGTCGAATACCCGGATCGAGAGTCGTCTGCCACATCTCCCTGCCGCTATCCAGGTCGAGGACTGCGACCTCCACCGGTATGGTCTCCGCTGCCGGTTTCCAGGTCTCGTAGGCGGATTCGTGATCATCGTCGGGCAGGGGCCAGAACCCAGTCGGCCACATGGAGTAGGCCAGGAGGGCGCCGTCGTCAGAGATCTCCACACTCAGGTGGCACGGCAAACATGGATCCGCAACGGGGTTGGTTTCCACCGTCATCTCTTGGCCGGACAGATCCTGGAACACGATGCGTCTGTCCGTCGACATAACCCACTCCACGCTCACGAGCATGTCGGCGCCGAGCGAGGTCCCGTAGGTGCTCAGGCCACCGTCTGGGCCTTCCTCGTGGCAGTGCAGGAAGGTTTGGTCTCCGGTTGCGAGGTCATGCAGCATTACTGGATCACCGAAGTCATGATCAGGGCAGAGTTCCCGCTCCGGGTCGGCCGCGCTCACAAGGAGCATCGGCTGCCCGTCGACCAGCGCCGCATCCCAGACGCCAGTAACGGACAGGGATTTGGGTCCATCCGCATTGGCTCCGAGCCATAGAACATCGCGTGACTCGTCGTACGAATGGCGGTAGACAACACCGCCCATCAGGTCGTCGTATGCACGGAACACAGAGTCTCCGCTTAGTTGCGTTTCGACACCGTTGACCACCCGATACAACCCATCATCGCCGTATCGGTAGTAGTTGGGCCCGGCTCCGACCTGTACCGGCACTTCGATGTCAACCGGGATGTCGACAAAGCGCGCCATCCCTGGGATGGGTAGTGCGACGGGATCCTGCTCGGGCGCATTGAGGTCGAACACGTGAGCCTGCAGTCCATCATCGGCTGCCAACGTTGCCATGACCCAGGTAGCCGAAACATCGGCGACGCTGGCGCCGACGGGGATCACAAACCTGGTTGCCTCGGTACCCGCATCGAGATCCCAAACGTGCAACGTGGTCGATGCGAGTGTGTTTTCCTCGTATTCCTCAGTTTCGAACACGAGTCGGTTGCCATCGGGAGACAACCGACACCCTTCCACGTAGTCATCGGACGTCAGGTCCAGGTCACTGCGCCACGACGGAACGAGATGGGTCGGTTGCCCATCGAGGTCATATATGAAGCACCCGGAGCCAACTTGGCCAAACAACACGCCGGCGATCAACTCACCATTGGTCGATACCTGCCCAAATCCCGCCTCAAACGCTCCCTGCGAGTACAGCTCTGTCACTTGCCGAGCCGGAACATCAAACCGTCGCAATCGATCGACCAGTTCTGGCGTCACGCCCTCGTGCCGGGTGTATAGAACCGCAAAGCCTTCGTCGGTCGCATAGGCGTCATGGAGACTGAGCGAGTGGTCGGTTCCGGGCGTCGGAACCAGGAGCTCCTGGGGTCTCGAAGCTCCCCTTGGGATCCACCAGACGACGGTCGACCACTGGTCGACATCGTCCCAGCTCCGGCCCCGGCCGACCTGGAACAGCAACCCGCCCTGAGTGTCGTCGACGGCATACGCAACGGGACCCGCCACGAGGGGCGTGACGTCGCCCTCCGCACCGATCTGGTAAACGCCGTCATCCGACGTGACCAGCACCGTCTCGCCAATCTCCCAGTCCTGTCCGGCTGCGGCTGTCGTACTCGTCGTGTCACTCGACGCAGGAGGTGCACTGCTGCTGCTCAGTGCCGTCGGAGGTGGAGCCGTGGTGTGAGTCGTCGTGGAGGTATCGCTGGACTCCTCGTCCCCACTACAGGCTGTCAGTACGAGCACTACTGCTGTGGCCGTCACCGACATTTTGCGCAAACCCGAACGTCGGTTGCGCATATTGCTCACCTCATTCGGACCCGGAGCTAGCGACCGAAGAAGTCATCGATCTCATCTACGGGATAAACGGTTTCGCAGGGAATCCCGTTCCTGTCCGCATCCATGCGGTCGGGTGCCTGCTCCATGAGCCAGTAGGCAATCGCCTGTTCGTACGAGTAGTCCCATTCGTTCAAGTCGCGACAGAACAGACCGGGATCGTCCCAACGCAAGGGGTCAAAGAACGACTTCGACCCAACGGGGAACTCTGCTTCGCAGGGGATACCGTTGCCGTCGGTGTCCAGTTCGGCGGGCAGACCTGCCAAGACGAACTCCGCAACTAGCTCCCGATAGCTTCCGGAGAGTTCCTCACACGCTTCCGAGGGGGGCGCCGCTCCAGCAAATAGCGCGTCCTGCCATGCCGGCCGGGCTGGCGCATTCCCCTGCTCGAGCATCTGCTGCCACTCCTCATCGGTGAGTCGCCCTTCATCGGCCGGTTGCCAGAACTCGTAGTACGAGTACACGCCGCCCGAGGCCACCTGGAACCCACCCTGGTCGTTTGGCACCAGCACATAGATCGTGTCGATCCAACCGGTGCCGATCTCGAGGTACCCCTGTGCATTGCGAGCGATGTCCGCGATCAGTGCCGCCTTTTCGTCAGCAGGCGACGGTCCTCCAAGGTCGGGGTTCCAATCAGAGGTGCGGACCCACAACGCCTCGAGCAACGATCCGATGCCAGCCAGCCATTGGTTGTCAGCATCGTTGATAGGTTCGCCGGCGAGTTCATCTTCGGCGATGCGGCCAAAGCGCTCGAGCATTGTCGCGATCTCGTCGAGAGTCTCGTCATCCTCCGCTGTTAGCAGCCCGCGTGATGCCAGGCCGTCCTGGAGGAGAGCCACCACGGCCAGCATCCGGTAGAAGGCAACTGGATCCGGCTCAACCCAATGACGCGGCTCGAACTGTGCCGGTGGGAAGCCACCTTCAGCAGAATGTGATTGCTTGGCGTACAGGATCGTGTCGTGCTTCAGCTCCGCATACGAGGCCAGCGCGGTCTGCAGTGATTTGGTTGCCCACCCTTCGGAGCGCATGAACTCGGGGAACGCTGCACCGTGCTCGGCCCACATCGGCTCGAGCGCATAGAGCCATGCGTCGTAGACCGTTGCCGCCCAGGCCTCGGCCGGCCGATCGGCGACGAAGTCTTGCATCTTGGCCAGCTGTTCGTCGTAGCCGTCGATGCTCGTCGTGCCGGCCTCCTCCTGGAGCTGATATGCCCGGTCGGACCCGAAAGCAGCGGCAAGGTCGAGCGGCGACGCCGTATTCCGGGGGACCGACGGGTAGACAAGTTGGTCGAGAATCCATGAGTCGATGACGAAGCGGGCGCCCATCAGGCGAATGGCGGCTGCTTCCGGGTTGATTTGCACGCTGCGTGTGGCCATTAGGGCGGCAATGACATCGGCCACGGCACTCGAATCTGCGATGACTTGAGGGTCCTCGCGCCAAGTCGGCATCACCTGGTCGGCTGCGACGGCGACCTCGATCGGGGTGAAGTCGTCGGCCACTCCGACAAGGAACGCAGTCGGTTCGTAGACCAGCTCCCATCGCTCGATGAGTTCGGGTGTGAAGGTGCGCGCAGCCAGC
The DNA here is from genome assembly GCA_034660155.1 of Actinomycetota bacterium. Classification (GTDB taxonomy): domain Bacteria; phylum Actinomycetota; class Acidimicrobiia; order Spongiisociales; family UBA5794; genus JAAETI01. The sequence goes on along the minus strand of JAYEIP010000386.1, from coordinate 5,764 downwards.
ACTCCGAGTTCTGCCGATTCGGGTCCAGACAGGAAGAACGATGCCTGGCCGAGCAACGACATGGCCCGGAAGAATCGCTCCAGATCCTCGCTGCGGGTGTAGTGCCCGCGCGGCTTGAAGAGGCTGTAGTCGACACAGTTGTCGGCGGACAAGGTAGGGTCACACACTCCGAAGGACGTAGTCGGGGACTCTGTCATCTCGAGCGCCTCAAGCGCTAGATCCAATTCCGCCTGGGCAACCGGACCCAGAGTGCCTACATCGAGACCGAGCAGTGCCCCGGCGACCTGATACAGCTGCGTGACCCGGGAGGCGCTGTCGGCGAGCGGCGATCCGGCCAACTCGTCCTCTTGCGCCTCGGCTTCGGCAAGGAGACCCGTCACCAAGTCTTCCAGAATCGGAAGCAGGCGAAACTCCTCCGTACCCCGCAGCACCTTGCTGAACACCAGATGCAGATAGTGATACGCAACATCGGTTGTCACGAAGTAGACATCGTCCTCATACCCGTAGCTGAGATACGCCAGGTGGAACTCGGGCGCCATCGAGGGCTCGATGGCAAACCCACGGTCTAACAAGGCGGCAACAGACCCGGCCCCCAGGTCCAGAGAGGCGGGCACCAGTACGTCCCTCATGGATGTTGGCTGGTCCGGACCGTCGTAGGCCGGCGCATCCGCACGCAGCGGTACTGGCCGGAATGCGGCGAACGCCGGCAGGACCTTTGGCTGCGCCCCGGCCAGCAGATCTAGCGGCGGATTTGTTGTTGTCGTCGTCGTTGTTGCGGGGGCCGTCGTTGTCGTTTGCGCCGTTACGGTAGTAGTGGTTGCCAATGTCGTTGCGGGTGCCGCGGTCGTCGAGACCGGTTGGGTCGTGGTCGCCTCCTCTGCGTCAGAAGTGCACGAGACCGCGAGTGTGCAAATGACAAGGGTGGCCAGAGTCCGCTTCATTGTCGTCCCCGATCCTCGAGCGGTCAGATTCCCTATGCCCCCCATCGTATGGCAGGAAGCACCAGGCGCCTAGGGAGCGTCGAGCACAACCGGGTCGGTTCGACCATCTTGGTCGACGTCGCTGCAGCCCAAGACGGCAGATCCCGGAAGGATTGGGGCAGCGGCGAATCCGAAGTAGCGCCAGGTGAGGGCACCGGAGGCGATCACCGTGCGATCATCGAGGTTGCTGTAGCCGACTGCCACGCCGGTATCGCACGGCAGAACCAGCTCGATCGGCTCGAAGAGCGTGCCGGCTCCCCACAGGGGCCGAAAGCTCCCAGGCTCGAAGACACCGATGTGGGCACTGTCGCCGTTGGCATCCACAAAGTCGTGATCCGGATAGAGGTCGTTGATTGCATTTGGGCGGAAGGGGTGCCGGTACGCGACGACAACGTCCTCGACGCCGTCACCGGTGACGTCCGCCTGAGCGGCGTCCACAACGGTGCCGTGTGGAAACTGCGACGCGTCGGGCCGTTCCGGCTCAGCGTCTACGGCGGGTGCAAACGGCAGGTTCCACCACTCGCTGCCAAGTAGAACGGCGTCGCCGTTAGGGAGTTCCCACCCCTCGAAATGAACTCGGAGGTCTTCGTGTTCTGCGGTACCCATGCGCCAGGCCGCTACCCCATCGGGGCCCGCCAGGACCTCGAGCACACCTCCTTGCGTTGTCGATCGACGTGACTGATCGAAAATGAAGTTGCCGAGAGAGGTGGCGACCACCGTCATGCGTCCATCACCGTCAGGATCAATCGCCTCTATTGGTTGGGGCACGTGAGGGCCGTGGCCCCAAACAACGTCAACGTTCCACCGTGCCAGGAGCTCGCCGAGGCGCTGCAACTGCGGATCGGTCGCGGTGGAGTACTCGATCCCGCCATGCAGCCCAACTGTCACCACATCAGCCGCCTCTCTTGCCGCTGCTACGGCTGCTTGTGCGGCGGCAACGCTCCACGGTGCCACGCCGGCGTTCTCGCCTGCGACAAGCCCCTGACCGGTGGCATCGAAGGCGAGGTAGGCGACTCGCACCCCGGCCCGCTCGATGATTCTCGGTGCGACGGCCTCCGCGGCTGTGGATCCACCGCCAATCGGAACCACCGCGGCCGCCTCGAGGGCGACCATAGTGTCCAGCACCGACTCCGACCCGGCGTCGCCGGCATGGTTGTTGGCAATCCCCATGGCGTCGAACCCGGCGTCGCTGAGCAGCCGGGCCGAATCGGGATCGGCAATCAGCTGCTCGCCCTCCACGACCTGAGATCTAAGTGTCAGCGGGGACTCGAGGTTGCCGACTGCGATATCGGCCGACGCAACGACATAGCGCACATCTTCGAACAGCCCGTCGGGGTCCAAGTCGACGACATCAGCCACGTTCCTGCCAAGCATCACATCACCCGCAAACACAAGCCGGATCGGAGGTGATGGTTCCAGCGAGTTCGCTGGGAAGAGTGCTGCCGTTGTGGATGGTGAGGAGGATTCCGGTCCGTGCCTGGACGTGGCCCGGGGCCCATCGGTAGCGCAGGACACCAGCAACAAGGCCAAAGCACAAGCTACAAGACCGCGTTTCACAATCTCAGCGTATCGCGCCCAGTTGCTCGGGTACACCTGCGATGGCCGTTTAGCAGTTCTCGGTGGGGCGGATGCTGCTGCGAAAGAACGAGCAAGAGCGCTACTACAGCAACCGATGCCTTGTGCAGCGCAGACCGACAATGGCGCTTGCCGCTCACCTCATTTGAACTACGAGCTAACGATGACAGCGACGTTGGGGTCGCCGATTTATCGCCCGACGGACTGCACGCGGCGCCGACCAGCACCGCTACGAATAGCCAGACGAACGACCGGGGCGTTGACACGCTCATCTCCTTGTCAACGGCTTGACAAGACCGTGGGTTCCGAGGGTTGGACTGCACAAACCGTTCCAGCTCCTCCCATCCTATGCCGTGCGCATCAGAAGGGCCACGGAGCGTGGCCCACCAGGGTTCGGTATCGCCGTGCTGATCAAGTCCACCGGCGGTTGTGAGCATGGCCAACACGACTGAGGCCGTGGGTCGCGTGCACACCGCGTGCACAAGACGATGAAAAGTGACGCAAGACAGCGAAAGATGACGCGAGTCAAAAAGTGCCTCTGAACGGGGGATTCTTGCGAAACCGCCCGTCGATCCGGGCGCGTTGAAACAGCCCCAAGAGCTTTCACACGGCAGAGGTCATTGGTTCGATCCCAGTAGCGCCCACAACAAGAATCCCCCTAGAGATAAGGGGAGTCTTCAATGCCCGCCGGGGTTTCTGTCAACTGGCTGTGCGGCCTCCGGCGATCGGTCTGTGATAGCCCAGGATCGCCGTAAGTATGCCGGTCCTGCGGACACCCCATTGGGCGTTGTAACCCTCGAGCGAGGTAATTCCGGCGGCGGCAAACAGATGAGTCGATTCGCATGTGATCCTCTCTCGGTACTAGGTCGAGGAAGTCGTCGGCCGCAGCCCCGACTGGTTCGAGGCGGGAGGATGAGACGACCAGGGTCGTAGGCGATTCGAACAGTTGAACGGTGCCCTGGTCGGCAGAGGGCGATTGACGTACGCTTGGAGGGTGACAGCCCGAGTGGAGCAATCGTGGCGCGTCTAGAGATCAGACTCCTCGGCGGATTCGAAGTGATTCGTGACGGTGCGCCGGTCGTCGACTTCGAGGCCAACACGGCGCGGGCGCTGCTCGCTTACCTGGGATGCGAATCCGGTCGGGGGTCTTCCCGGGCGACGCTGGCCGAGATGCTGTGGCCGGATCGGCGGCAGGGCGTCGCTCTCAGCAACCTCCGTCATACCCTGGCGGTGCTGCGGCGCACGCTGGGAGTTTCCGGAAGCGAGCGAAGTCTCCTCTTGGCCGATCGAACACCGTCGCTATCGGAGACTCCACCGACGTCTGGGTGGACATGGTGGAGTTCGAACGGCTGGCGGCGACATCACCTGATGAGGCGGGAGGAGTCGAGAACTGGCAACGGGCGGCCGACCTGTGGCGTGGTCCGTTTCTAGATGGGCTCAACATCCGGGCGGGGGCCGCGTGGGACGAGTGGGTGGTGGTCACCGCGGAACGGCTGCGCAGACATCTCGTCTTGGTGTTGCGACGCCTGTCGGATCACCATCAGCGCTCGGGTGAGCCCGAGCGAGCGCTGGGCACGGCGCGCCGGTTGACCGAGATCAATCCCTGGGATGAACGAGACCATCGGCGCCTTTTCCGGCTGCTGGCCGCGATGGGCGACCGCGCCGGGGCGCTTGCCCATTACGAAGTGATGGTCGAACGTCTTGAGGAGGAACTCGGTATGACGCCGTCCCGGAATACCACGGCGCTGGCAGAGCAGATCCGCGCCGGAGACGTCGCAGCCGCTCTGGCGGAAATCGAGCTGTCCTATCCGTCGTTTCTGTCGGACGCCGAACCCCCGTCGTCACCGGGACCGCGATGAGCACGTGCTGCTGGTCGAGGACCACCAGCACGTCCGGGAGATCATCGCCGAAGCTCTGGAGGCTGCCGGATTCGGCGTTGTACAGGCGACCTGCGGAGAGGAGTTCCTCGAGGCGTTCGAGCAAGCTCGGGACTCGTTCGATCTGCTTATCGCTGATGTGGACATCCCACCTCCAAGTGGGGTCGATTGCGTGCGACAATTGCGAGAAGAAGGCGTGGCGACACCCGTCATTGTGATCACGGGCACTCCGGCACCCGGCCTTGAGGATGAACTCGAGGGGATTGCAGTAGTGCTCCGCAAGCCCTTCACGATGGCCAGACTTGTCGAGGTTGCGGCAAGCCTGGTGGAAGCGGCACCGGTGGAATGATGGGTGTCTCGGTTGTTCTGGCCGACGATCATGTTCTGGTCCGGGAGATGCTGTATGAGCTTCTGAGCAGGGAGGGGATGACGGTTGCCGGTGTGGCCCCATGTGGGGACGACGCAGTCGAACTTGCAGCCACCGCACAACCCGACGTAGTGGTGCTGGATATCGACATGCCCGGGATTTCTGCCTTTGAGGCCGCTCGCGGTGTGCGCAGGATGTCACCGAAGACCAAGGTGATCTTTCTGTCAGCGTACGTTCACGACTGCTACATCGATCAGGCTCTCGGCGCTGAGGCCTCCGGCTATCTCACCAAATCGGAACCCCCGGCGGCCATCGTCGAGGCCATCCGGAAAGTTCACAGAGGGGCCACTAGTTTTTCTCCGGCGGTGTGCGACCGGATAGTCATCGATCCGTCGGGAGTTCGGCTCGGTAACGGGACGAGGAGCCGGTTCGAGTCGTTAACCGGACGCGAGCGGGAATTCCTGGCCTACGTTGCCAGGGGGCTGTCACACAAACAGATTGCATATCTGGTGGGCATCAGTGTCAAGACCGTGCAGCACCACATCATGCACGTTATGGACAAGCTCGAGATTCACGACCGGGTCGAATTGGCGCGGTTCGCCATCCGCGAGGGTGTCGTCGAGGCCTGATTAAGTTGCATCCTGCGAACTGTGTCGTCAACGATGGCAGATGGATTGAATCCTTTGGAGATGAGCCATACCGCGAGCACCATTTCGTTCACCGTTTGGTGAGTACTAGGACCCCGGCGGCGATGGCCACGACGGATCCCGCACCGAGGTAGTCGGCGAGATCCAGGATCGGGTCACTGGCTAGCTGGTAGATGAAGAGACCGCCTATAACGACCAGCCCGATCCCAAGGGGCCTGAGCAGATTGCTCAGCTTGGCGAGTTTCGGCACCAGGGCGATTGCGGCAACGGATCCGCCAAGTGCCAGCAGCACGATGCCGACGGAGAAGCTGGAGTCGG
>JAYEIP010000385.1:0-20629 GCA_034660155.1 Actinomycetota bacterium | reverse complement strand
TATTGGCCTGACGGGAGCGAAATTCGGTGCCCTCGGAGTGGTGGGTTCTCACGGGTTTCTGGTCGACTTCATCCATCGCGGGATAGATCCGGACACGGCAGAGCAGATCGGGCACCTTCCACTGGGGTTGGGGGTGCTCGGGACCATTACCCGTGGCGAAACCGTGCGCACGGCGGATATAGCCTCCCACCGCGATTCCGCCGGGTTCCCCGAGCACCACCCTGAAATGGACTCGTTCCTGGGAGTGCCATTGCGGACTCGTAACGAGGTATTCGGCAACATCTATCTGACGGAGAAGCCGGGTGGATTCACCGACGACGACCAGGCGACCATCGAGACACTGTCGATCATCGCTGGTTCAGCAGTAGCCAACGTCCGGATCCACCGCAGGCTGCGCGACGCCGCTGTTGCCGAGGACCGAGCACGTATCGCCCGTGACGTTCACGATGACATCATCCAGGATCTATTCGCCGTCGGACTGTCGTTGCAGGGTCTTGCAGACTCGTTGGCCGAAGAGAGCGCGCAGGACACAGTCCGCACCCAGGTGGAGCGTGTCGATGACTGCATCACATCTCTCCGTCAATTCATTTTTAACCTGCGCCAGCCTTCGACCCACACCCGTGATCTTGAGATTGAGGTGACCGAGTTGGTCGAGGAGTTGGCTGAGCCATATTCCGCAGAGATCGAAGTGACGATCGATGCGGTGGTCGACGGCTTCAGCAACGACATGGCCGATGCCGTGCTCTACATCATCAAGGAAGCCACCAGCAACGCCTTGCGGCACTCCGGCAGCCCGTTGGTGCGAGTCGTGGTAACCGGAGGATTCAGCAACCTGTCTGTTTCTGTTATCGACCACGGCCACGGGTTCGACGCCAACAAGAGCTACGAGGGCATGGGACTGGCAAATCTTCGCCAGCGGGCGGCCGATGTTGGGGGAGAGCTGGCGGTCAAGAGCAGCAATGATGGCACCACGGTGACGCTGGTCCTCCCGGTCGGTTAGTCCGGGTCGTCGAGATCGGGACCCGGGGAAGGATCTTCTGCCGGCCGGATCCCTGGGGTCAGGAACTTCAGTTTCGACATCGGGTCGGATGACCCTCTACGATGCGACAAGCCGTGGGAAGTTTGCGGCTCTTGATGTGGGAAAACAAACCTTTGAGCGAGTGGGAGGGACCATGACCGTCGAAGGCGATAGCAGCGCCGACGTCCAGGGTGAGTTCAAGCCGCGAGGCACCGTCGCATTTCTGGCCGCATTTGTAGTGATGCTGTTGCTGATGTGGTTCAGCCTGTACGTCATCTTGTTGGCACGAGGGGCTACTACGTGAGCGCTCCGGAAACCAAAGAGAAGATACCGCTACACGTAGATCCGACCGAGAAGGCCTGGATCCGCACTGCGATCGTCGTGCTCGGCGTGTTCATCGTTGCCGTGACGGTTGCCGGCTTCATGCTCGGAATCCAGGTTCCGACGAACGAGCAGCGAGTCAATCCGCAAACAATCCAGGATGCGCCGCCATGGTCCGAGCCCGGGGTGCGCGAGATCGTCGCCGGCGAGAAGTACGACGTCTATATCGTCGCCAAGAGGTTCTTCTACGAACCCAGCACCGTCGAGGTCCCGGTAGGGGCGGAGGTGACGTTCTATGTGACGTCAACTGATGTCCAGCACGGATTCAAGATTGAGCACACCAACATCAACTTCATGGCGATCCCGGGTGAGGTGTCCAAGCTGACCGCCACCTTCACCGAGGCGGGAACCTACGACTACATATGCACCGAGTACTGCGGTCTCGGGCATGCGGTGATGTTCGGTTCTGTCACGGCGACCCCGTAGAAAGGAGGACAGCGTGCTTACAAATACAACCAAGACTCCTGTCTACGAACTGACCAAGGCAGACAAGAGGTTCGTCGGCTGGCACATCCTTTTCGCCGTTTCGGCACTGACAATCGGTAGCCTTTTCGGCCCGCTCCAGGCACTCGAGCATGCCGGCGTGAACTGGTACCCGAAGCTTGACTTCTTGTTCATCAAGCTCGATGGGATCAATTCCTATTATCAGGGGTTGACGCTCCACGGCGTGCTCAACGCGCTGATCTGGACGACGTTTTTCATAACGGGATTCACGACGCTTGTCGTCATCCGCGGTCTAAAACGACCTTTGACACATCCGCTGCTGAACAAGATCGGCTTCTGGATGATGGTCGTCGGTCTCGTCACCGCCGCAGTGCCGCTGTTGGGCAACAAAGCCAGCGTCCTGTACACGTTCTACCCCCCGATGGAGGCAGATACCCTGTTTTACATCGGTCTCGTGTTGGTGGTCGTTGGAAGCTGGACGGAAGGCTGGGGTTTCTACCTGACCTTGTGGAGCTGGCGTAAGGAAAACCGCGAAACGCGAACTCCGTTCGTCGTCCTCGCCGTCGTGATCAACATGGTGATGTGGCAGATCGCCACACTGGGAATCGCTACGGAGATCCTCGGGTTGATTCTTCCCTGGACATTCGGCTGGACCGGCGGTATTGACCCGCAGTTGTCCCGAACTTTCTTCTGGTTTACCGGTCACCCTCTGGTGTACTTCTGGCTCCTCCCGGCTTATGCATCATGGTACGGGATGCTGCCCAAGCAAGCAGGCGGCAAGCTATTCAGCGATTCGCTGGCGCGGCTGGCGTTCTGGCTGTTCCTGGTGCTGTCCATACCTCTGGGCTTTCACCATCAGTTCGTGGATCCGGGTGTCCCGTCGGGTTGGAAGTTCATTCACTCCATCCTCACGTTTGGGGTTGCTTTTCCGTCATTCTTGACCCTCTTCACTGTGGTCGCAGGGTTGGAATACGCTGCTCGCAAGCGAGGGGGCAAAGGTCTCTTTGGGTGGATCCGGGCACTGCCGTGGAAGGACGCATCGGTCACAGCCCAGTTACTGGCCGGAATCCTGTTCCTCTTCGGTGGCATCGGTGGCATTGCCAACGCCTCCTATAGCCTGAACCTGGTTCTCCACAACACAAGCTGGGTGCCGGGGCATTTCCATCTGACAGTTGCCTCGGCAGCAACCCTGTCCTTCTTTGGTATCTCGTATTGGCTGGTCCCGTATATCAGCGGTAAGCCGCTCTGGAAGCCGAAGTGGGCGTTAGCGAGTTCGTGGATCTATTTCTCCGGGATGTTGGTCTTCTCGAACGCGATGCACACCGTCGGGTTACTCGGAGCGCCGCGGCGGACGCCGCTCGGTCTGGCTCCATATGTGCCAGCCGAGTGGAACGGACATCTGTTCCGGGTCGCTCTGGGGGGATCGATCATGTACATCGGGCTCATGATGTACGTGACGGTGGTGGCCTTTACCGCCTTTCAGCGGAAGCGTCTTCCTCAGGGGGAGCATGTTGAGATCCCGATCGCTGAATCCATGCAGGATCCGCAGCTCACCCCGGTGTGGTTGGATCGTTGGAAGCCGTGGCTGATCGCAACGGCGGTGTTGATCATCCTCGCCTACGGACCGCAATTGTTCGATCAGATCGCCGGCATTGAATCGACCTCTCCGGGATTTACGCCGTAGAACACCGAAGAGCCAGAAACCACGTCCAGGCCCGGGAGAGTTTCCCGGGCCTGAACGCGACTTGAAGGGCTGGCAGGACCCAGTGGACGACAACACAAAACGCCCATTCATCGAGGGGCCTTCTGTCGATTGGCGGCTCCGGACCCGTAACAAGGTGCGGAGCGGACTGCGGGTATTGGAGAAACTGACGCTCCGGGCCGAGCGTCCCGTCGGCAAGGTCGTCGGCTCCCCACGCCTCAACCCGCTCTACCACACAGGAACCATCTCCGTATTCCTCTTCGGAGTCGTGTTCATAACCGGTCTCTACCTCACGGCGTTCTTTCAGTACGGTTTCGCGGCGTCCTACGAGGCGGTAGGCCGGCTCGAGACGAACCTCGTCGGTCGACTGATCCGGGCCATCCACCGGTATGCGTCGGTGGCGCTCGTGGTTACGTCACTGCTCCACGGGTGGAGGACTTTCTTCCAGGACCGTTTCCGCGGCGCCCGCTGGGTGGCATGGGTATCCGGGGTCGCCATGATGGTGCTGTTGTGGGTTGTTGGAGTCACCGGCTACTGGCTTATCTGGGACGAGCGCGCTCAGGTCCTCAATGGTGTCTTCACTCGTGCCGTCGAAGGCTCAAACCGCGGGCTCGATTTCCTGATCGACAATCTGCTTTCGCCGGTTGCGGCTACCGGTTGGCCGTTCTTGCTGTTGATATTCCTCATCCATGTCGGGCTTTCGATCGGAGTCGGCGTCCTCATCTGGGTCCACCTGAAACGACTGAGCCGGGCCAAGGTCCTCCCGCCGCGATTCTGGATGACGATTATCGGTGGCGCCATCGTCGTTGCCTCGATCCTGTGGCCACTCGGGATGCTTCCAGCCCTCAATGTCGACAAGCTCCCGGGCACTTTCCCACTCGACCCTTTCTATCTGTTCCTCATGCCGGCCGGATTGGAACTCTCGCCGTCGGTGCTGTGGGGCGGGTTCCTGGTGCTGACGGGCGTGATTACCGCTCTACCATGGCTGCTGCGACGGGAACCTCTCGACCCGATCGTTGTCCACGAGGACCGTTGCACCGGGTGCACCTTGTGCGTGGCCGATTGCCCATACGATGCGCTCGAGATGGTGCCCCGCTCCGACGATGCTGAGTATCGCCAACTGGCGATAGTTCACGAGGATCGCTGCATCGCTTGCGGAGTGTGCATCGGGAGTTGCCCCGAAGAAGCCCTGACCCTCGGAGAGATGCCCGCGGAGGAACTGTGGGACGAAGTGCTCCGTCTCTCCGCGACCGCAGATCAGCCGCACCTGGTGATCACGTGTGAGCGACACTCTCTCCAGGGCGCAAGACATCATCTTGGGGAAAACGGCGTCGCCCTCAATGATGGGAGGATGATTCATGTGGTTCCGGTGCCGTGCATCGGGATGGTTCACCCGCGCCTGGTGGGAAGCGCCATCGACGCGGGAGCAGGCGAGGTGCAGCTTGTGGGCTGTCCGCCGGGCGATTGTGCGAATCGTGAGGGGAACACGTGGATGCAAGCGCGGCTCAACCGCGATCGGGTACCCCGCCTCAAGCGCAGATACCTCGATGAGGCTATTGCCTCCGATTGGGTGGCTCCTGATCAGTTCTTGGATGCGATCAAGAATCCTGGCAACCAATCGATTGCCGACCCCGAGGAGCAACCTGAGTTGCGGCGGCTGATTCCCGTGCTCGCCCTGGTCATGGCGGTGACGCTGGTGTCGATTGCCGCTACCAATATTCGGTTCACCCCCGGCACCGCAAACGATTCGGTGATCGCGATCGCCATGGACCATCGCGCCGGGGCACCCATCATGGGCTACTCCGATACGGAACCAGCCCTCGAGGATGGGGTACCGCCACGACTTCTGGTCGAGGTCGACGGTGAGGCGGTATTCGACAAGGCATACGCGGTCGTCGGAGCCGATGGCATAGATACGTCTCTCGCTTACGAGCAGATTGCGGTGGAACCGGGGGCCCACCGGGTTCGGATCTCGCTCTTCGACCGCACCGATCCGGCTGAAGTCATCGTGCTGTTTGACGACACCATCGGGCTGGCGGTTGGTGAGATATTCAATCTCGCCATCAACGATTCGTCGATCGAAGCGGAGTCGGACGCGGGCCGGTCGTTGTATCTCGAGGGCACGCTGGGGACCAACGCAGGGTGCCGCATCTGTCACTCTCTCGACGAAGGAGTCGTTCTAGTGGGGCCTTCGTTCGCAGGGATCGCCTCCAGGGCGACGGCGAGGGTGCCGGGCCTGACGGCTGAGGAGTATCTCCGGCAGTCGATCCTTGATCCCAACGCTTACGTCGTTGAGGGATTCCCCGCCGGGCAGATGCTGCAGAACTTCGATGAGTTGTTGACCGAAGAGGACATCGACAACCTCGTAGCGTTCTTACTCACCCTGGAGTAAGCGGTGCTGTTGGCCCGTCTGTCTTCTTGACGCTGCGGCGGCCGTGTTGCTCGCTCTGGCGTGCTACTTAGCGGAGAGGGAAAGCCTCTTCGGTGCCGGTACCTTCTTGCCCTGCAACAGTGCGTTCGCCCCGCAACTCTCCATCGGGGCTGATTTCGTACACCGCATCGCCGTGCGCCAGGGCGTCGAAGCCCTGCAGGGCGTTCCACTCGACGACGAGTCGATTGCCTTGAACAGTACCGGTTCCTTCTTGCACGGAACCGGTCACGATCCACTGCATGTCGTAGACGTTGGAGCCGACGGTGGTGGTGATGGTCAACACACCGCTGTACTCGCCGCCGCGGTGATCGAATCCGTTGACGTAGTAGTCGCCGTCGAGGCTGCCATCGAATACTTCCTCGGGGAAAGCACATGATGAGATTGCGGTGGCGAGCAATAGAGCTATCGTCACCGCGACGCTAAACAATCCTCTGCGGGACCAATTGGGCTGCTTTGTAAGGACCATCGGGACTTCCGGGAGTGTGTGCGATCGCGGAGTATATCGAGCGTTTCGGGAGTTGAATCCTGGAACGCGTTGGAGGGAGAGCGGTGAGTCGTAAGCTCATAATCAGATCGGCGATTCCGGCCGTCCTGATCATCGTCGCCGCTTTCGCCTTCGCCATCTTCGAACCGATTCAGGTGCTACCGCGGATAAGGCTTTCGCCGGGGTTCTTGCTCGTCGACCAGGACGCGCAATCGCTGACGTCCGAAGACGTGCGAGGTGACATTGTCCTCTACACCTTTGGGTACACCGGCTGCGGTGAACTATGCGACACCCTGAACGCGACGATGCGCGAAGTGCAGACCCGCCTCGATGAGGTCGACATTGCCGATGACGTCGGGATTCGGTTTGTATCGATCTCTTTTGACCCAGAGGCAGATACGCCCGAGGTTCTCGACGCGTATGCCACCAGCGTCGGCGCCGACGGGGAGCAGTGGGCATTTGCCACAGCCGAACCTGATCACCTCGCGAACGTGGTGAAGGCTGGCTTCAAGACCTACTACGAGGAGAACGACGAAGGCACCTTCTCTTTCGATCCGGCATTCGTCCTGGTCGATGGGTGGGGCGTAGTTCGCGGCGAGTACCGATATCAAACCAACGCGTCCGACGCCGACAAGATCCTGCATCATCTCGACATCCTCGGTGAGGAGATCCGCAACGCCCACGGTGCCGCAGGCCTCGCCTATGAGGCGGCCCATTTCTTCCTCTGCTACCCATGACGACGAGATTGAAGCGTATTCTCCTGGCCGGAGGTGTTGCCTTCCTCGGGGTTGTCTTTGCCTGGTACTTCGTCCTTCCCCGACTACAGCCACATGTCTTTTCCGGGTCCGTTATCCAATCGAACGAAAGGGCGCCTCGCGTTGACCTCCAGGCATCCAACGGCGAGACCGTCCGACTGAGCGACTTCGACGATGAGGTCATCGTTCTCTATTTCGGGTATACGTTCTGCCCCGATGTCTGCCCGACAACCCTTACCAAACTGGCCGACGCCGTCGGCATCCTCGGCGACAAGGCTGACGATGTGCAGGTGATCATGGTGTCACTCGATCCCGAGAGGGACACGCCGGAGATGCTGGCCGAGTACGTCGAGCACTTCCATCCCGATTTCATGGGAGTCACCGGCGATCCTGCGGCGGTGAACCGGGTAGCAACCGTTTATGGGGTCTATTACGAGAAGGAAGAGGGAACGGCCGCAACCGGGTATCTGATCAATCACACCGCGACGGTGATGGTCGTGGACAAGGACGGGTTCCTCAAGCTGGTACTGCCTTTCGAGGGGACCGCTGAGCAGATGGCCGACGACATTGACTTCTTTCTCTAGTGGTGTGTCGCATGAATAGCGCAGTGATATTTGTGCGACGTACCACTACCGGCGACGTGAGTCGCGATCGGATCATGGTTCGTGAGGTGTAACTTGTCTCACTGTTCGGCTCGTCGCAGAAGGAGATCAACTCGATGAAGCGCTGGGCGGCTGTTGCCGCTGCTGCACTCTTTGGTGTTGTCGTTGCCTTGTTCGTCGTGCCGAGGCTCGCTGCTGAGCCGCACGAGTTCACCGGCACGGTTCTCAGTTTCCCGGAGGAGGCGCCGCAGTTCACGCTCACGGCCGATACCGGCGAACCGATGGGGATCGATGCGTTCCGCGGCAAGGTGGTTCTCCTGTACTTCGGTTACACGTTCTGCCCGGACATCTGTCCGGCATCGCTGGCAGAGCTTGCGGATGCCATCGAGGTGCTGGGTGATGACGGAGATATGGTGCAGGTGGTCATGGTGTCGGTCGATCCTGCCCGGGATACGCCTGAGGTCCTCGGAACCTACGTCGACCACTTCGATCCTTCGTTTGTCGGTATGACAGGTACGGACGCTGAGATTGCGGACGTCGCCGCCCGCTACAACATCTTCTACGAGGCACAAGAGGGTTCAGCCGCTACGGGCTATTTGGTTGATCACTGGTCGGGAGTAATGGTGATTGACCCTGACGGCAAGCTTGTCGAGTTGCTCAGCTTTGGGACGAGTGGTGAGCTAATCGCTGCCGACGTGGGGGAGTGGTTGTCTTGACAAAACGGCCCATCATCATCGACACGGATCCGGGGCACGACGATGCTTTTGCGATTCTGCTCGCAATCGCTTCACCCGAAGAGCTGGACTTGTTGGCGCTCACTACCGTCGCCGGCAATGTCCCGTTGGCGAAGACCACATACAACGCGTTGCGGCTACGCGAGCTGGCTGGGGCAATCGACTTGCCCGTTTATCAGGGTTGTTCCCGGCCGATGGTGAACGAGCTTGTGACGGCCGAATACGTTCATGGTGAAACGGGTCTCGACGGGCCACATCTCCCGGAACCGACGGGCGATGTCGAACCGGAGCATGCCGTCGATTTCCTGGTGGATACGCTCTTGGCTGCCGACGACCGGTCGGTGACGGTTTGTTTGATCGGTCCGATGACGAACATGGCGATGGCTCTGGTCAAGGAACCGGCCATTGCGGCCAAGATCGCTGAGTTTGTGATCATGGGCGGCAGCTTCCATGCCGGTGGCAACGTGACGCCCACGGCCGAGTTCAATGTGTTCGTGGATCCGCATGCGGTCCATGCCGTCTTCACCAGCGGAGCGCCGCTGACGATCATGCCGTTAGACGTGACCCACCAGGCTCAGGCGACACCGCCGCGGGCAGCGGCGTTCCGGGCTCTCGGTTCGCCGGTAGGGGATGTGATCTCGTCGATGCTCGACTTTGTCGAGCGTTTCGATGTGTCCCGGTATGGCTTCGAGGGCTTCCCGCTGCACGATCCAACGGTGATTGCCTACCTGCTCGAGCCTGAGATATTTCAGGCGCGCCAGGGGTACGTATCGGTCGTATTGGAACCGGGCGCAGGCCATGGCATGACAGTTGCCGACTGGTGGGGGACCACCGATAACGAGCCTAACGCCCAGGTCATGATGTCCCTCGATGCCGACCGCTACTACGAATTGCTCGCCGAGCGATTGGCTCGATTCTGAGTGACTTGTTCATTGGCCATCAGCGGGCGTTCAGCGCAGAGTCGCAAGATCCACGCGGGTGTCGTCGAGGGAGCATGATGCTGGAAGGGTCAACATTGACAAGCGTCCGGGTCGCCGGAATTGTGGCTGGAACGCTCGTCGCCAATCTCGCGCTCAAGATCGCACTTAACCGGTTCTTCACACGTGCCGAACGCGGGATGTCGATCGCATAGCGTCGCTCCGGCAGGTCGCGGCCACAGCCCGGAGAGTCGTCCTTGCGTGATCGCAGGATTGTTAATCCTCGACACGCTGGGCATCAGCATCGGTGCCCTCGTCGCTGCCCTTGGCGTCATCGGCCTGGCGATCTCATTTGGAGCGCAGCCGTTCATCCGGGACATCATCGGCTACATCTCGTTTGTGTTCGCCGACAACTTCCGCGTTGGTGAGGAGGTCGCGATGGTCGGAATGCGAGGCGAGCTACTCAAGTTCGAGTTGCGTGGCGTCGTGCTGCGAGTGAACGATGACGACGGTAACCGGCAGCAAGATCACCACGGTCGAGAACTTCGATCGTGCGATCGACGAGGCTTGATCGACAGATCGATGCGACCCAGTTGATCTGAGGCCTCGCTGAGGGCCCGGGTCCTAGTCCTACTCTGTGCGCCATGACGGACCGGGAACGATTTATACCTCAGCGTGTCGGACAGCTCACGATGGATCTCTGCAGCTTGCCATGGCCTGACGCTCATGATGGGCCCGATGAGTTCCGCTCTTTCAGCCGGCTGGTCGCAGCGCTGTACCACTACGAATTTCCACGACCGAGAGCAGATCATCCTCGAGGCGTGGGAGCGAGTCGGCGACGATCCCGCGGCGGCTGCCCTGGTGGCTGCCGAGCTCAGCGGCCTGCTCGACGGGGCGAATTACACCACGGTCACGATGGCCGAACTCGACGAGGCGTTGACCAGCGAATCACTAATCGGGCTACGGCTCGAGGTGGACCTCGATGCTACGACGAGATGCTCATCTACCGCCGGGGGAGTTACCAGGACACGGTTGAGATCCCGAAGTGGTTGGGGCTGCGGTCACAGGAACAGACGATCACGGTCGACCAACGGGTGGTGGTGTACACCCGGGTGAAGGCCCAAGCCTGGTTCGACGAACGCAAGATCGACCCGACTGAGCGAAACCTGGTCCCGGGTCACGTTTCGCTCAAACAGTTCCAGAACGTGCCCCGGGCCGACATCGAGATGTTGCTGCCCTCAACCCAGGCAGGGCTCCGGCTAGTCGACTCCTTGCTGATCGGGGTTCCGGCGGTAGCCTCAGGTATCGCGGTGTTGGCCACCAAACTCCTGCCGACCCTCGGCCTCATATTCTTGTTGGCCGCGGCCTGGCTCGGCTTCCGCGACGAGCAACCCGACATCGACCAGGCTGCCCTGGTCATCCTCTTCGGCGGTGTCGTCACACTGGGAGCCTTCGTGTTCCGCCAGTGGTCCAAGCTGAAGAACCGCCGCCTCAAGTATCTCAAGACCCTCACCGAGAACCTCAATTTGCGCACCCTGGCCTCCGGTCCCGGCGTTCTCCACACCCTCCTCGCCTCGGCCGAGCAGCAGGAAGTCGTGGAGGTCCTCCTCGCCTGCCGCTTCTTGTTGGCCGCACCCGGCGGGTTGACCGCGCCGGAACTCGACGTCACCGTCGAGACGTGGCTCCGGGACGACGGCCACGGCGAGATTGACTTCGAGGTGGACGATGCCGTAGCCAAGCTGCGGCGCCTGGAGGTGGTAGAGGGCCGCAGCACACTGCGCGCAGTGCCCCTAGCGGACTCCCTGGCGCTACTCGACCGCCGCTGGGACGACCTGTTTCGACACCAGGCCACTGGGATGGTGGCCGCGCCCACCCGCGACAACGAACCTGTCATTATCGAGAGCTCTTCGTCCACCCGCCTCATCCGGCTGCGTCGGGTCGTCGACCGTTGCCGCGGCCGCCTCGGCGACCGACGCACCGAACGCGAACCCTGACCCAGATCGGCCGCATCTGACGATGCGAACCCAGGGTTGGGGGCCCACGGAAATGGGGGCTACGAACCCAGGGCTCGAGTGCCCGGTTTCCGGCGATACCAGCCCACGGTTAGCAGACCGGCACTACGGACTACGGGTGCGGCGCTCTTCGGCTAGGCCCCACAGGGAGAGGAGGAGGGCGATGGCGACGATGGTGGTGTTGACCACGCCCACATCGCGCAGGGCAGCGGCCTGTGCGGCGGCGGGGGCGATCTGGGTGTCGATCGGCGCCCCGTAGTGCGCGGACACCCGGAGGGCCCAGACCGCGCCAAGGACGGCGATCCCGGTGAGCTGGCCGGTATTGCGGGTGATGGTCAGCATTGCAGACGTGATGCCGAGTCGTTCGGCCGCGGCCGATCCCATGATCGCGCTGTTGTTTGGTGACTGGAATATGCCCATACCGAGGCCGGCAGGTGCCATCACAACCATGATCAGCCAGGTCGGAGAGTCCGGGCGGAGGAGCAACATCAGCGAATAGGCGCCGACCAATATGACAAGCCCGACGACCAGAACCCTTCGCGGTCCCACACGATCGGAGAATGCGCCGCTCACTGGTGCGGATAGCCCGAGGAGCAGAGGAGCCGGAGCGATCAGCAAGCCAACCTCCCGCGGTGTCGCCCCGAGGACATTCTCCAGATAGAAAGGCACCAGAATAAAGAGGCCGGCAATCGCAAAGAAAGTCATCCAGCCCGTCAACAGATTGATGGTGAGGAGTCGATTGCTGAAGAGCTTCAAGTCGAGCATTGGTTGCTCGACCCGGCGCTCGACCATGACAAACAGTGCCATTGCCACGATGCCGGTTGCCAATAGGGCGAGCACCGGGCCGGATCCGAAACCACTGCCCTGGGCGAGCGATAGGCCCAGCATGAACGTCAACAACGAAACGAAGAAGACCGCCGCTCCCTTGAAGTCAAATGTTTGTCCACCCGGAGGCGGTATGTCGGGGATGAATCGGTGGGCTGCGAGCGTGCCGAATATGCCGATGGGAAGGTTGACGATGAAGATCCATCGCCAGGACCATTGATCGACGATGAGCCCACCGAGTGACGGTCCGACCACGATGCCGACCGATACCAGCGCCCCCGAGATGCCGAGGGCCCGGCCCCGCTCGCTCGGAGGAAATGCCTGGGTGATGATCGCCATACCAAGGGCAAAGATCATTGAGGCGCCGACGGCCTGGAGCACCCGGAAACCGATCAGCCATTCGATACTCGGAGCAATCCCGCTCAATACGGAGCCAAGGGTGAAGACCGCAAACCCGGTCGTGTAGATACGTTTCTTGCCGAGCATGTCTCCGAGACGGCCGATGCTCAACGTCAGCGTCGCCAACGTCAGCAGATAAGCGATCACAACCCACTGCACGGTCGCAAAGGACGTATCGAGCTCTTTCGATAACGTCGGCAAGGCAACGTTGACGATGCTGGCGTCGATAGTGCCGAGGAAGATGCCAAGCCCGGTGGCGATCATCACGAACCACTTGCGGTCGTAGTCCACGCCGGGAGGTGCTTGCGAAGGAGTTGTCATGAGAGGCCATTGTGGCCGATCCGGGGGTGCCCGACGTCGTGGCACAGCGGATAACGGGTTCGTGTCGCTTTCGTGTCCCAACCCGCCTGTACCATCGCCCCGATGGGTCAGCTCTATGTGGAAGGCTGGGCTCCGGAGTACGGAAGTCCTTATGAAACCGACGATGATCTCGCCGATCCGAGCAAGGTGGACGAGACCATCGAGGTCGATGGGCCGTGGGCACCCATCGTTGGTGTGGATGATGGGGTGGCCGAGGTGGCGTTCGTTGACGGAGTGCGCCGGATCGATGCCCGGCTGACACTCGACGAGCCAGCAGGCCCGGTGCCCGGTATCTGCGGGACCTACGGGGTTGGGGCCGTTATTTGGGATCGTGTGGAGCGGCGTTCCGAATTCACCCATCTTCAGATCGATCGGTTGGCCGTGTTTGGTAACGGCCAGGGGGCACCGATCCCGGTCGCAGATCCACAGATTGTCTATCGATCTGAGTCGGTCCCTGACAGCGACCCTGGAATGTTGATCCAGCGTTTTCACGGGGGCATGCGGAAGGCAGAAGCTCGCCTGTCGGAGGAGCTGGCGCAAGCCGGCCGATTCGTTGTTGCCGACGGGCCGATCAACGATCTTTCGGCGACAGTAAAGGTCGGATTCATCAAGACGCATCGGGCACCGTATCTTTCGTTGCAGCGGTCTCCGGTCGTGGGTCAGCTCAGGGCGGGGGAGCGAACGCCGATGTTCCTCATCGGCCAGGGTGGTGCCTATCCCCGGTACTCGTGGTATCAACGCCTCGCCGATCTACAGGGAGGCCACTCCTGGACCGGGGTGGTGCGATGCGAGGTTTCTTCGGCCTTGCCGTTGGAACGGGCCGGCGTCATCGCCGATCGCACGGCCGCGGTTCTCCCCCTCGTCGGATCCGAACCTCACATCGACCCGCGGGCGCCACAGAATTTGGTTCCCATCGCAGCGTTGGAGCGTGAGTTGCGAAGGAGGCTCGGTGACCCGGCATTCGTTTACCGTGCGCTACGGTCCGCAGTAGCCGCGGCGGCGGTGGAGGCATGAGATGACGAGCAATCAGGATGGGCGGCTAAAAAGCGTGGAGTCTGCGGACAGCGGCGTGGGGCGGGTGCTCGGGACCGAGCACACCTCGACCCGTGAGTTTCGGGTAGTTCTGGATGATGCGGAGTATCTCCAGTTAGACGATCTGGTCGTGGTGCGGACCCAGGTTCCGAAGCGGGGTGAAGTGCGGACCTACGGAGTGGTCACCGAGGTGGCCGCCATCTACGAAGGGGCCAGTTTCGAGAGCGACACTCATCGCATCGCGGTGGAGGGCACTTTGCCCGGAGCCAAGGTCAGATCCGCCGAGATCGCGATCACCAGGGTGGATCCGGAGCTGTGGGTATCGCCTGATCCAGGGGGGAAGGTGGAGCGAGCCCACGGTCTCGAGCGAGACAAGGCGTTGTATGTCGACGAGATGGGGCGACCGCTACCGATTGGCGTTGGCCGCGACGGCGAACCCGTCTACATCGACCTGGACTTCTTCGACGGTCGCAAGGGCGGCCACATGTCGATTTCGGGCATCAGCGGTGTCGCCACCAAGACTTCGTTTGCCCTCTTCTTCCTGAGACTGCTGGCCGCTCGACCCGACGTCCTCGGTGAAGGGGCTGCCAACCTCCGCATCCTGGTCTTCAACGTTAAAGGCGAAGATCTGTTGTGGCTGGACAAGGGCAATCGCTACTTCGATCCCGCCGCGGCGGAGGTCTGGCAGCGGCTCGGCGTGGAACCCGGACCATTCCCTTCAGTTTCATTCTGGGCGCCACCGCGGGCGCAGAGCGGAGATGTGGTTGTGCCCGACACGGGAGGCAGACAAGAAGGTGTAGATGCCTTCACCTGGACACCTCGTGAATTCATCGAGGATGGGCTACTCCGCTTCTTGTTCACCGATGCCACCGACACCCGTAACCAGATACCTTTTATCGAGGAGAGGGTCCGGGCCCAGCTCCGACGTTTTGCCGTTGATGTCGAAGGCAGACCCGGAGCAGTCGTGCTTCGCGACCCGGTGGAGGGCCATGCCCCGGGGGCGCGAGTCACTCCAAATCCGGGCGAGCGGATCATTGCTGATCTCAAAGGCATCGTTGCGGCCGTCGAGGAGTTTGTGGATCCCGAGGATGGTGAGCCGGACCAGCGTTGGACAGGCCGGGTCCAGGCGGGGACGGTATCGGCCTTCGTCCGGCGACTACACGCCGCATCACATCGGCTTGGCCATCTGGTCCGTAGTGGCGATAGCCGGAGGATCGACCGACGGTCGGCCCAAGTGACGGTGGTTGCGATCCAATCGTTGCATGACCTCGGCCAACGGTTCGTGGTGGGAGCGTTGCTGGCTGAGACCTTTGCGGAGAAGGAGCAGACCGGTCAGCGGCTGCCGTTGTCCGTGATCGTGCTCGATGAGCTCAATAAATACGCTCCGCGTGAAGGGTCGAGCCCGCTGAAGGAAATGCTGATCGACATTGCCCAGCGCGGGCGCTCTCTCGGGGTGCTTCTCGTCGGGGCGCAGCAGACTGCTTCGCGGGTTGCGTCTGAAGTGATGGAGAACGCCGCGCTTCGGGTGGCGGGTCGGCTCGACGCGGCGGAGGCGGAGCGTTCCGAATACGGGTGGATGTTGCCTTCGACCCGCGCTAGAGCTCGATTGCTCAAGCCTGGCACCATGGTCTTGAGTCAGCCGGCGCTGCCGGTACCGCTTGTCCTCGAGTTTCCGTTCCCCCCATGGGCGACCCGCAAAGAAGAGGTCGACACCAGCGGCACCGACCCGTTTGCCGGGCTGTGAAAGCTCTCCACACTTCAGACTGGCATGTGGGCAAGCGGATCGGTCGGTACGACCGGTCCGCCGAGTACCGGGAGGTCATTGCAGAGGTCGCCGAGATTGCCGACGCCGAGAGTGTCGACATTGTGCTGCACGCGGGGGATTTGTTCGATCGTCCCGTCCCGCCCATAGAGGCACTCGATATTGCCTTTTCCGGTTTGGTACGTCTCAGCGATTCCGGCCGGAGGCCCGTTGTCGTGATTGCCGGGAACCATGACTCCGCTGGCTTCTTCGAGGCTCTGGCACCATTCCTCCGTGGTCAGAACATTCATCTGGTGGGTGAGATCAAGCGACCCGATGCCGGAGGAGTGCTGGACCTGGAGACGGCGCACGGCAGGGCGGTCGTGAGTTGTTTCCCATTCCTGCGAGAGGGCCGCGCGTTCCATGTGTGGGATGCCATTGAAGATCATTACAAGCAGTACGCCGACCGGCTGCGGGCGATTTCGGAGGCTTACTCCACCTACGCCGGAGGGCTCACCGGTACCGACGCGGTCCAATTCTTGGTTGCCCATTTTCTTGTTGGCGGTGCCAAGGTGCACGGCCATGGTGCACCGCGCGGCGAGCGGGCGCTTCATATGGGCGAGGCCTATGCCGCAACCTCTGAGGTAATCCCGCCGGGTCCTCAATACGTTGCACTCGGCCACATCCACGCCCCCCAGCCGGTACCGGGCGCCAAGGTGCCCGCTGAGTACGCCGGATCATTGCTCGAGCTGGACTTTGGGGAAGCCGGCGAGGAGAAACGTGTCGTCATCGTCGATGTCGAGCCGGGGTTGCCAGCCGCAGTGCGCTCTATACCGCTGAGCGGGGGGCGGCGTCTCGTCCGGGCCAAGGGTGAATGGCAGCAGCTGCTGGTGCGAGACGACATCCACGACAACTACCTGGATCTCACTGTCGAGACGGCCGGTCCCGACCCGGGCCTGGTGGACCGCGCCCGTGGAGAGTTCGATCACCTGGTTCATGTGAAGGCCGACTATCCACGAGCCGAGGCGGAGGTGGAGCTCCGCGCCGGCAAGACGCTCGATCAACTGTACGGGCTGTATTACCTCCAGCAGGAGGGGGTGGAGCCGCCGGCGGAGCTGCTCCAAGCCTTCCGCGAGGTGATGGAGGAGGTTGGCTATGCGGCCACTTGAGCTGCGGGTACGGAACTTCCGGTCCTACACCGGGGATCACACCTTCGATTTCAGAGATCGGACTCTGGTGGGGATTGTTGGTCCTATCGGAAGTGGCAAGTCATCGCTTCTCGACGCTATCGCTTTCGCCCTCTACGGGAGGACACCTCGCATCGGCTCGGCAACCAGAACCCTGATCAACCAGCGTGCCGGCGATGCCGGTGTCGTATTGCGATTCGTGGTGGAAGGCGACATCTGGGAAGCCGCTCGTTCGATCCGGGCGAAGGGCCCGAGCAAGCATGCCCTCTACCGGTATGACTCCGATGATCCCGATACCGAGCCTGTAGAAAAGCTGCTGATGGAGGGTGAGGTCAATGATCGCATAGTGGAGCTTCTCGGTCTCGACTTCGCCGCATTCGAGCGATCGATACTGTTGGCGCAAGGACGCTTCGCCGAATTCTTGCAAGCACGCCCCGCGGATCGTGACAAGGTACTCAAAGGTGTATTTGGCCACGATCGTGTAGACCGGATGAAAGGGCTGGCGAAGGAACGTCGCGACCAAGCAGCTCACAGCCTCGACAAGCTGGCGATCCGACTCGAGAAGTCTGACGAGGTCAGAACGAGGCTTGCTACAGGTCGGCTCGAGCTTGCCGAGGCGCTCAAACGCAAGAAGAAACTTGCGAAGGCGTCCAAACAGATCGCCAAGCTGGCTGAAGCGGCCGCAGCCGCGGACCACGCGATCGTCACCGCCACCAACAGGCTTGGCGTTCTGGAAGAGCACGTCGGGCGATTGCCCGATCCACAAACTACGACGCGCTCCATCGAGCGCTCTGCCGCCGCTGAGGAACGCCGTATCGAACTCGCCGCCTCGCTCGATGAAGCGCAGAAACGACTCGCCTCCGCCGAGGGGGCGTTGAATGCGGTGAATGAGGCAGGGGAGCCCGAACAGATCCAACAGGCTGCGTCGTTTCTAGCGGCGGCCGATCCGCAACTGAACGCCGTTGTCGCGACCGACCGACGGATCGCTTCGTTTATCGACAGCATCGAAGAAGAGGGCGACGCAGTGACGGTGGCGGCCACTCGTCTTGCCGAGGTTGAGCAAGCTCGTGACAGCTCGTTGGGCCGGGCCATCGAGGCGGCCAAGATCGTGGATGAGGCTGAGCGCGCGTTGGAGTTGGGCCGGCACGCCGATATGGCCGCCACGCTGCGGGCAGAACTTGAACTGCACGGCGACTGTCCGGTTTGCGAGCAGCCGGTGCACGAGCTTCCAGACGCGGTCGATGAGACCCACATCGAAGAGTTAGGACGCGTGGTAGCTGCAGCGCGTCAAACAAAAACCGATGTAGATCAGGCGCGCGAAGTTGCCCTGGGCGCACTAGAGCGCGCCAAGGAACAGCTCCAGGCTGCTCGCGACAAGAAAGCTGCAGTTGAGACTCAGCTCAGCGGTGCCCGCAAAGAAGCAATCCGGGTCCGCGGCGACCTGGAGGAGACCACCCTGCGACTCGACAAGATCCTGGGACGGGGTGATCCCGCGGACCAACTCAAGGTCCGTCGCCAAAAGTACGATGCTGTGCTCGCAGAGCGCGTCGAGGCGCAACGCAGTACCGATCAAATCCGGGGACAACACGATCAGGCGATCCGCGACGAGCAAGAAGCCGGCAAGGCGCTTCAGGATCTCGGTGTCAGATTGGCTGAGCTGGCGACCCGGCTCGACGTTGAGCTCACCATCGGTGATGACGCCCGGTCGCTGGGTGTGGCTTTTGAGCAGTTGCGACAGAACTGGAAAGAGGCAACCGCGGCTCTCGGCCGTGACCGGCAAGCCGCTGAACAGGATCTGGCTAAGACCCAGGCGGAGCAGGCGGAGCTGCTGTCCAAACTCGGGATTGAGACTGACTTCAACTCGACGGTGGCCGTCCTGGCCGACCGTATTGACCGGATCGAAGAGTCGGTTGATCGAGACACCAGGGAACTCGATCAGGCGACCGCGCTCTACGCCGAGAAGGAAATCGCCGCCGACAAAGTTGAGCTATTTGGTCGGATCAACACGGATCTCACCGATTCCCGATTTGTGCGGTTCTTGCTCGACGAGGAGCGGTCACGGCTGGCCGAGCTCGGCAGCGAACATTTCCAGCGGCTCTCGGGAGGACGTTATCGTTTTCACGACGATAAGTTTGCGATTGTCGACCTCACCTCCGCAGATGCCACCCGGCGTGCCGACAGTCTGTCCGGTGGCGAAACATTCCTCGCATCTCTAGGACTCGCTCTCGCGTTGGCGGAAATGGTGGCCGGGACGGGAGGGAGGCTTGATGCGTTTTTCCTCGATGAGGGATTCGGAACGCTGGATCCGGAGCATCTCGATCTGGCAATGGAAGGCATCGAGCGGCTGGTTGCGGATGACTCCAAGAGGCTGGTGGTTGTTGTCAGCCATGTGCCTGAGCTTCGGATGCGATTGGAAGACCTGATCGAACTAGAGCGGAACCCGCTGACGGGCGACACACGAGTGATCGCGGGTTGACTCCGAACGGGTGTCCCATTTTGGGCCACGCTGCTCTACTATGCCGCCCATGCAAAACCGGGATCTGCCCATCATTATCCAGGGCGGCATGGGTGTCGCCGTGTCGAACTGGCGACTCGCCCGAGCTGTGTCGCAGCTTGGGCAGTTTGGTGTCGTCTCGGGAGTCGCCATCGATGTGGTTCTGGCACGACGTTTACAGGAAGGCGATCCCGAAGGGCACGTCCGTCGGGCAATGGAGCAATTCCCAATCGCCGGTGTCGCCGAGCGAGTGCTCGACCGGTACTTCGTAGCGGGCGGCAAGACGACGGGCGAACGCTTCAAGAGCCGTCCGATGGCGCGGCTGAAGCCCTCTCGCAACCTCGAAGACCTCTTCGTCCTCAGCGCCTTTGTCGAGGTCTACCTCGCCAAGGAAGGTCACGACGGCCTGGTCGGAATGAATCTCCTGACGAAGGTCCAGGCCCCGAACATGCCGTCACTTTACGGAGCGATGCTGGCAGACGTTGACGCGGTTCTAATGGGTGCCGGCATTCCCAAGGAGATCCCGGGCATTCTCGACAAGCTCGCCCAGGGCGAGGTGGCCGAACTGAAACTCGATGTCAAGGGAGCGTCGTCCGGCGAATCATTCTTCATGAGGTTCGATCCTGCCGAATACTGCGGCGGTGAGCCATTGCGGCCGAAACGCCCCGATTTTTATCCGATTATCTCGTCCGCGGTCCTGGCGACCATGTTGTCAAGGAAGGCCAGCGGACGGGTTGATGGCTTCATCGTCGAAGGTCCTACCGCGGGAGGGCACAACGCACCGCCACGCGGCAAGATGCAAGTCACCGAAGCGGGTGAACCCATCTATGGCGATCGTGACGTGGCGGACCTCGAAGCGATTGCTGCAGTGGGATTGCCATTTTGGGTGGCTGGTTCCTACGCCGAACCGGAACGAGTCGTAGAAGCTCTCGCTGCCGGCGCCACCGGAGTGCAGGTGGGCACCGCGTTCGCCTACTCCGAAGAATCAGGTTTCTCCCCGGAGATCAAGGCTCAGGTCCTCGGCAAGAGCAAAAAGAACGAGGTCGAGGTGTTCACCGACTCGCTGGCGTCGCCGACCGGGTTCCCCTTCAAGGTGGTGCCTATCGAAGAC
>JAYEIP010000384.1:0-4827 GCA_034660155.1 Actinomycetota bacterium | reverse complement strand
TTTCGACATCGGGTTACTTGCGTTTATCGCTCCGGCGCCCTTTCTGTGGGGGCTACGGCGGGTTGAGACCGGTGCCGGGGCGCTTGCAGTGGGGTTCACTTACGGTGCGGTGTTCTTTGGGCTCCTACTTTCTTGGATTGCCGTTTTGGGGATGGTGGCTTGGATCCCGCTCACGTTGTGGTTGGCGTCTCTCTCTGCTCTGCTCGGCCTGGGTATCTGGACGTTCCGGCTTTGGCCGGCCGGGCGCTGGTGGCTGATTACGGTTGGTGGTTGGGCTCTGTTTGAACTGGTCCGTTCGTATTTCCCGTGGGGTGGCTTCCCCTGGGGGTCGGTTGGCTACGCCGCCGCAGGGAATCCGGGCCTCATTGGATCGGTGCAGTGGATCGGACCCAGCGGCTGGACCGTGCTCGCGGTTGGAGTTGCCGCCGGTCTGGTCCTGGTCGTAGAAGACACTGCCCAATGGCGTCTACTGGTGGACCCGCTGGTCATAGTTGTGATGTTGGCTCTGGGGGGTGTGCTGTTCCCCCCACATGCGGACGGCCCGGTGGTGACGGCAGCGATCGTCCAGGGCGGCTCCCCGTGTCCGCAGACCCATTGCCAGAACGAGAACCAGCGCATCTTTGACCGTCATCTTGAGCTCTCGCGATCGATCACGCGTGACACCGTCGACCTCGTGGTTTGGCCGGAGAACTCCTTCGGGTCGCCGGCGGACCCGATCAGCAACGAGGAGGTCGACCAGATCCTCAAGGTGGAGGCGCAGCGACTCGGTGCCTACATGTTGGTGAGCGGAACCCATGGGATTGACGCGGAGTCCTTTGCCAACGTCAACATCGTGTACTCACCGATAGGTACCGAAGTAGATCGTTACGACAAACAGCACCCGGTTCCCTTCGGCGAGTACGTGCCGTTGCGGGGATTGTTGAGCTTTATCCCGCAACTGGACCAGGTACCGCGTGACATGGTTCGGGGCACAGAGGCAGTTGTCTTTCCGCTACGGGACGGGATCCTCGGCTCAGTCATCTCCTTCGAGGGAGCTTTCAGCCGCAACATCAGGTCAGAGGCGTTGGCGGGAGCACAGTTGATGGTGATCGCTACCAACGAGAGCAGTTACGGTCCCGACGCTGCGGCCTCCGACCAATTGATAGAGATGGCACGGGTCAATACGGCAGCAATTGGGCAGGACCTCATCCTTGCCGCGATCACCGGCAAGTCCACTTTCATCACCGCCGAAGGCGACGTCGGTCTGGTGACTGAGTCGCTCGAAGAGGTCGTTATCTCCCAGGACGTTCAGTATCGGACGGCCGGTATCACGCTGTTCACCCGCTTTGGTGATTGGATGGTATTTGTCGCCCTCGCCGGCGCCGCCGCCGGAATCTTCACCCCCGGAGCCGGTAGGCCTGAGGGTGGACTCCGCAAACGTCGGCCTTAGGGCCGACTAGCGCTGGCTCTCGTATGCCGTCAACGCTGCATCGAGGATGTCGATGCCCAGATCGAGTTCCTCGGTGGAGACGTTCAACGGTGGGATGAATCGGATGATGTTGCTGTCGGGCCCACAGGGCAGGATCAGCATGTTGTTTTCGAGGGCGTGTTTGCCGATCGCCGGGAATGCATCCGGATCGGGGGTGTGCCCGTCATCCTTCACCAGTTCAATTCCGATCATCAGCCCGAGGCCGCGGACGTCGCCAATGGTGCGATGCTCATCCTTGACCTCGTTCCAACGGTCGAACGCATGGCCGGACAGCTTGGGCACCTGCGGCACTACATCTTCGAGAGCTTCGATGGTGGCCGCGGCGGCGGCACAGGCGATCGGATTTCCACCAAAGGTGGTGCCGTGCGAACCGGCCGGCCAGGAATCCATCACCGCCTTAGATGCACCGAAGGCCGACAGTGGCAAGCCGTTGGCGATGCCCTTGCCCATCACGAGCACATCCGGCCGGATGTCGTAAACCTGGGAGGTGAACCATTTCCCAGTACGCCCAAAGCCGGATTGCACCTCATCCATGATGAGCATCATCCCGTGCTCGTCGGCCAGATCCCGCAGACCTTGGAGGAATGTCTTGCCTCCCGGGTAGTAACCACCCTCGCCTTGCATTGGCTCGACGAGGAACGCGGCGACCTCTCCGGGAGTGATCTCATGCTTGAGCAGGTAGTTGAGCTCCTCGAGGGCCCGCGTCGAGGCCGACTCCTGGTCCATCTTCCAGCGGAACGGCCACGGGTACGGTGAGATGAATACCGAACCGACCAGCGGGTGATAGCTCTGGCGGTACTTCGCCTTGGAAGTCGTGTACGAGACTGAACCCATCGTGCGACCGTGGAAGCCACCACGGAAGGCGATGACACCCTGACGTCCGGTCGTTTTCCGTGCCAGCTTGACTGCTCCCTCAACGGCCTCGGCGCCCGAGTTCATCGGCATGAAGGATTCGATGCCGTCGGGGGTTACACGCTTCAGATTCTCGGCGAAGTGGACCAGCGATGAGTAACGGAACGTGGATCCGGAGTGCCAGACCTGGTCGACCTGCTCGAGGATGGCCCGCTTGACGTGTGGGGGCTGATGCCCCAGGTTGGAAACGGCTATACCGCAGGTGAAGTCGAGCAGACGACGACCGTCCGCGGTGGTGACCCACGAACCTTCGGAGGCGATTACCTCACCGTCTGTCTCAAAGGCAAATAGCGGTGCGATTACTTGATTCTGGCGACTTACGAGATCAGACATTGCAGCTCCTTTTGGGGAAGGCGAACGAATCGGAACGGCGTCGCGTCACGGAGCCGCAAAGAGGTGCCGCCGTCTGTCGAATGGTCGGTACGTCCGCATATCACCATTGTGACATATGAAACGTGGTGTCGGGCCGTCCAATGGCTCAGGGGCGGTCCCTCGTCCCCCGATAATGTGCTCCCTAGGTAACGACCCCAGGTAGGCGGCGCAACGCAGCAAGAAATTCGGTGGCGGTAGTGTCGTTGAGGGCGCCGAAGGTTTGTTGCGATGCAGCGTTGGTGTCCACTTCAATTGCCTCCCGTAACTCAAGCCCGGCTTCGGTGAGTGCGGGTGGATTGTCCGTAGCAAGCTCCACCATTGCGAGTCGCGCCATCACATGGGGGTAGTCCGCGACATCTTCGCCGAGCCACAACTTGGTCAGGACAACCATCTCGGGTGCGGTTAACCCTGGGGCTTCCCAAGCCGTGATGTGGTCTTGTTGCCTGATGTAGCGCAGCCCCACCAGTCGATGAAAGAGAAGGAGGTACGGATCGGTTGGCTCCGGCAACTCGCGATAGGCGACGGCGACTCGATGGTCGTCCGATACCGCGGCAATGAGAGTCTGCGCCACATCGCCGACCGTTGCGACGTCTGACTCGTGATCCTTCCATGCCGCGGTGGCGATCTCAGTCTCCGCTGCGACGAGAGTTTCGAGGAGCGGCCGCAGAGTCGGCGTAGCCCGCCACGCGTCGCCCGTGTCGTCGATGAGATTCTTACCGTCGAGTTCGTCAAGCCACCGCAGCAACCGCTCCGGGGACGAGTACCGCATCCGAAGGAGTGCTACGTCCTGCGTCAACGCGCCTGCGAGTAGGAAGTCCCCGAGAAGGGGAAGAAATTCGAGTGATTCGAGCCCGAGTTCCTGAGCGAGTCCGACAAGGCGTTTTCCGTGCCTTGGTCCGAGTGCTCGGTATATGGAAAGAACGAGTCGGTCGATCTCCCGCGCCGCATCCTGTGTGATGTCCATGCGGGGAACTTACTCGTATCGTTGACAATTGGCGTACAGCGACCGACCCGCAGCCGGTAGGCTTGCGCTTCATGTATCTCGAACCAACACAAGAGAGTGGCCGACTCCTCATGGAGCGCGGCATCACCGGTCCAGTGACGATGCTCAACCTGCTGCGCTTTCGTGCAGTGGCCGACTATTCGTCGTTCCCAGACCTGGCGCCGGCCGTGCCCATCAGCGGTCGTGAAGCTTACGAGCTTTATGCCGCGCACACCTGCCCCTTCCTCGCGGCAGTAGGCGGCGACTTGCAGTTCCTTGGGGCAGGTGGATTCAATCTCATCGGACCGCCTGAAGAGCGTTGGGACCTCGTGATGCTGGTGCGACAAGCAAGTGTTGAATCATTCTTTGCGATGGCGCAAAATGCCGAGTATCTCGCCGGACTCGGGCACCGCTCGGCCGCGCTGGAGGACTCCCGGTTGCTCCCCATCGTCGAAATCGACAGGATCTAGGCGCAGCGTCACCTTGTCGTGGGACGCGACGCCGGCGCTGGGAAGCGCCCTACTGCCCTTTGTACTCGGGGGGTCGTTTCTCGACGAAGGACTTGATTGCCTCGGCCAGATCATCTGAGTAGAGGAAGGCCGCGTTCCATAGCGCCACGTGTTCGAGATCTTGCTGAATTTTGCGTTGTCGGGATGAGTTCAGCACCGCCTTGCTTCCCTGGACAGCCAGGGGGGAATTCGCCGCGATGACGCTTGCCATGTCGAGTGCCGCAGCCAGCACTGCCTCGGCATCGTCGTACACGCCGGTCACGTATCCCATCTCGAGTGCCTCAGTGGCGTCCCAGTCCCGTCCGGTGTAGACCAACTCGGCGACACGGCCGGGGTCGATGATGTTGGGCAGCCGCTGCAGGGTGCCCACGTCGGCCACCATCGCGATCTTGGTCTCCCGCACCGAGAACAGAGCATCGGCCGCTGCGAGGCGGATGTCACAGGCAGTCGTCAGATCCACGCCGGCGCCGATGCAGTGGCCGTGGATTGCTGCAATGACCGGTTTGGCGTTGTCGGCCACAGAAGAGAACGTCCGTTGCATCAGCTTGATCTGATGGTACGTGTTGAGCCGCTTGGCCACATCA
>JAYEIP010000383.1:0-4828 GCA_034660155.1 Actinomycetota bacterium | reverse complement strand
CTCGTAATGTTCGCTGTTCCGCCGAAACCGACTATTTGGATGCCATAACCTGTGGCATTGATCTCATTATCGCGTAACACGATCTCGGCGTCTGCATTCGCCATTCCGAGCATTTCGAAGCCTACGGCAAACGCTGATTGATCGCCCTCTCGTTGGCGCGTCACGAGCCGAGATTTTGTCACTTCGATACGCTGCCAGGAGGCTCTGTTGAAGAACCCGAAGATCCCAATCGCGTCCCGGTCACCCGGACCAGCATCATTAGATCCCGCAACGATCTCACTCTTGGTAATCGTAATCACACCACCCGGCTCGGGAGGAGAAAATGTGGGGAACACGTTGGTTATCACGACGGCTCTGCCGCGATCTGACTCTGGGAGCGCCGGGTCTAGAGCTGACACTATGCGGCTATTGACTATCGTCAGATCGCCGGCGCTTTCGTGGCGAAGTCCCCCACCCTGCGCTTCAACGTTCAAATTCCGAAAGGTGACCGGCTCGGTGGTCGCCGTGCGTATTGCCAAGGGCGCGATAGAGGCGAGGGTCGTGAGAAGACTACCCGACTTGGCATTTCCTCCTTCGCCTTCGATTACCTGCCCCGACGAAACGACCAGAGTTTCAGACAATACGTGGCGCCCGGCCAGCAGGCGGATTGTCGCGCCAGGGTTATCATCCAGGGCTTGCTGAATGCTCTCACCAGGTGCCACCTCTACCACTACCCCGTCAAAAGCCTGGGCGGTAACGCTGGCCGGGCCCGCCACCAGACCTCCAAGAAGTGTCATCGCCATGGCCAACAACAGGATCCGTCGAACTAGCGTCATCCGTTCTTCCTCCACTCGGTCGCTTCAAGCCTGCGTCTTTGGACCGGCCCAACTTCAACCTAACCGACGAATACTCTCGCGCGCCGCGAAAGACCACAACTAGTTACTCGCTGAGACACGCCTCGGCACGATGGGGTTCTGCTACAGAAGATCTCGAAGTCCCATTCGGCTGTAGCAATTCAAGGGTACGAAGGACACCACTAGACAGGTGTCAAAAGGCCAATGAAAAAGGGCTTTCTCACGAGCGACAAGTGACGGGAAACAGGTACGAAGAACTACAGCTAGCGACAGCTAAGGACAGTGAATCATGCCCTTACAAGGCGGAAGTCGGCGGTTCGAGTCCGTCAACGCCCACGGGAATGGGAACGCCTTTGGCGTTCCTTGGGAGTTGCTTTGGAACTCCTGCTTTGCCGATAGCGTCGCTCGTCAGCGTTCTGTGTGCCGATTCCGAGCCACAAGCTGGTCAGCATTCTGCTTTGTTGGGCTTGGCGACAGCCAATCGCTCTTAGGCTTTTCTGAGGTTGCTCTAACCGTTCCTCGACATGTCGCACACATGGTGGGGGAAGAACTAGAGGAGCAGGAATGACGGGATTGCGTCTCATTGCCTTTGTGATGATGGTTTTAGTTGTCGCGGCATGTGATCGAAGTGGCAATGCCACCGAGACGACAACAACTGTGTCCAGTGCCGACACCGATGTGGTCGGTGTTGATGTTGACGTGTCCGACAGCGGCATGGAGACACTTGTTGAGGCGGTGGTTGCTCCTGCTGCGACCTATACAATTGTCGATACCGGGCAGCAAGCTTGCTACGACGCGGACGGGGCCGTTTCGTGTCCGGAAGAGGGGGAGCCGTTCTTCGGCCAGGATGGCAACTACACCGGCAACCAAGCCGTTTACGCGGACAACGGCGATGGGACAGTGACCGACCTCAATACGGGCCTGATGTGGCAGCAGGAACCGGGAGAGAAAGTGTCCCATGGCGATGCAGTCGTTGGTGCGGATTCGTTGGTACTAGCTGGGTATGACGATTGGCGCCTGCCGTCGATCAAGGAGTTGTACTCGCTGATCGACTTCTCCGGGGTCGATCCAAGTAGCTGTTCTACTTCCGACGGTTGTTCGGCGACCCCCTTTCTCGATACCGACTTCTTTCATTTCGAGTACGGGGACACCGACTCAGGGGAGCGCCTGATCGACTCGCAGTGGGCAACCAACACGATCTACGAAGGGGTGACGATGGGTGGCGATGAGACCGTGTTCGGGGTCAACTTCGCTGATGGGCGTATCAAGGGTTACCCGTTGATCGACCCGCGAGGAGGAGAGAAGGCCTTCTTTGTCATTTACGTGCGTGGCAACACTGGCTATGCGGAGAATGATTTCATCGACACCGGCGCCGGGACCGTCAGCGACCTAGCCACCGGGCTGATCTGGCAGCAGGATGACAGCGGCGAAGGGATGGAGTGGTCCGAGGCTCTTGGCTACTGCTTCTCGCTCGATGTTGGCGGCTCCTCCGACTGGCGGCTACCCAACGCCAAGGAGCTTCAGAGCATCGTCGATTACACCCGATCGCCGTCGACCACTGGTTCCGCAGCGATCGACCCGGTCTTCTCTGTGACGGCGATCACCGACGAGGGTGGCAACAGCGGCTACGGTTTCTATTGGTCGGGTACGACTCATGGCTCTCTGATGGGTGGATCTGCCGCGGTATACCTCTCCTTTGGGGAGGCGCTTGGCTGGATGCAGGACTCAAGAACAGGCGAGTATGCACTGCTCGACGTCCACGGTGCCGGGGCTCAGCGTTCCGACCCCAAGACGGGTGAGGCAGCCGACCATCCATACGGGCACGGTCCTCAGGGTGATGTCATCCGCATCGAGAATCTGGTGCGCTGTGTTCGTGGCGGAGTCAGCGAAATCGAAACTGGAGGGGATGTCGTCGAGCAGGCTGACGCATCAGTGATTCGGCCTCCGGCTGATATGCCAACGGGCGGACCGCTCGCCGAGGCTGCGGCGATGCTCGGCGTCACCGAAGACGACCTTGCGGCCGCTCTTGGTGATCCCAATTCGGGTCCGCCTGACTTCGACGCAGCAGCCGCGGCTCTGGGACTGCCGGTGGAGGACCTGATGGAGGCGATTGGGCCGGCACCCGCGGAGAGTCGCCCTTGAGCGCTCCTCGCCCGTACCTGATCGGCTCTATCGAATTGCTGTTGCCGGGAGTTCAGGTAGCTCTTCAGCCGGCGGCGAGGCGCTCGCTCTCTAGCTGGAGGCCCTTGGCCAATCCGCCGATTCCTTTGCGCATCTGTTTGTTCGTGTAGCCCTTCAGCAGGCGTCCCAGCAGATTGAGTGTGTAGCTGTAGTTGAGGGTCAACTGGGTGCCGTCGCCTTCCGGCGCGATGTTGAAATCGGCGATGGCGCCAGATATGGGCAATTTGAAAGTCTCATAGAGATTGACCGTCAAGCGCTCGTTCGGCTCATGTCGGTCGATGCGCTCGTTGACGCCGCCAAACGGTGCAAAATCGCAATGTCGCGTCGACCCCTCATCCACAGGGCCCTGCGATGTCAGCTCAGAGCGGGTAACGCCGGGGCTCCATCGCTGGATGTCTCCGAAATCGTGGAGAACTCCCCAGACCGTCGTTACCGGGGCATCGATTTGACGAGAAATGGTGAACTCCGGCATCTGGGTCTCCTCTCGGTGGCCGGGCCGAGAACCCTAGTTGTGGATCGTTGGGCCAGTTGACGCAGGCCTCACAGCGGCGAGAAACGCGACGTCGTCGAGAACGAGCAGATCAAAGCTCAAGGGCTCGAGCCGCCGCCGCTTCGCAAGCCTGAATCGGTGTGCGCGTGATGAGCACGTCGGCGAGGAACGACTGCAGATCGACGAACTCGAATTTCGTGTAACGCTCGGAGAGTTGGTCGGGTGTTTGTGCTGTGACGGAGACTTCCATCACGTCGCTTTCTGAGCAGCACCTGGCTGACCTGGCTGGAGTTCTTGTCTCATCGGCGGGTGTCGCGCGTTCTTGAGCGGAGCAGGCCATGCTGGTGTTATGACATCGACAGGTTAGCGGGCGAGCCCGGAGGCCCGCCCGCTAGACGGAGAGGAGTGTTTAGCTGGTTGCTATCGGTTGTGGCGCCTGTGGAGCGGGGGTATTCGGTTGTGGGTCACGAACCCGGCGCACGCCGTAGTAGGTGAGCAAACTGCCAAATGTCATCCCCACCAGGCCGGCTGCGATCAAGGCAACTCCGATTGCACCCAGGAACGGGACTCTGGCCGACCCGGTAACAGCCACGTCCACGCCGGGGGAGCCGTCTGCGTTGAGTACGACGATCGCCCAATCTCCATCGCGGACGTCCCAATCAAGTGTTCCGTCCGTAGCCGACGCGACCCAGAAGGTCTGGTCTTCAGGTGGGGCGATCGAATAAGCTCCTTCGACCTGATTGAGTTCAGTGTCATCTTCGAAGAGCTGCACCCGGTCAACGGCCACTCCGCTCAAGTAGGCGAGGGCGTCAGTTTGCCGCGCTACACCCACGAAGACGGCTTTGTCGTTGCGGCTGGCCACCTCGATCTGTGCCGGGATGGCATCCCATGAGACAAAGGTGCGGCCATCCGTTGCGGTGTGCCCAACGTCGAGGTCGATGTCTTCTCCGACCAACGCAACGGCCTTGGTACCCACCCTGATCGGACCTGCCGATATCCATCCATCGTCATCAGGGACCGCCAGGGCGATGCCTCCGGCAACTGCGATTGCGAAGCTGCCGATGACCATCGGTATCCCGACTACTGCTGCGATCAGTTTTGTAAAACGCATCTGCTACTCCGTCTCTTGTGAGTCAACCGGACCTGTGGCCGGTGTCACGACGACCGACGTGTCGGCCGATTTCGTCGACAACAGCGCCGCGGCGACCAGCAGGGTGGCTGCGGCGAGGACCGTCACCGGAGCCGCCCCGGTGAGGATGATCAGTGCCGCGAGGCCGATCAGAAAGGCGCCAACCCGCTTGCCGGGCGTCGTCAGGTTCTTGAG
>JAYEIP010000382.1:0-4853 GCA_034660155.1 Actinomycetota bacterium | reverse complement strand
CTAAGGATGTGATGACCGACGGTCGGGACCTCTCGACGAAGCCGCTACGGGCTGCAGGGACCTTTTTGAGCAACATCTCCACGGCCAGTTGGCTGGCCGTAGTCGTGCTGGGCGTGACGATTGCCTCTCTCGTCGTCACCTCCCTCATCAGCGTCACCCACGGTGCGAGCCTCTCAGATGATCTGTTCGAGAGTCGGATGGGTGCGGTTCGATCACTCAAGGCTTCGGAAATCGAACGCTACGTCGGGAGGACCGTTAGGCAGGTACGCGCCATGGCAGCCAGCGAGACCGCCGTCTCGGCCGCCCAACAATTCTCACAGGCTTATGCGGTGTTGGACACGGCGGGCAATGAGCCGGGTAGGGCAGCGACCGATGATGTTGCAAGCTTTTACCGGGACGAGTTCGGCCCCAACCTCGAGTCGACGACCGGGATCAGGATCTCGTGGCGGGATCTAATGCCAACCAACAGCGGAGCTATCTATCTCCAGAACGCGTACCTGGCAGCCAGCCCTGCGGAACCCGGCAATGAACGGGTGGTCGACGACGCCGGTGATGGCAGCGAGTGGTCAGACGTCCACCGGGAGTTCCATCCCTGGTTCGCAGAGATCACAGATCGGCTCGGTATGCACGATCTCTATATCGTGGAGCCGACGCACGCAACCATCGTATATTCGACTGCGAAGGCACCAGATTTTGCGACAAGCCTCGAAACCGGACCGCACAGCGGATCCGCGCTTGCATCGCTGGTGCGAGCAGTCCAAGATGACCCCCAGGAGGGAGCTGTATCCCTCGCCGACCTCGTCCCCCATGCGGCCGCGCTGGGCCTGCCGGTCGGGTTCCTTGCCAGCCCGATACACGCTGACGGTCAACTTGTCGGCATCCTCATCGTCCATATGCCGTTGGACAGAATCAACCAGATCATGACGTCCGGAGGAGATTGGGACGCCGAAGGTTTTCAGAAGACGGGTGAGAGCTTCCTTGTTGGCTCCGATGGTCGGATGAGATCGATCTCGCGCCCGTACCTCGAAGACAGCGACTCCTACTTTGCGTCCGTCGACGCTGCCGGCACACTCGATGCTGCGGAGGAGAACTCCGTGAGATCTCTCGGAACGACCGTCGTTTTCCAGGAGGTCACCGACAGAGAGACACTCCGCGAAGCGGCCACCGGCGACCGTGACGTGACCGAATCCACGAACTACCTCGGCCGCGACACGGCCGTCACCTATCAGCAACTCGACATTGAGCAACTCGACTGGTTCGTTGCGGTTGAAACGGGACTCGAGGAGGGCAACGAGGCCATCGTTAACTTCCTACAGTCGATTCTGATCGTGGTCTCGCTCTTCGTGGTTGTGATCTCATTCGTGACCGTCGCCTGGGCGCGGCGAACTCTTGAGCCCCTCCGTGCGGCCAGCGATAACCTCAGCAAAGCTCGGGCCGGCGAGGCAACCGGGAACCTGGAGATGTCGACAAGGGGCCCGAAGGAGATTGCGGGACTCGCAGCCAATATCGACGGGATGATCGAAATGGCGAACCAACGTCAATCAGACGTCGCCAGAGCCAGTGCCGAACGGCTCGACACACTCCGCGGACTGCTTCCACCTGTAATCGTCGAACGCATCGAGGTCGGGGATCGCCTCATCGTCGATCGGATCCTGCAAGCGAGCATGGTTGTCGCGGTGCTCGACGGTTTGGGGGATCTCATTCGCGATAACGATGCTGCGACGAGTCGGGCAGTACTTGATCGCGTGGTCGACCGGCTCGACTCCCTTGCGGCGCAACACGGACTGGAGCGCGTGAAAGTCATCGGTGAGGTGTACTACGCAGGCTGCGGCCTGAACCATGCGTACCTCGACCACGCCCCCCGCGCCGTGGCTTTCGCTCTGGAGGCAAGACGCAGCCTCCGCGAGTTGCGTCTCGCCGTACCGAATACTCTCCACCCAGCGGTCGGAATCCACAGTGGAGCGGGATCGGTAGGCCTCGCCGGAAGCTCACGACTGGTCTACGACGTTTGGGGTGAGAGCTTGAATACAGCCCACCTTCTTGCGCATCGGGCCAGGCCGGGTGAGATTCTGATCTCCGACCAAACGAAAAGCATGCTCCCGGCTGAGATGGTCGCCGAACGTTGGGACGGCGAGGAAACAGCCACAATTTGGTGCATGATGGCAGAGTCACTGACCGAGGGAGCGTCTCCATGAACGAGTTGTTCCAGGACCAAGCAGTTGTATGGGCAGGCGTGTTGGTCATCGTCATCCCGATCGCCATCATCAGCATTACGGAGATCGAAGAACGGTTGCGCCAGCGTGACTCAACGCTGACCGGAGTGATTTCGACCATCCGGCGGTGGACGATCCCGCTGTTTGCAGTCTGGGCCGTGGCTCGGGGCCTGTTCGGCGTCGACGACTCACGGCTGGGAATGAGACTGGTTGGGACTGCTCTCTTGCTGACTCTCGCCGTGGCCGCTCTCCAGGTGGTGCGGCTTGGCGTCGCTGCGCTGCGATCCCGATCGAGCGACGATCGCGGTGGAGTTCCGGCGTTGATCCTGGCGCTGCCGCGCGTGGTCGTCGTGCTCACAACGATTTGGTTGCTCCTCGAAGTAGTCTGGGGCGTCGATCTGTCCGCCGCCCTGACCGCGCTGGGGGTGACGTCATTGATCGTGTCCTTCGCCCTCCAGGACACCTTGAGCGGGCTTGCCTCCGGGTTTCTACTACTCAGCGACGCGCCATTCCAACCCGGTGACTGGATCAAATTCGACGATCTCGAAGGCAAGGTCGTGGACATCAACTGGCGTAGTTCACGAATCGAGAACCGCAACGGCGACCTCGTTGTGGTCCCCAACGCGAACCTCGCCGGGGCGATGCTCGTGAATTACGACCAGCCGACAAGGCTTCACCGGGTTGTCGTGCCCGTACAGGTCGCATATATCAATCCGCCGACCCTTGCCAAAGAGATGCTTCTCAACGCCGCCGATTCCACACCCGACGTGCTCAAAGACCCACCACCCGGAATCCGTGTTGTTCAGATAGACGATCCGCTGATGGGTTACGAGGTTGACCTCTGGATCGACGATTTCAAGAAAGCACCCAGGGTGAGTAGTGATTTTGGCTCTCTCGTCTGGTACATGTCCCACCGCCACAATGTGCCTCTCCCCAGCCCTGCGTATGACCTTTACAACTATGACGGGCTCGAGACCGAGGCGGCAGGGCGGCCCGACCCGGCCGAAATCGGCAATCAATTGAAGAGCTCGCCTTTGCTCAATCAACTCAACGAGGACGATCTCAGCCGGATGGCGGCTGCGGGACAAGCGACCCGATTCGCCCGCGGCGAGGTCATCCTCGAAGGTACTTCGAATCGAAGTCTCTACGTTCTTTGGTCCGGACAAGCCCGCATCGTTGTTGATCTACCCGACGGGGGCATGGCCGAGGCGACGGAACTTACCGACGGGGACGTGTTCGGGCTTCTCAGCCGCTTCGAAGGCCTAGCGGAAATCCCCCGGGTAATCGCGATTACCGACTGCGAGGTCGTAATCGTGGCGGAGTCGGCGGCCGGTAACGTGGCGAGCCGCAACCCCGCCCTATCCGAGGTCCTGAATCAGCTTGCCTCGGTGCGGGGCCGACGAATCGAGCGCATGCTGCAAACCGCCCCGCAGGAGACTGTGGACAATGCCGAGCGAGACGTGGTGGACCTCGAAGCGAGCATCGAATGACCGGCCAGACGAACGATAACCCGGCGGGAGGCCCACCCCGGCAGGACGAACCGAAGGACAAACAGAAGGCAGCACGGAGCCTGCGGCGCAGCCTGGCCGTCCGGCTGATCTCGGCCTCACTACTCGCCACGCTGCTTCTCGGCGGAATAGTCTTCTACGAGACTAGGTCACTCCTTACGACCGCCGTCGAGACCCAGCTAGGGAGTCAGCAAGGGTCTCAAGCAAGAGCAATAAGCACGGGCCTCTCGTCGATCAAGGACACTGTTTCGGTCATGGCGCGTGATCAAGAATTGGTGCGGGCGCTCTCCGATCTCGCCGCGGCGTTCGAGGAGCTCGACCAGCAGTCCGATTTGCTGGAGCCGGAGGAGGTGGAGTCCCTCGATAAGCTCTACCGGGACATGGTCGCTGAGGCCGCGGCCCGGACCGGTTTCGACCTCCCGCCCAGCGAGGAGCTGGTTCCCGCCGGTGAAGCGGGGCGTTATCTCCAATACCACTACATCGTTGCGAACCCTTTCCCATCGGGTGAAACCGATCAGCTTGTCATGGCCGAGGGCGATGACTCCGGCTATGGGGCAGTCCACGAGCAACACCACGAAGTGGTGAACTGGAAGCGCTCCAACTTCGGGTTTTCCGATCTGATGTTGCTGAATACCAATGGGGACGTCGTCTATACCTCTATGAAGCAGACCGACCTGGGCAGAAACCTGATCTCCAGCCTGTTCGTCGGCGACGCGTTGGGAAGTGCAATCGTGGCGCGGCTCACCGGTGTGGCCCTGGGGGAGACCATCCTGATCGACTTCCAGCGGTACGCACCAGCCGGCGGCGCACCGACTATGTTCGCGGCCGCGGCAGTATCGAGTGACCAGGGCGCAATCGGTGCGGTTGTGGTCACGGTACCGATCGAAGCACTCAACGGGCTCACCACCTCACAAGAGCGATGGAAGGACGTCGGGCTTGGCGACACGGGGGAAGCATACGTCGTAGGCCGCGACCTCCTGATGAGATCCGATTCGCGGCTATGGCTGGAGGACCAGGACGCATATCTGGCCACCCTCAATGACCAGGACTACCCACCCGGAACTGCCTCCGAGTTCACCGGTTGTTGCAGCACTGTTGTGCCGAAGATGTCGATCGACTCGGCAGTTCCGGG
>JAYEIP010000381.1:0-4856 GCA_034660155.1 Actinomycetota bacterium | reverse complement strand
TTGCGGTGACGACGACCACCTGCTCGCCGGCGGCCGCATAGCGGGCGAGAGTGCCTCCCGTGGAGGTCACCTCGTCATCTGGGTGGGCGTGAAAAGCAAGTAGTCCGGGCATGACGTCGGAGGTTAACGGGCTCGACCTCCACTTTTGGCGAAAGAGCTATCCGCGCGCCGGTGCCGGGGTGCGGAAGCGGCTCATCGCCGATGCCCACGCCCACTTGGCGAGCAGTACGAACTGGTTGCCGAAGATGACCAGACCAGTGACGACGGCAACGGCGATTGCCATGGGTAGCGGTACCCAGCCGGCGTAGTAGCCGGTCACGGCGGTGGTGACCAGCCAGGTCGTGGTGAGCACGAACGACACTGAATAGACCAGGCCGGAAAAAACCATTAGCGGCGACGAACGCTCCAGGTCGTTGGCTATCAACCCGGGGACGAACAGAGGTGTCAATGCGACGGTTGCCATCGACTCATATGCGGTGACGCTGATGTCGAACACAGCAATCGCGATCCATACCCCGGCCCACGATACGACACTGGCGCTCACCATCATGAGCGCGAATTTACGCCTGCCGAAGACAATCATCGTGCGCATAAAGACACGGGTGACGAGCACCCAGGCGAATACGCCGATGACACCAAGGAAGATCAGGTTGAGTGGGCTCGTGGTCAACATCGCCAGGTAGGCGGCGCCGACATAGCCGGCGGAGCGAAACCCGTAGTTGTACTGAAGCGCCCAGGCCGCCGCCGCCGACAGCAGAACCGTGAAGGGAATCCACTCGGGCGCAAAGGCCAGCACGCCGAACCCGGCAAGGTTCCCACCGGCCTGTGCGTCGGGGAAGAACATGATCGCAAGAGTCATCGGTACCGCCACCAGAGCCGACGACATGCCTACGGCTTTCATCGTCGGTTTGATGCCCTGGCGCCCGAAATCATGGGCGATGAGTGCCGGCACGAGATACCCGACACCCACCAAAAGCGGGATGCTCGACTCCCACAGATATGGTGTCGACGGGCTGATCCTGAGCAGGATCACCTGCACCGTTGCTGAGATGATCATGATCGTCGAGAACTTGTTCCGACCATCAAGCAGCAGTCGTTTGGTCAGGACATGGTTGACCAACCAGTAGGAGAACAACGCGTTGGCCAGTGTGACCAGCAGGATCAACGGTTGCAGCACAAAGACTGCCACGTAGCCCGGCACCACAATGCTCCCTGAGGTGATGTGGAACCGCTCGTACACGAACACCGAGGCGAGCACTCCGATGACGAAGGCGAACCGCACCGTATTGATGTCGAAGAGGTAGTCGTGCATTAGGCCACGGCGACCAGGTGCTTCTTCCCCCGGCGTTTGTCCTGTTCGGCGACTTTCTCGAAGTAGTCGAGCATCATCTCAGCCTGGTGGGTGTGGATGTTCACGAAGCCCACCAGTAACACGTCGTCGGTGGGCATCTTGGCGACCGCTTCTTCCATGATCTCGTCGATCGTCGGGTTGCGCTGCTCCCCAAGATTGATGAGGTGTTCGCTGGAGAAGCCGTTGCGGAGGAGGACGTTGCTGACCAGGTCCTCATAGGCACCAAATGTCACGAGACGGTCGA
Source organism: Actinomycetota bacterium (assembly GCA_034660155.1). Classification (GTDB taxonomy): domain Bacteria; phylum Actinomycetota; class Acidimicrobiia; order Spongiisociales; family UBA5794; genus JAAETI01. The sequence goes on along the minus strand of JAYEIP010000381.1, from coordinate 3,261 downwards.
AGCTCAGATCGTTCACGGCAATATCTGCGAATTGGAGAGCACGACGCTGCCTGTCGGTCCGGTTGTTGAGGATGCCGACGCTTGTGGTGTTCTCGCCGATGTAGGGGCGGAGCTTCTCGGCAGCGGCGACCATCGACTCGCGGTCGTTGACGGCGAGGAGGTTGGCCCAGGTGACGTTCTTGCCGCCGATCTTGTATCTCTCGACTCGCAGTACACCAGGGTCGGCGGGTGCCTTGACCATCCCGGCCATGGCTACATGGCGGGGAATATCGAGCAACTCGGCGATGGCGAGCACGATGGCGATATTCTCTTCGAAAGAGATAAAGTCGAACGCCCCGACCTCTTCAGACCGTACCTTTGAGGGGTCGGCCACGATGAGGGTGGTGCCTCGCTTGCGGGCTTCGGCAAACATGATGTCGAGCAGTTCCGGGCTCTGCTCGGCAGTGACGAGGATGCCGTTCTTGGGGCAGGTGGACATGAGGGACCGTGCAATCTCGGGCAACGTCTCGCCCATGACATCCTGATGGTCCTCACGAACATTGGTGATGACACCGATGGTGGAGCGGATGATGCGCTCCTCGCTGACCTTCTGGTAGCGGGGATTGATTGCCATGCACTCCATGACGATTGCATCGACAAATGGGCTGACCCAGTCCTGGACAACGTTGATCTGTTCGAGGATCGTCGGTGAGCCGGTCCGGTGCAGCGGGAAGTCCTCACCCTCGGGGGTGATGACGGCTGCAAAGCTTCCAGTTGACTTGCCGATTGTGACGAGGTTCGCTTCCCGCAGCATGCCGGCGATGAGTCGGGTGACGGTCGACTTACCGCGGATCCCGTTGACATGGATCCGGTGCGGCACCATTGCCAGCCGCTTGCTGTGGCTACGCGATTCTCCGAACCAACGCAGCAGCATGGCAACAGCAGCGGTAACTGCGATTGTGAAGAAAACGAATTGTGATGCCAACTTGCGAACCTCCTCCCGATGTATCGGTCGGGAGGACGCTCGGACTTGATGGGTCTCTTTGCCCACTCCTCAGTGACTAGTTATCGGCAATTATGCCTTGTTTGTTGGTCAGAATACGGGTCGCCGACGCCCCATGCGGACGGCTGGGAGGACAGCCAGAATGACTAGTGCCAGGGCAAAACGATCACGGTGAACATCTCCAGCGGTCGGGTCGACCACATCGGAGTGCTGGCGAGACCCGCGGGCAACGTTACCGATCGGTGGCCTCGCCCCGCAAGGATTTTGCGGCGCGCTGGCCCATGATGTCGGTTACTTCATTGATGTCACCCGGCGAGGTTTGGGCTGCCCGGTAGTAGCAATAACCGGTTGGAAGAAAGAAAACCTGGAAGACGGTGAGCCCGACCGCCCAGTTGAGCGGAGGCGGCAAAGCCCTCTCGAATGCTCCTGCTACCGCACCGGTGAGGCCGTTGCCGGTAGCCCGGCCTATCCCGTTGGCGAGATTGGCGAGCCCAAATATGGTGCCCCGATGCTCGGGCAGATTGACGTCTGAGATTAGTGCGAACCAATTTGGGGAATCGGCACCGGTGAGCGCGACGGCAAACAGTGAGGAAAGGAAGGCGCCTGCTACCCATGGATTGGTGACCAGATTGTGCAGCACCTCGATCACGAGGGTGCCGGTGTCGGCGCCATTGGTCACGTCCAGGCCCCGCAACGGGATGAAGAAGAACACGAGGAAGAACGGAATTGCCCCGAGGATCCCGATCGACGAGACGATGGCGCGGCCGCTCAGTGTCTTTCTTTGCATCCGGTCGCCGATGTGCCCTGCAAGGATCGAGAACAAGCCGCCGATCTGGAAGATCGCGCCCAGAATCCCGCCGACCTTGGTAGCGGTTGCGGTGTCGAAACCCTCCGCTAGGACCTTTTCCTGATACAGGAGAGGCACCCAGATGAGCGACCCGTAAGCGACCTGGGCACTGAGACCTTGCAGAATCAGCCACACATTGGTGCGGCGTTGCAGCAGGGTTGGCAGTTGCTCTGGTTCAATCCGGTACTCGTATGCTCCTCCATCGTCATAGAGCTCTGCAAGGGCTGGTTCTCGGAACCCGCGGGGCGGGTCGTAGGTGAACAGATAGAGAAGGGCGGCAGCTGCGCCGAGCGCTGCGATGACCTGTAGCGCTCTTGAGAAGTCGTCCGCGCCAAGCTGGCTTGCCAGCAACCCGCCGACGATGCCGCCAATGCCTTGGGACAGCCCCCAGAAACTCATCGCCAACCCGCGGCGACGTGGAGACACAAAGTCGCTGATCACTGAGAATCCGACGGATGCAATCACACCGAGACCGACCGCGGTGAGGACCTGCCACGCGAACAGTTGCCAGAAGGTTGCCGCCGTAGAGCTGAGACCTGTGCCGGCAACCCATATCAGCGTGCCCCAGAAAAGCAGCCGCTTGCGGTCCGACCGGTCACCCCAGTATCCCCAACCGACGGCACTGAGGGCGGTGATGAGGATGACCGTCGCCGTCATGAAACCGAGTGCGGTTTCAGACGTGTTCAAAGCCTCCTCGATCGGCAGGATCATCGAAGGGATGGTGGCCAGCGCTGCGTTATCCAGTGACGCCAGCGTCACAAAAACGACGATCGTGAACACAATATGCCCGCGACCGCCCCACCAATTAGGTCGAACTCTCTCCCGCATCCCCCGCATTCTGCCACGCCTCCGATTGCCCAAGCCAAACTCCGGCGGCTATCAGTCCCCCCTCTGGGAAAGTACCGCCGGCGCCAGCCGGGGGTAAGGGGGTTTGAGCAGGTGTCCGAACCACGCAACACACGCACCAGGTGTCCGAACCGCGAAGCCCGGTGTCCGCCACACAAAAGCGGCCCCTCCGAAGAGGGGCCGCCAACCACGCAGATGTCGGTGGCGGTTACTGCCAGAAGCTGACAAACGTGCCCGGCTCCACTGTGTCCAGATCACTCTCGAGCACACCCTGCTGCGAGTAGGTGTACAGACTGTCGCCGATTACCAGGGAGCGCTCGATCGGTGGTGCCCACCAGAATTCCTCACCGTCCTTGTCGTCAGCGTGGGTGATGCGTCCGACCTCGTCGATACCGTCGCGAGTTGCCGTGACCGCAATTGCCCCGGAAAAGCCGCTCTCGGTCTCGGTCTCCTCATCCCAGCTCCAAACCTGGATCGGGATCACGGTAAGGCCAGTCTCGGGCCAGTGGAGGAAGGCACGGTGGTCGTACTCAACGCTCGAATAGCCATTGTCGAGGGTGTAGTTGTGGAGACGCTTCGGGTTGGC
>JAYEIP010000380.1:0-4875 GCA_034660155.1 Actinomycetota bacterium | reverse complement strand
CCTGTGAGCAAAGAAAGCTCGGTTTCATTGGGCGTCGCAATGTCGACGACGTTGAGCAGCTCCTCTGGGAGCCGACCGGCAGGGGCCGGGTTGAGCACGACACGTGCCCCGGCAGCGTTGGCAATCGCGGCTGCAGCGGTAACCGTCGCGACCGGAATCTCGAGTTGAGCCAGCAAGATGTCACCTTCTGCCAGGTTCAGCGACTCCACGTCCTCCGGTCGCAGATCGGCGCTTGCGCCCGGCGTAACCGAGATCATGTTCCTGCCGCTCTCATCCACGAAGATCAGTGCTACCTGGTTGTCTGCCTCTGACTCGCGAGCAAGAGGTGTGATCAAACCTTCAGCCTCGAGAAATGCCCGAGCTTGTCGACCCAGATCGCCACGACCTGTCTTGGTAGCGAAACGAATGTCACCTCCGAGGCGCGACGAGCCCACAGCCTGGTTGAAGCCCTTTCCTCCGGGGCCTATGTGGAGAGGCTGAGTCGCAAGGACTGTTTCCCCTACCTTGGGCAGCCGGGGGGCAACTGCGACAAAATCGATTCCAATGCTTCCAACAACGACTATTGACATCCAAGGATGATACCGTCGGCGGGAACCAGTATCAGCTGGCCGGCATATTGGATATGGGAAGCATTCTCGCTAGCTTGGCCGATCCCGGAGGAAGGTCCTCTGCGTGCACGGGGGATACAAGGTAGCTCAGTGGTTCTCAGCCTCGCGATCGCATCAGCTCTTGCCCTCGGTGTCGCTGATTATCTAGGTGGGGTGACGCTCCGCCGCGACGGCCGCGATCAGGTTGCCCTGACGTATGCAGCTGTGGGGGCGCTCATAGGAGTCGTCGTCGTCATTGCCTCCGTGCCGATTGCGCCGCCCGACAACTTCGCAAGCTCGGATGTGCTTTGGTCGGTGGCAGCGGGGGTTTCGTTTGGACTGGCGCTCCCGCTGTTGATGATCGGGATGGCACGGGGCCCCATCGCCGTCGTGGCTCCTGTGCTGGGGCTCGTGTCCCTCGCGGTCCCCGCAATCGTTGGACCGATCCTGGGTGACCAGCTTTCGGGTCTCGAAGTCATCGGGCTTCTGCTTGCCCTTCCCGCAACCGTCATGGTCGCCGCCTCTCCGCAGGCATCATCGACTGGACTGCCAATACCGCGCGCCCTTCTCCTGGCGACGGTTACCGGTGCGTTACTCGGGTCCGCGGCGGTCTTCTTCGGCCAGACGAGCCAAGACAGCGGAGTTGGGCCGGCAGTTGTTGCCCAGGTGATCGCTACGGTCCTGATCTTCGGGATGGCAGCAACGACGGGGCGTCTAGTGCGGCCCACAAGATTTGCACTCCGGCCCGCGCTGCTGGTTGGTGTACTGTCGGGTCTTGCTGTCCTGCTGAGCGTGCTCGCCTATCAAAGAGGCCCGGTAGCGATCGTCGCCGCAGTTATTGGTCTCGCCCCCGGCCCGACCATCGTGCTCGCATGGCTTCTGGTGGACGAACGAATCAGCCGGACCCAGGCCGCTGGCTTCGTCCTAGGAGTCGCCGCCGTGGTCCTCTTCGCCTTCGGCTAATCGCACTACTGCGTTCAGGTGACGCCGCCGCGCGTATGGTCGCATCCAAGGTGGAGGTCTGCGTCGATGAGCGCGACGATTCGATGCACCGCGGTGTGTACGTCCGTGTAGCTCGTGTACAGCGGTGCCAAGCCAAAGCGTATGTTGTCTGGATCACGGAAGTCGGGGATGATGCTGCCGTGGTCGATCATCGCCTTGACGATCCGCCATCCATCGCGATGGCGAAGGGACACGTGCGAGCCGCGCCGATCAGGATGTCGGGGAGACGCCAATGCGAAACCAAGGGGTTCCAGATTGTCACGGGCCTGCTCAATGAAGAACTCGGAGAGGCCGACCGACTTCTGACGGATGCGGTGGATTCCAGCCTCGATCGTGATGGCCGCCCCAGTCTCGACGCCGGCGAGTGACAGTATCGGCATGGTGCCGGTTTGGAACCGCCGAATGGATGCTGCCGGGGCATACTTCAGATCGAAGGCAAATGGATCCTTGTGACCCCACCATCCAGAGAGCGGGTTCTCGATCTGGTCGTCGATTGCAGAGTTGACATAGAGGAATGCTGGCGATCCCGGCCCTCCATTGAGGTACTTGTAAGTGCAGCCGACGGCGAGGTCAGCTCCTGCTGCGCCCAGGTCGATCGGCACCGCTCCTACCGAGTGGCTGAGATCCCACAGAACCAGCGCACCAACATCGTGTGCCGCCTTCGTGAGCCGCTCCATGTCGTACAAGAAGCCGCTCTTGAAGACGACGTGTGACAAGGTAAGCAGAGCCGTGTTCTGATCGAGCGCCTCGATGATGTCGTCTACCGGACCGTGAAGACCGTCTCTGGAGGCAACCGAGACGACTTCGCGCCCACCCAGGAGATCGGCGGAGGCCGCAGTTACGTAGTTGTCGGTTGGGAAGTTGAGATCGTCGGTGATGATTCGGCAGCGGCCGGCACGGGCTCGCAGCGCCGCGATTGTGAGCTTGGACAGGGCGACCGAAGTTGAATCGGTCACGATCACCTCGGAAGGTTCCGCACCAACAAGCGAAGCCAACAAGCTCCCGATCTCATCGGCGAGATCCCACCAGCGCTCCGGCCAGGATCGGATGAGGCGATCGCCCCACTCGCGGTTCACGACCTCCTGGATGCGGGAAACGGTTGCCTTCGGAAGTCGCCCGAGAGAATTCCCATCGAGGTAGATCAGGTTCGATTCCACCGGCCTGAAGCTTTGTGCGAATGCTTGCAACGGGTCGGCCTCATCCCGGGACGCGGCCTCGTCATAGCCGTCAATTCCCGGAAAGGGCCCGAAACTGATGGCCTCCATAATGCTGTCCTCTGTGTTGTGTGATTGGAGCGTACCCACATACCAATCTGCAGCCGGGAACCTCGCAATGTCCCGGGGCCGTCCCACGGGCATTGCATGGCTCGGGTCGTGCGAGATCATGGGAGGCAAACAATGAGAAGACACAAGAGATACGCCACCGGCTTGCTGGCGGCAGTTCTGGTGATGGCATCGTGCAGCGGAGACGGCGACGACGCGACAGACCCAACGTCTGGCCGCATCGACCGACCCGCGACGACGTCGGCGGCTGCAGCGACAACGGCGGCCCCGTCGCAGACAACGGCGGCGTCATCGCAGCCCATTGCAGGAGGAGATCCCTCCGCCGTGGGCGATGCAAGTGAGGACAGAAGCACCAGAGAAGTAACCGCGACCACAACCGCACCGGCGACAGCCACTTTTGAAGACTACGGAGCCAATCCATTCGAGGACCCGCTCGAAGACGAATTCTCCACCTTCGCAGTGGATGTCGATACCGGTTCTTACACGTTGATGCGAGCCTGGATCAACGAGGGGTTCCTGCCGGATCCGGATTCTGTTCGTGTAGAAGAGTATGTGAACTACTTCGAAGGGGGCTACACCGCTCCCGAGGGCTCGACCTTTGCCGTATACGCGGACGGAGGGCCAACGCCGTTCTGGGATACCCGCAACGACATCCTCCGCATAGGAATTAAAGCTAGGGAGGTACCTGAGCGACGTCGCCAGGACCTCAATCTAACGCTGGTGGTGGATGTGTCTGGCTCGATGTCGGATCAGGGCAAGCTAGAGATGGTGCAAGATGCACTCGATGTGCTGATCGCGGAGCTCGACCGGTTCGATACGGTCGCCATCGTCGCCTACAACACCAGCGCCGAGGTTGTCCTCGAACCCACGAGGGTCAGCGATAGCGACGAGATACTCGACGCGATACGTAGCCTGTCGGCAGGTGGCAGCACCAACGCCGAGGCTGGCCTGATGCTGGGATACGATCTAGCTGATGAGTCTTTTGATCGTGATGCCGTTAACCGGGTCGTCTTGTTGTCCGATGGTGTGGCCAACGTCGGCAATACCGGCCCGGACGAGATACTCGAGCGGATCGGCGAAGCGACCAGAAAGGGAATCGACCTGGTCACGATCGGTGTGGGCATCTCAACGTACAACGACGTACTGCTGGAGCAGCTCGCTGATCAAGGAGATGGCTGGTACGCATACATCGACACGGTCGGTGAGGCAGAGCGGCTATTCCAAGACCAACTGACCACAAGCCTCGAAACGGTGGCCCGCGATGTGAAGGTACAAGTCGAATTCGACCCCGACTATGTGGTGGAGTACCGCCTCGTCGGGTTCGAGAATCGTGACTTGCAAGATGATGACTTCCGCGACGACGAGGTAGATGCGGGGGACATTAATGCCGGCCACAGCGTCACTGCTCTCTACGATGTCGCGTTGACCCGTGACGCCTACCGGAGCGACGACGCCTTCGCAACCGTCCGGCTGCGTTGGACCGATGCGGATAGCGGCAGGGTCGAGGAAATCGAAGGTGATGTCCGTACCAATCTGCTGGTCGATCAATTCGAGGACGCCAGCCCCGAGTTTCAACTCGTCTCTTCGGTGGCTGCCTACGCAGAGGTCTTGCGCGACAGTCGTTGGGTCCGTGGGCTTCACCTTGATGAGGTGCTCGACGAGGTCGAATCGTTGCCGTGGCGTCAGCTTGACGATGAGGCCGCCGAGGAGTTCATGGGACTCGTCGAGGAGGCCGTCCGACTAGACCGGTAGTAACGATCGGACCGCAAGCCGTGCGGCGGGTGGGGGAGTCTCGCCCGCCGCACGGTTGCTATCAACCAGGCAGAAGGGCGGTCGCAGCTGCCTGCACCGTTGCCAGGTAACCAGTGAGGGCGGTTCTGCCTTCGGTGGTCAGGGCATATACGGTTCGGGGGCGGTTCCCGACAAACTCCTTGCAGATGGTGGCGTAGCCGGCGTCTCGTAACCGCCCCATATGCGACGAGATGTTGCCGTCGGTGAGCCCG
>JAYEIP010000379.1:0-4877 GCA_034660155.1 Actinomycetota bacterium | reverse complement strand
TCATCGACAACCCTGCCCGGGTGCTGCCCGATGGGGCAACAATGCGCATCGACGTTTCTTCCTGGGCCGTTCCCCCACTCTTTGCGCTTATCCAATCGCAGGGCAACGTCGCCGCAGACGAGATGTACCGGGCGTTCAACATGGGCGTCGGCATGTTGGTGGTTGTTCCCGCTGCCGATGTCGACCAGGCGCTTTCCGTTCTGGGTTCCGACGCACGTCAAGTGGGCGAGATCATTCCAGGAGGGGACGAGCCGGTGGAGCTGGTGCAGTGAGCCGTCTTGCCGTCCTGATCTCCGGCAACGGCTCCAACCTCCAGGCCCTGCTCGATCAGATCGACGCTGGCTATCTCGCCGCGGAGGTATCAGTGGTGATCTCCAATCGGCCCAATGCACACGGACTGGAACGGGCAGAAAGGGCCGGGATACCGACCGAGGTCCTCGCCCTCGCGGACGGCGCGGACCGCCCCACCTACGATGCCGCGCTTGCCAGCCTGGTCGACCGCTACTCCCCCGACCTGATCGTGTTGGCAGGATGGATGCTGGTCCTGGGACCCGAATTCCTCCGACACTTCTCCCAGAAAGTGATCAACCTCCACCCAGCATTGCCGGGCATCTTCCCCGGCACCCACGCCATAGAGCGGGCCTACGCGGCCTTCCAGGAGGGAACGATCAAACACACCGGGGTCATGGTCCACTACGTCATCGCCGAGGTAGATGCAGGCCCCGTAATCGTGATCGAACCTGTACCTATCTTCCCGCAAGATTCCCTCGCCGACTTAGAAGAGCGAATCCACTTCGTCGAGCACAACCTGATCGTGGCCGCAGTAGACATGGCCTTATCAGTCCCCCCTCTTATCAGTCCCCCCTCCGGGGGGAAGGGAATACCGCCGGCGGCAGCCGGGGGTAGGGGTGTCCGAGACGCGTAGCCGGCATCAGTCCCTCCTCCGGGGGGAAAGTACCGCCGGCGGCAGCCGGGGGTAGATGGGTCCGAGCAGGGTTCCGAAACGCGTAGCAAGTGTCCGAAACGCGCCACAACCCCACTCAGCCCAAACCCAGAAGGCTTTCGGCCACCTCCAACGTTTGCCGTCCACGGAGGACTGGAGCAAACAAATCGCCGTACTGGCGGAGCCGGGGCCAGATGGTGGCGATCGTGAAGTCATCGGGCCGGACGGTGTCGAGCTCTTCCCACAGGATGGGTGTCGATACCGGGGCGCCGGGGCGGGGCCTAACAGAGTAGACCGAGGCAATGGTCTTGCCGCCCACGTTCTGGTTGTGATCGATGAAGACCCGGGCACCCCGTCGGGCAATATCCCACTCCATCGTCACCACCTCTGGATCGGCGACGACGATAAACTTGCCGACGCTCTCCACTAAGCGGCGCACTCGCGCGTAGTCGTAGATTGGCTCGACCGGTACATAGATGTGCAGACCGGTGGCGCCGCTGGTCTTGGCGTAGGAATCAAGCCCGAGCTTGTCGAGGATCACCTTGATGAGTCCTGCGGTATACGTGACCTGCTCCCAGGTGACACCTTCTTGAGGGTCGAGATCGAATACTGCGAAATCGGGTGACTCATGCCGCTCTGCCCGGCTCAGCCAGGGATGCATCTCGATACACCCCATGTTGGCCACCCAGATCAGCGATTCAAGGTCCGGTGCGGTGCAGAACTCGATCGGCTCACCCCGGTGGCTCGAATGGATGGGCGCCCGGATCAACCACTCGGGTGCGTGCGATGGGCACTGCTTCTCATAGAAGAAATCTCCATCGGCTCCATCGGGATACCGCGCCATCGACAGCGCTCTCCCCTCCAGATGAGGTAGGAGCATGGGGGCGATCGACGCGTAGTACTGGATCAGATCTCCCTTGTCGTACTGATCCCAAAAGAACGCCTTCCGTGGATTGGAAATCCGCACCGATCTGTCGAGGGCGACCGTGCGGAAGCCGTCGCGGTCAGGCTCGATAATGACCTCGTCCGGAAAGTCAACAGGGGCTGCGGGCAGCGGCCGGCCACCGGTGGTGCGCTCCGGAAGCACCCCGCCCTCCCCCGACCGCAGGTCGGCCAGGATCAGGTCATGGCTCTCCTCTTCGTGAGCTTCAGAGATGACAATCATACGAAGCCCTGACGCCGCGGCGGCCTCCCCCAGCAGATCCGAGCGCAACGATCCTGCTCCATATGGCAGATGCCGGATCTCTCCGCGGGGTCCGAACTCGTTGTCGGTGAATTGGGTGTGAAGCGGGTCAATGGCCCAACCCGGAAAGTGGCCACGCAGAAATGAGATGACCGAAAGGAATGCCTCTCGACTGGTCAGTCCGCCACCCGACTTGGCGTGGACATGCGCCCAATCGATGACGGGTCGCACAAAAGAAAAGCGATTGGCGATGAGGGCAATGTCGCCGAGTGAACCGAAGGCCCGGTCCGTTCCGGCAGTTTCGAGACCGAGAGCCACACCCAGGTGCCGCACTTTGGGCTCGATCCGGGTCAGCCCCTCCGCTACTAACTCGTGGAGATCCTCGGCGTCACGATCCTTCATGTGCCCGGTATGGGCGACGATGGTGTGGGCACCGAGCGCCTTGCCCAGTTTCATGGTGTGCTCGAGTGCCGCCAGGGTCTTGACGCGCTTGTCGGGATCCTCGACGGTCAGCACCGCGAAGTAGGGAGCGTGCACCGAAACGGCAATGCCGCGGTCTGCTGCGAGCTCACCGAACCGGCCGCACCGCTTCTCGTTCCAGGGGAACCCGCTTACAAAAGGCAGCTCGACGGCGTCGTGACCCCTGGCCTGTAGCGAGTCGAGCCAGTCGGCGTGGTCGCCGTCTTCTGGCGGCATCTCTGAGATCCCGAATCGAATCATGGTGTCAGGGTATCCGACCGTGTCGGCATCTTGCTGTCAGCTCACGGCCCGACGACATTCGGAGATGCCAGCGAGGTCACCGTGATGTGCAGTGGCGCCTCACCGGGGAGGAATGGCCCGAGCAGCGTGAAATCGACATCCCTTTCGAGGCTCACCGTGATCGTCGCTCCGTCAGGGGAGCCAACGATTGTGTAGACGATATCTGCGGACCAGCCGTCCTGGTGCTGGAGGAACTCCAGCGCTCGCAGCTCGGCCTCCCCGGGGTCGAGGATCACCTCGCCGGTCTCGTCGAGGTGCGGAATATCGACGGCGGTGGCCCCGGCGACGACCGCCGAATCGGCCATGCCCGACAGGTCCTGACGGTCGGCAAACACCCGCCAGGTATCAATAACGATACCGGCGAACGCGGCAAGCACGATGGTCAGGCCGAGACCCCATATCGTCACCGAGCCACGTTGGCCCGCCCTAATAAGCTTTCCATAATGCAATATATCGCCAATCCCTCCCCCATGGTAGAGATTGGCGGTCATCAACGCAATGGAAGGGCCCACAACCGGCCCAGAGTCGGTACATTTATCAGATCTAATTGATACGGGGAGATAATTACTGAGGCTACTGCTCTCTAGCCACTTCTGCTCAGGATGAACTCACCAAACCGGGGCACTGTGAAGGAGACAAGCCCGCGATCCGGGCTGTAGATCAGACCCTTCTTGAGGAGCTGGTCGCGGGCTACCGATAGGTTGCCGGCAGGCTTGCCGAGATAGCCGGCGACCGCCGCGGTTCGCACCGGCTCCTCCCCCAGCTCCGCCATCGCCTGGAGGTACTCACGCTCCTTGGGTGTCGCCCGATCGAGCCTGGTACCAAAGAAGCCAACGTCCAGCTCACGGCGAGCCTCAACGGCGCCGAGCTGAACATCTTCGAGGTCGATTGGAGATCTGTCGGCCACATCCCAGGTGTGCTTGCCGTATGCCTGAATGAAATACGGGTAGCCACCCGACGCCTCGAGGATCGCCTCGACCGCCGAGTCGGTGAACTCGACGCCGAGACGTTGCGCCGGGACGACCAGGGCCTCGGTGGCGGCCGGCCGCGCCAGGCTATCGACCCGGCGGTAGCGGAAGAGCCGTTCGGCGTACGTCTTCGACTCGGACAGCCCTTGGGGAAGATGCGGCAAACCGGCACCGACGATGAGCACCGGCAGTTGCTGCTGACTGATCTCGTGGAATGCGCCCACGATGGCGGCCAGATCATCATGGGGCAGGTCTTGAAGCTCGTCGATGAAAATGGCGACACCGCTGTGGACCGAGGCCGCTGCCTTACCGACTTCGATGAGCAACTCGGCGAGATCGATTTCATCGTCGCCGCTGTCGGCCCGTCCCGGCGCTGGTTCGGCCTCCAGCTTGAAGGAGAACTCCCCTGAAGGTGTCGCGGTGACGACGAAGGACTTGAGGACGCTCAACAGCTGCTCGAAGCGATGTTCAAGGCGATGCCGGCGGTTGAGCGATCGCAGCAGCAGATGAACGGCACGCCCAAGCGATCCCCGCAGCGACATCCCGACCCGGCCTTCGAGCTTGGCCGTGGACCATTCGTACTGTTCCGCAAGGGACTGAAACTCGAGAAGGAGCACGGTCTTGCCGACCCCGCGAAGCCCGGCGATCATCAGCGACCGCTCAGGAAGACCACGACCGACCCGCTCGAGAACCACCCGGAAAGCATCAAGATCCCCATCACGACCGGCCAACTGCGGCGGTCTCACCCCGGCACCGGGTGCATAGGGATTCTTCAGCGGATCCATCTATCCAACCTTCTATGCGACTCTAAGTAATACTTGATAAGGACTCATAATACCTCAGATGAGGTGACCCCTCTCCTATCAGTCCCCCCTCTATGATCAGTCCCCCATCCAGGGGAGTGTCGCTTTAGTCCTCGCGTTTGGTGGGGTTGGCTGCGATGCTGTGGTGATGGTTGCTAAGTATGAGTCTCCGGATCGTGGTTCGTCGTTTATTACGTCGTTGCCTGAGTTGTTGGGTGTTG
>JAYEIP010000378.1:0-20808 GCA_034660155.1 Actinomycetota bacterium | reverse complement strand
CAGATCGATGGAGAACTCAATTTCGATGGGAATGAGCAGCGAGTACGAGGCCAATCTCACCCCTGTCACCGAGTCGAGCGAGAAATTCGGTCCCACCTCAAACCTCGCAGTTCGGGCGATCGGGTTTGCGACGGTTCCCGGTATGTCACCTGATGACGTGATGAGTATCCACCTGTCGAGAAAGGCGGTATTGAGATCTTCTGCGGGCACCGTCTCGGTGGACTGGAAGCCAAGAAACCTGGTGACGTCGGGCGCATCCCCTACCGGAGCCAGGCTTTCGAGCTGGAAGCCGAGCGTCACCTGCTCTCCTTCCAGTTGGAGCTCCTCTGCGATGACCACCGCAGGGCCGATGACAGTTTCGCCAGATCCGAGGAACACGGCACCGGCTACAGCCGGCGTGGTTGTGGCCGGCGGTGAACTTGACTCGTTCGCGGTGAGGCTATCCGCTCCGCTACGACCGACGATGATCCCAATGGTGACGGCGAGCGCAAACGCCGCGACGGCAGCGACTGCTGTCTGTCTGCTCATTGAGGTGCCTCCGGCGTCCGCTCAACACGAACGGACCCATCCTATTGGCTCGAAACGTGTGTTGAGCCGACGTCTCAGTCGATCGGATCGGCTCCCAACGAGTGCTGCAGGCTCCGCATCGCGTCAAGCCACCGTTCCGGGTCGCGGGCCTTGCTCACCATGTAGGAGGCAACTTCCGGGTGGGGGAGGATGTGGAACCTGCCTGCGGCGATGCCCGCGACCACTTTGTCGGCCAGATCATCGACAGTAATGCTGATCTCGTGTGCGAAATCGGAGAACTCGGAGCTGACTTTGGTGAGCTGGTCGAGCATGTCCGTTCGAACGAACTGGGGACTCAGGCACGAAACGGTCACACCGGCCGACCCGTATGTGATCGAGAGCCACTCCGCCAGGGCAACAACTGCATGTTTGGTGACGGTGTATGGAGCAGCGCCAATATTGGTCAAGAGACCGGCGGCGGAGGCGGTGTGCAACAAATAGCCCGTTCCCCGGTCGAGCATCTCGGGGAGCACCGCACGCACCCCATACACATGTGACATCACGTTGACTTCCCAGGTGCGTTGCCAGGCGTCAGTCGGCACATCTACCGACCCGCTGGTCGCGATTCCTGCATTGAGACAGAAAAGATCAATCGGCCCAAACTCAGATCGGGTCGCGGCAACCATCTCTAGCACCGCGGTTTCGTCCGTCACATCCAGGGGATACGGCATACCGCCCACGTCGTGTGCCACCTTCTCAGCGGCAGTCTCATTGAGATCTGCGACGACAATCCCTTGCGGGCCTTCACGATGGAAGCGGTGGCACAACGCGGCGCCGATTCCGCTGCCGGCACCGGTAACGATGATGGTCTTGTCAGAGAGTTCCACGCAGCAGACACTAACGGGGGGCGTAGGAGGTTTGCCTGGGGCCGGTCAGTGCAGGGCTACCGTCTGCGGACACGGTCACTCTGCGTACTCGGAACTCGAGGCTCCAGAGCGTGTTCTAGGGCATCGTCTCGGCGATGGTGCTGTACTCAGACGACAGGGCGCCGCCGAAGGCCGCGACTGCAATGAACGCGACAGCTGCGATCAGAGTTATCAACAGAGCATACTCAACCAGGCTTGCACCGTCCTGATCGTCCGAAACCCTGTAAATCAGGTTCCTCATTTGTCCAAATATGCTCTTCACAGTCTTATCCTCTGCTCATGGGCCAGGTTGCGCCTCAACTGCTCTCAGTAGTTCTCCTCAACTAAACAACGATAATGCCGAAGCGTCTAGGGGTCGAGCGACCTATTCCAATTGAGAGTGCAGAGCACGAATCTGGGACGTAAGATCGGCGCAGACGACATCAGAGCGAGGGATCGCGTGGATTTATCACAACAAAGCATCACCGGCCGCCAGTTTGAGCTCAATCGCCGCGGTTATGACCCCGGTGCCGTGGACACCCATCTTGCCGACATCGCGTCGGCCGTCGCTGCCCGCGATACCAAGATGGCCGAGCTCGAGGCTTCAATCGGCTCGCTCCAAGCCAAAGTCCAAGATGCAGACGAATCTGAAGAGGCGCTTCGTCTGACCCTCAAGGCAGCGGCACACGCCAAACAGGAGCTTCTCGCCGGTGCGCGTGGGCAGGTTGAGACGATGGAGAAAGAGGCCGCCGATAGCGCTCAGCAGACGGTTGAGCAAGCCACGGCAAAAGCCGGGTCCATCGTCGAGGAGGGGTCGGCCCGGGCAAGCACGCTCATCGAGGAGGCCGAAGTGCAAGCCGACACCTTGCTGGCCGACGCACAAGCACGGGCCACGGCAATGGAGGATGGTGCTCGCCACCAGGCGGGCAATGTCGCAAATGCAGCTCTGGCCGAAAGCGAGGCGCTTGTGGTCAGGATCGAGGAGATGCGGGAACGGTTCGGTGTCGCCGAGCAAGCACTAGCCGCGCTGCACTCAGAGGCGGCGCCGCAGGTAGAAACTGCTCGCAATGCCCTTGAAGAGGCCCTTGCGAAGGCTCGGGAGACTGTCGAAAACCCGGAGATACTCGCGGCCATGGCCGTCACCGGAGTTGTGACTCGGGTCGATGAGTTCACTCCGGTCCCGTTCGGACCTGAGGACGTGACACCCGAGGCAGAAGTCGCACCAGCAGAGGATGCTGCGCCTGCAGCGGAAGCCGTGCCCTTGGCAGAGGAAACATCCGAGTCTGAGCCGGGCGCTGAAGCCGAGCCTGAATTGATCGCCGAGTCCCCTGCGGAGCCCATTGCCCAAGCCCAGGACACGCCTGAGCCAGCTGAGGACGGCCAACCGGCGGCGCAACCGGAGCGTCATCTCGAAGTCGTCGAAGCTGTGGAATCGTCCTCCGATATCAGCGACAAGGTCGATCGCCTCCTCGAAGAGCTCAGAGAAGTCACCTGAGTTGGGCCACGCCGATGGGCGTGGGCTCCGGCGGTTACAGGGCGGACGCCACTACAAGATGGCGCTTGAGTATGTCCCAGGTCGCCGGGGCAGCCAACTCGTGTTTCATCGAGCGAAGCGTTCGCAGAAATGCAGGCATAGCTGCCTCGGCCGACATCGGATTGGGTCGCGCCGCGGAGAGGACCCGATAGTCGGGCCGGAGGACGAGCACTTCAGTATCCGGCCAACTCTCCCTGATCAAATCTATCTCGCCTTCGAGCGCTGTCCTCCCGAACCTGTCAAAGATGTCTTCATAGAAGCGTGATCCGGGCCGTCGCTCGGCAGCAGCCAACGGAGCCACAACCACGACCAGGTCGAGAGGGGTCTCTGCGCCAAGCAACAGATCGGCTGAAGTGCCGCTGACAATCCCGCCATCGGCATACCAATGATCGCGGATCCTTACCGGTTGGAAGATGAACGGCACAGCAGCTGAGGCGGCGACGGCGTCTTTGAGGCGTGCCGGCGGTGCCTCGTCGGTGCCGAAGGGCATCCGCTGTCGGGCATGGAGGTCGTAGGCGACAATGACCGTCGCATGATCTGGCCAGCTATCTGCCAGGTCGCCGACCGCATCTTCGACCCAGTCAGCAATTCCCTTCGTTGAGTGGATGGCCGGGCTCCCCAGCATCAGGGTCAGATCGGGCCGCCGGAGCCCCGGCAGGACCCCGCGACGTACCCAGCGAAGCACGCCGGACGGTCGGCTACGTCGGTAGACCCTCTGGCGGAGCACCTCGGTGACTTCTTCACGGGTTTTCGCCGCGCCCACGAAATTCTCAATGGTCAGCTGGTTGCCGCGCACCATGGCTCCGGTCAGTGCACCACATGATGTCCCGATGATGATTTCAGCCTGGTTGGCGTTCCATCCGGTAGCCATTTGTAGTGTTAGCAGCGCTCCAAACTGGAACGCTGCCCCGGTTATCCCTCCACCACCTAGTACAAGACCGACTCTGCTCATCGGGCATAGGATACGATCGGATGACTTGAGTCCGGCGGATCGAACGTCGAGGAGCAAACCTGGCCCTCCCGGGAGCGAGCGTGGCAACCAGAACAGAACGACTGCATGAAGACCAGCGAGACGACGTTCGTGCTCTTGTCGCTGCTGTCACGACGACAGAAGAAAGGCCGCCACTTTCTGAGAACAAGGCGATGCGTCTGGAAGGTGCCTTGGATTCCAGAGAGGTAGTCGTCATAGATGACGACGGGTCGCTGGTGGGGTATGGCCAGGCGGCGTGGCATCGGGGTGAGGGTGACGGGCCGGGCCATTGGGCTCTCGAAGTCGTGGTTGCACCGCAAAGCCGAGTAGACAGCATCGTGGCGCGGCTCATCGAGGACCTGCGGGTCGACGTGGGGGACGATGAGTCGACTTTGTGGTCGCGCTCGAATTACGTCAGCGAAACCGCAACGACTCATGGGTGGTTGAGACAAAGAGTTCTCTGGGAGATGCACGTGAATCTCCCTATCGCACCTGCTGACGCGGTTGATCTGGGATTCCGATTCGAAGCATTCCGGGTGGGAACCGATGAAGGTGCCTGGCTGGAGGCGAACAACGCCACTTTTGCCGGTCATCCTGAGAATGGGCAGATGACGAGACGGGATCTCGAGATACGAATGGCGCAACACTGGTTCGACTCGGCGGGTTTCGTCCTGGCCTGGCATGGCGCCCAATTGGCTGGGAGTTGCTGGACAAAGGTACATGACAACGGTGTGGGAGAGATCTATATCGTGGGAGTGGTCCCCAAATGGGAAGGCCATGGGCTGGGGGAGGCATTGGTGAGATTGGGCCTTGATCACCTCACCGACGTCAAGAACACGAAAAACGCGATGCTGTTCGTGGAGTCCTCTAACGAGCGCGCCATCGATCTCTACCAACGATTGGGTTTCAGAATGGTGCGCACCGTCGAGGCGTACAGCTACCCCCGGCTGCCGCCGGCGGTACTTCCTCCCAAAAGGGGGGACTGATGGAGCCGTGATCTAAGCATCTCCGCTGGCGGTACCCCTTTCCCCCAAACCAAAAGGGGGACTGATGGAGCCGTGATCTAGGCGTCTCCGTCGGCGGTTCCTGCGCTCAGCGTCGCCGCGGCTACTGATCGTCGGAACTCAGACAAGTAGATCTCGTGCGTTCCTATGGCCGCGTCCATTTCCCGTTCGATTCCGAAGACGAGGGTCATCGCGGAGTGATAGACGACCCACCGGTCAAGCTGATACTGGTCCAACGACCGTCCGTAGCCTTCCTGGAACGCGGTGGCTGCTGATGGCCCGGCCTGTAAACCGAGGAGCCAGGCTCCTTTCGAAAGATCCCACTCTGGAGGAGCGACCGTTGCCCATTCCCAGTTGATGAGGGTCACTTTGCCGTTGTCGTCGACCACGAAGTTGTCGGGCGCCGGATTGGTGTGGGCGCTACGGGGGTCTGAGGCAAACGGCGGCCGTACCTCACGAGCGTCGGCGATCAGATCGCCCGAGATATCTAAGCGCCGGCGATAACGTTCGAGGCGACGCATAGTGGAGAGAAAGTCGACCGCGATCCACTCCTGGTCCATCCCCCTGCTGAGATTGGTGATGCTCTCCTCAGAGCTTACGTGGACAGTTCGGAGGATCTCACCTGCCTTACGGGCAAGTCCCGGGTTCTCGGGAAGAGTCCCCAGATTCCAACGTCCGGCGTCTTCGAAGAGCGCCCAATGTATGTCACCCTCGGTCCCTCGATCGATGATCTGTGGTACGCCCGGGACGTCAGATAGCGCGTCCAGCGCATGGGACTCCCTGCGTTCGCGCGCCGCCGTCCCGTAGATCTTGGCAATTCGAGTGCCTTCGTCCGGCCAGATCCGATAGATTCGATTCGCCGACTGTCCGCGCTCCAAGCCTGTCAGTTCGTGGACACGTCCGCCGCTGGCCAGTTTCTGTGCAACTTCGAGTGCTTTCACCACACGTTCCTTCGTAAGGGTGCTGTCATTCTCTCACGCCGGGGACGAACCTTTGTCACATTGAGTTACTCTTACCCGCCAAACGTTGAAAGGTTCACCGTGTCCCTGACGATCACCTTCCCCGATGGATCCGAGCGTGAATACGACTCGGGCGTCACCGGAGCCGAGATTGCGGCGAGTATCGGACCCCGCCTGGCTAAGGCCGCTGTGGCCGTGAAGCTTGATGGTGCCGCAATCGACCTCGGCCGCCCGATAGCCCAGGACGGGACCGTTGAGATCATCACGGCGGCCTCGGAAGAGGGCCGCCACGTCATGAGGCACTCCGCCGCCCACGTGATGGCGCAGGCCGTCTTGGACCTCTACCCGGGCGCAAAATTCGCCATCGGGCCTCCAATAACAGATGGCTTCTACTACGACTTCGAGGTCGAAGAGCCATTCCACCCTGAAGATCTGGAAAGGATCGAAAAGCGGATGGCTGCGATCATCGCGGAAGATCAGCCATTCGAGCGCGAAGAGCTTTCAGTCTCAGAAGCGCTTGTGGAGTTCGCCGATCAGCCGTTCAAAACCGAGATAATCGAATCAGTCGACGCCGCCGAGGGGGCCGGTGGCACCGAAGTGTCGGTTTACCGCAACCTCTCGTTCGTTGATCTTTGTCGCGGCCCCCATGTGCCTTCAACTAAACGTCTCAAAGCGGTCAAGCTGATGAGATCCGCAGGCGCCTACTGGCGCGGTGACGAGAACAAGCCACAGCTGCAACGCATCTACGGGACCGCCTGGGAGAGCAAGAGCGAACTGGAGGCGTACCTGCATCGCCTCGAGGAAGCAGAGAAGCGCGATCATCGCAAGCTCGGGACGGAACTGGAACTCTTCTCCTTTCCTCAAGAGTTGGGTAGTGGCCTGGCGGTGTGGCATCCCAAGGGTGGGTTGCTGCGCATGATCATCGAGGACTACAGCCGGCGCACCCATCTGGCGCACGACTACGAGATCGTGGCGACCCCTCATGTTGCCAAGGCCGATCTGTGGCAGACCTCTGGTCACCTCGATTTTTACGCCGAGGGTATGTACCCCGGAATGGTCCTCGATGAGACCACCGAGTACCGGATGAAGCCGATGAACTGCCCATTCCATATCCTCATCTACCGCAGCAGGGGACGTAGCTATCGCGAGCTGCCGTTGCGGCTCTATGAACTGGGCACGGTGTACCGATATGAGCGTTCCGGTGTGGTGCATGGCCTAATGCGTGCCCGCGGGTTCACCCAGGACGACAGCCATATCTTCATTGACGAGAAGGACCTGGCGTCCGAGCTGCAGAACCTCCTTGACTTCACCCTCATGGTCCTGCGTGATTTCGGGTTCACCGAGTTCGAAGCCGATCTGTCGACAAGGGATCCGGAGAAGTACATCGGTAGCGATCAGCTTTGGGACAAGGCCGAAGACGCCTTGAAGACTGCCCTGGAAAAGGCAGGTTTGTCGTACAACGTGGCCGAAGGTGAAGGTGCGTTCTACGGGCCCAAAATCGACGTGCACATTCGTGACGCCATCGGCCGTCGCTGGCAGCTGTCGACCCTGCAGGTGGATTTTGCCCAGCCGGAGAATTTCGACCTGCTTTTTGCCACCGATCACAACAACCGGGAACGCCCGGTGATGATCCACCGGGCCCTCATGGGGTCAATCGAGCGATTCGTGGGCATCCTCATCGAGCATTACGCCGGGGCGTTGCCGGGATGGCTCTCACCGGTGCAAGCGACGATCGTGCCCGTGGCGGATCGGCACCTCGAGTATGCCGAGATCGCTGCCGACGAGATGCGCGCCGCGGGGCTGCGCGTCGAAGTTGATGGTGCCGACGACACTGTCGGCGAAAAAATCAGGCGAGCGATCACCCAAAAGCATCCCGCGGTTTTAGTAGTGGGCGACCAGGATGTGGAACATCGAACCGTCGGGCTACGGCTCCGCGGCGAGGACAATGAGCGTCGCGGGTTTGGTTTGGACGAAGCGATTAAGGAGCTTGTGGAGATGGCCCGGCCACCTCGTTAGCGGGAGGCGATGGCCGCAGACGCTGAGGAAACGGTCGTGTTTCGCCCAAGCCTCAGTTCGCTAAACTTCCTGGGACCGGGCGACTGCTCGACCTATCTTCCTCTGTAGGGGGCTTTCCTTTAATGAAGCGACTTGTTCGACTGCTGGCCGCGCTTGTGCGCAGATCGCCCTGGGGCGTACTCATCGGTGCCGTTCTGGTGACGGTCATCCTCGGTTTCTTTCTCCCACAGGCAGAACAGGCATCCGGCAACGAGGGATTCTCGCCCGACTCTCCCGAGTTCCTGGCTCTTGACGTCATCAGCGAGAACTTCTCCGACAATTCGGAGGAGCCGGTCCAGATCGTGATGACCGCCAAGAATGGTGACTTGCTTACTGCCGATGGATTGCGTGACTACGTAGCCGTGCAGCAGGCGATCATGTCAAGCGACGTCGCGGTACTGTTGAAGGGCCGGCCCGGTGGCGACATTGTTGGGTATCTCGATCCGGTGATGCAGGGTGTTCAGGCCCAAGCCGATGAGCTCGGTGTCCCGTTGGACGCAGTTCTCGCCGAGATCACCGACGAGGACGTAAAACAGGGCTTCTTGGGGGCACTCGAGCAAATGCCGCCGGAGTTCACTGATCTCTTCACAGGCTTGCTCGGCCAAAGCTCCGACCTATCGGTGCCCCAAGCCGACACAGCTCTGATGGTGGTCTTTCTCAATGTGGCAGATCTTGACGACCCCGACCTGGTCATCCTCCAGGCTATGGAGGTCGATATGGCGGAGGCCGTCGCCGCCGTCGACACTAAGGCGGCAGATGGCGTTGCCTTCAGCTTTGCTCTGCTGTTCGCCAACCAGGATGAGTTCACCGAGGAAATCGGCAGGCTCTTTGGCACCGCGTTTCTGATCATCGTGCTCATCTTGTTGTTCGTGTACTGGATCCATCCCAAGGGCCACATGTCCCGCCGGCACTCGATCCGACGGTCGCTCGCGGACATGGGTCTGACGATGCTGGTCATCATGTTGTCGATTATCTGGATGAACGGCATCGGTGTCATCCTGGGGCCGAAGTACCTCGGAATCATCGGGGACTTCAATGAGATTCTCCAGATCATCCCCATCCTGCTGATCGGTCTCGGGGTGGACTACGCCATCCACATGACGAGCCGTTACCGCGAGGAGATCGGCGCCGGGGTGTCGGTGAAGGACTCTGCCACCAAGGCGACAACGACCGTCGGCATCGCCCTCGTGCTGGCGACCGCTACTACATCTGTTGGGTTCCTGACGAATGTGACCAACCCGGTGACGGCTTTGCGTGACTTCGGGATCCTGGCTGCTGTTGGCATCACGTCTGCCTTCGTTCTCATGCTCACGGTGGTGCCATCGGCTCGGGTCCTGCTCGATGGGCGCGCCGAAGCAGCCGACCGGATGGCTCGTGAGGCCTTCGGGCATCAGAGCGAACGGCTGTTGCCCAAGCTGATGGGTTCGACCGCAGTCCTTGCCGAGAAATACGCTGCCGCCACCCTGGTTGCCGCGCTGCTCCTCGGTGGAGCTGGGCTTTACGGTCTCACCCAATTGAGCACGACGTTTAGTTTCACCGACTTCCTGCCGGAAGGGTCCGAGCTTCTGGAGACCTTCGACACCATCACCGAGGAGTTCGGCGGAGGGTTCGGAGAGGAGACCGAAATTGTCATTGAGGGTGATGTGGCCACGCCCGAGGTCCACAACGCCATCGCGGCAACGTGGGAGAACATGTCCGACACTCCAAACGTGATCCAGTTCGGGCCACGGGCCGCCGCCGAATCGCCCGTGTCTGTCATCGCTCAGCTGGCGGTGCCGCCTGATCAAGGTGGCAACCCGGAGACCTTCAATGCCGAATTCTCCAGCTTTGCGTTCGGGGCCGGCCTCCAGGAAGACCTGACCGTGGCCGCCGACACCAACGTCGTCGTACTCTACGACCGAGCGACTGAGGCAAGCCCGGACACGATGCGGCGCACCGTCGCCAAGGTCGATGGCGCCTACCTGTATGTCGATATCGGGGTGTCGACACAGGCGGGAGAAATGGGCGCCCGGCAGCTGTCGGATGACCTGAAGGAAGACCTCGTCCCTGTCCTGGCGACCGGTGTCACCGCTGTTCCGACCAATCAGAACATCGTCAGCGACGGTGTTATCCAGGCACTCCAGGACAGCCAGGTCACGTCCCTGTCGCTGACGCTGTTGGCGGCGATGCTGCTGTTGGTCATCACCTTCTGGGTGGAGTCGCGACGCCCCTTCCTGGGTGTCATCACAATTCTTCCCGTGGTGCTCATTGTCCTGTGGGTGTTCGGAGTGATGTCGGCTCGAGGCATCTCTTTCAATCCGGTCACCGCGATGATCGCCAACCTGGCGATCGGTATCGGGGTGCCGTACTCGATCCACATCACCCATCGCTACCAGGAGGATCGTCTGCGTCACGACGATCCCAACACCGCGATCCGTTCGACGACCACCCACACGGGTGGCGCGTTGGCTGGTTCAGCGTTTACCACAGCGGCCGGTTTTGGCATCCTCATGACGTCAACCCTCACCCCGTTCCAACAGCTGGGCGAGGTCACTTTCTGGGCCATCGTGTTCTCGCTGGCAGCAAGTGTGCTGGTGTTGCCATCGATGCTCGTTCTGTGGGATCGCTGGCACCGCAGCCGCGGTGATGAGATCGTCGATGCGGCGGTCTACGAGAAGGCGCATGCCGGCCTATGAGTGACCGCCGGCCGGAGCTCCCGGCCATCGAGATAGCGGCCGATGTCGCCGCCGCGGCGGGAATGCCGGACGATCTGGATGCCAATGTGCTCGGTCCCTACGAGGTGCCCGACCCGGCCCGGCGGCGCCGCGCCGGTGCCGTCTACTTTCTAGGTGCGGCCATCATTGCCGGGGGCATCGTGGCCGGGTTGCCGACGGGCATGTGGGTGATGGCAACGATACTGGTTGCGATTGGCGTCTATCACCTCGCCGCCGGTCACCACCTCGGGGTGAAAGATGCTGCGGCTCTCACCGCAGCGAATCGCGCGACCAAATTCCCGGTTGGTCACGCTTCAGCAGTGCTTGGTTTCGACGGGATTCTGGCCAGACCCGTGTGGAACGTCCTCGTCTTTTCCGCCGACGAGCCGCCAAGCCAGCGCGGTCTTGTCAGGATCGATGGCAAATCGGGTGAGATTATTGAGACGTATGTCGAGGAGATCGGCTCACCGTAGGTGAAGCGGCACGAACTCACGCTCGGCTTCACCGACATAGATCTGACGTGGTCGTGAGATCCGCGTGTCGGGGTCTTCCGCCATCTCTTTCCAGTTGGCGATCCAGCCGGGTAGCCGACCGATCGCAAACAGGACGGTGAACATGCGGGTGGGGAACCCGAGCGCTCGGAACAGGATGCCGGAGTAGAAATCGACGTTGGGATAGAGGTTGCGGCTGACGAAATAGTCATCAGACAGCGCAGCCTTCTCCAGCTTGTCTGCTATCTGGAGTAGCGGGTCGTCTCCGGCTGCACGAGCCAGCACCTCATCGGCGAACGTCTTCAAGATGCGGGCCCGTGGGTCGTAGTTCTTGTAGACCCGGTGCCCGAAGCCCATCAGCCGGAATGGGTCACTCTTGTCCTTGGCCCTGGCAATGTAGGTCTCGGCGGTCGCATCGGGATCGGCATCAATGCTTCCCAGCATCTCGAGGACCTTCTGGTTGGCTCCACCGTGGAGCGGGCCCCAGAGGGCGTTGATGCCGGCGCTGACAGACGCGAACAGGTTTGCCTGGGTGGAGCCTACAAAGCGAACCGTCGCGGTTGAGGCGTTCTGTCCGTGATCAGCATGCAGGATCAACAGGACGTTTAGTGCCTTGGCGATGATGGGGTCGACTGTGTACTCCTCAACGGGGAGGGCAAACATCATGTGGAGGAAGTTGTCTACATACCCGAGGTCGTTGCGGGGGTATACGTAAGGGTGGCCCGTTGACTTGCGGTATGCCCACGATGCGATTGTCGGCATCTTGGCCATGAGCCGGATGGTGCTCTCGAGGGTGGCTTCACCGCTGGAAGGGTCGTGGTAGTCCTCGTAGAAAGTTGAGATGGCGTTGGTGGCCGATGACAGGATTGCCATCGGGTGTGCCTTCTTGGGGAACGCGTCGAAGAACCGCTTGAGCTCCTCGTTGAGCATTGTGTGCTCACGGATCGACGTTTCCCAATCGGTGAGTTCCTGTTGGCCGGGGAGCTCTCCGAACAACAGGAGATAGGCCACCTCGAGGAA
Source organism: Actinomycetota bacterium (assembly GCA_034660155.1). Taxonomy (GTDB): domain Bacteria; phylum Actinomycetota; class Acidimicrobiia; order Spongiisociales; family UBA5794; genus JAAETI01. The sequence continues at coordinate 8,670 of JAYEIP010000378.1, read as the reverse complement.
CGAACAATTGGCGGCGAGGTCCTCGATCTTGTAGCCACGATGCATCAGCTCGCCACGGGCGCCATTCACGTAGGTAAGAGAAGAACGGGTGGAGGCGGTGTTGGCAAATCCAGGGTCGTAGGTAACGATTCCCTGCTCACCCCTGAGCTTGCTGATATCTATCCCGTTGTTGCCGACATTGGCGGAAACGGCAGGAAACTCGATAGTTTCGTCTCCCAGGTGGAGCGTCGCGGCTTTCTCATCCATCTCGAAATGTGCTCCTTCTGTGGCCTACTTGTCGTCTACCAGGTGGTGAGCGGAGTCTAGCGAGCATCCGGGGGGTCGATTTCTCGTGGTAACTTTCGGGGTGGAAGGAGACAAATGTGCTCGATCTGAGGGGTAGGAGTCGGATCGCTCCGATTCTCGATCCCATCGCTGTAGGGCTTGCCAAGGCCCGCCTGACACCGACCATGGTCACGATCGTCGGACTGGTCGTAACGCTGGTGGGCGCTGCTTTGATTGCCGTCGACCGTTATGCACTGGGGGCCTTCATCGCGGGAGTCGGGGCGGTGCTCGATGCCCTCGATGGTCCGCTGGCCCGTCACCTGGGCACTGCTTCGATCCGAGGGGCTTTCGTGGACACGATGGCCGACCGGTTTGGTGAGGTCGGTCTGTGGGCCGGTCTGACTTTCAGCCTGCGTACCGACGAGACCGGGCTGATGTTGTGCGTCACTGCTCTAGCGTTCTCGTTGCTGACACCTTATGTGCGATCCAAGGCCGAGAGTTGGGGCGCGGAGGGTCGTGGCGGTTGGATGGGGCGGGCGGAACGCATGATCCTTTTACTCGTTGGGTTGATCGTGATCGATTTGTGGCTGAAAAGCGCGTTGCACCCATTGTTGTGGGTGTTTGTCGTGCTCTCCGGGTTGACGATAGCCCAGCGAATTCGTCGTACCTGGCAGCAACTTGGCGACGACGACGCGTGACGACAGGTTTGTAGGCATCTTGTGAAAGATCGTTTTGGGTTCATTCTTTATCGAGTCTTCACTGCCATGATCGGAGTCCTCCCGGAACCAGTCATGCGTCGCTTGGGAGAGGGTCTCGGTAGGGCCGCCTGGTACATCGCTCCAGGGCGGCGGCGTCTTGTCCAGCGGCATCTGAAGAGAGTGCTCGGACAAGATGCTCCCGTGAAGGAACGGTCGAAAGAGATGTTTGCCCGCTACGGGCGTTATTGGGCCGAGGTGTTCTGGCTGCGACCGGACCGCAAGGCAGTCATCGTCGAGCATTCTGACATCGTCAACGGGGAGGCTTTGCAGCGTGCAAAGGAGGCGGGCAAAGGGATAATCATCGTGTTGCCCCACATCGGCAATTGGGAGGTTGCCGGGGCTGCTGCCGAGTCCATAGGAGTGCCGGTGCTCGCCGTAGCGGAGAGTCTCCCCAACCCTTTGGTAACCGAATGGTTCATCAACGTTCGCAAGATGGTCGGCATCGAAATAGTCCTCATGGGCAAGGGACGGAGTTCAACCGGGGCGCTAATGCGACGGCTGAAAGAAGGCGGCTTGGTGGCCTTGCTATCGGATCGTGACCTTGCCGGTCGCGGAGTGCCGGTTCGTTTCTTTGGCGAGGAGACAACTATGCCGGCGGGGCCGGTGGCGCTTGCCGATAAGACGGGAGCACCGATCCATGTGGTGGGCTGCTACTTCAAGAACGGTAGGGGCCACCGCTTTGTCGTCGGCGAACCGTTGCAGCTGCCAACAGATGGGTCGCGGCCGGAACGGATCGCCGAAGGCACTCAGATCTTCGCCGATGCCCTGGAGGACGTTATCCGGGTGGCACCAGAGGACTGGCATCTCTTCGTTCCCAATTGGCCATCAGACCGCGCGACCACCGAATGAGAGTCGGTCTGGTCTGCCCCTACGATCTTGCTGCCAACGGCGGTGTGCAGGACCAGGTACTCCGATTGTCCAGGTGGCTCACAGCAGCGGGGCACGAAGTGCGCGTAATTGGCCCCGGCGAAGGTGACATTGCGGGCCTGGTCTCGGCAGGCCCGGCAACGGTCGTGCCGGCGAACGGCGCCACGACTCCGGTGGCCCTGGCGCCGGCTGCGGGCCGGCGGGTGCTGGCCGCTTTGATGGACGTTGATGTGGCCCATATCCACGAGCCGCTGATGCCGCAGGTATCGCTAACCGCGTTGCGCCGGGCCCGGGTTCCGATGGTGGGCACCTTTCATGCTGACCCCTCGGTGATAGCCGAGTGGGTCTACCGGCTTGGCCGGCCGCTCACGTCGAAGTGGTTCCGGCGATTGGGTGTCATCACGGCCGTCAGCCCGATCGCGGCTCGGGCCGTCGTCAATACGGGTCGGGTGCAAATCATCCCGAACGGAATTGACGTCGATGACTACAGCCCGGAGGTGAAGCGTCCGGGGTCTGTTGTGTTCCTCGGGCGGAACGACGAGCGGAAAGGTCTCCCGATACTGCTCGCGGCGTGGCCTGAGATCCGTCGTGCCCACCCGGCGGCTCATCTCACGGTGGTCGGCGCTGAGAATCCCGGGCCGATCATTGCGGGTGTCGAGTTTGTCGGCCGGGTATCGGAGGAAGACAAGAGACGCCATCTCAAAGAGGCTGCGGTGTTTTGTGCTCCCAACCTGAGTGGAGAGAGCTTTGGCATCGTCGTCGTTGAGGCGATGGCGGCCGGTTGTGCGGTGGTGGCGACGGGGCTGCCCGCGTTTGTTCATGTCCTGCAGGACAGCGGACGGTTTGTCGCCCCTGGTGACTCTGCCGGTCTCGCCGAAGAGGTCAGTTCGCTGCTACAAGACCAGGCCACCGCCCAGCGTCTCGGGAAGTCCGCCCGGCTGGCGAGTCGACGCTTTGATAGAACGGCCGTCGCGACGGCGTACATCGAGGCATACGAGTTGGCGCTGGCGAACCAGTGACGGGCACCGGTACGCTGCCACCAATGGACTACACGAACATCCTCGTCGACGTCAGCGATGGTGTCGGCCGAGTCACCCTCAACCTGCCCGATCGTCGCAACGCCATGAGCCTTGCTCTTCTCGAAGAACTCCGCCAGGCGCTGCGTGGACTCGGCGAAGACAGTTCTGTAACGATCGTTGTCATCGAAGGGGCCGGTCCTGTCTTTTCTGCTGGCCACGACATGAGCGAGATGGTCGACCGCGAGCCCGAGTTCCACAATGCCCTCTTCTCCGTCTGCACCGATGTGATGCTGAGTATCCAGTCGATGCCGCAGCCGGTCATCGCCAAGGTTCACGGAGTCGCCACCGCGGCCGGATGCCAGCTGGTTGCGGCCTGCGATCTCGCCGTCGTCACCGACGACTCCCGATTTGCCACCCCGGGGGTTCGCATCGGCCTCTTCTGCTCGACCCCGATGGTGCCTATTACCAGGGCCATCGGTCGTAAGCGAGCTCTCGAAATGTTGTTCACTGGAGAGATGATCAGTGCAGAGACCGCCCGGGATTGGGGTCTGGTGAACCGGGTTGTTCCCGCCGAGGAGTTGGAAACCGAAGTGACCCGACTGATCGGCCAGATCACCCGATTCAGCGCCGACGTGATAGCAATCGGGAAGAATGCCTTCTACGAACAGATCGACCATCCACAAACCGATGCCTATGCGATCACCGAACCGATCATGGCTGGGAATGCTGCCCACCCCGATGCCCAGGAAGGCATGGGCGCCTTCCTCGAGAAGCGTCAACCCAGGTGGGGCACCGAGTAGGCACCCTTTTGGCAGCGCTTCGCATCAGTCCTCCTATTTAGGGAAAAGTACCGCCGGCTCGAAGAGCCGGGAGTAGGGGGTTCAGTGCAATCGGCATCCTCTCGACAGATCTGCAACACCGCAGCGTCAATACCCCAACCGCCCTTATGGGGTTTGCGGATAGAAGTGGCTGCCGCCTGGACTGGCCCCGGACGCACCCTCGATTGGCAAGATGCCGCGGCATGGGCCCAACGCAGCCGACCGCCACTTCCGGCCGGTAGAATTGGAGGACTGAAGAAGAATCGCGAGGAGCTGGAACTATGAACACGCCCGCGTCTGAACGAGGGACCGACCTCGTCAAGAGAGGCCTGGCCGAAATGCTCAAGGGTGGCGTCATCATGGACGTCGTCAATGTGGAGCAGGCTCGGATTGCCGAGGAGGCCGGTGCGGTAGCGGTTATGGCTCTCGAAAGAGTGCCAGCCGACATTCGTGCTCATGGTGGGGTCGCCCGCATGGCGGATCCGTCGATCGTTGAGCAGATCGTCGACGCAGTCTCGATCCCGGTGATGGCCAAATCCCGGATCGGTCACTTTGTGGAAGCCCAGGTGCTCCAATCTCTTGGCGTCGACTACATCGACGAATCCGAGGTGCTGTCACCCGTCGATGACAATCACATCGACAAGTGGAATTTCACTGTGCCTTTTGTGTGTGGCGCCAAGGACCTTGGGGAAGCGCTGCGTCGCATCGGTGAAGGTGCCGCCATGATCCGCACCAAGGGCGAGCCCGGTACCGGGAACGTCATCGAAGCCGTCAAGCACATGCGGAAGATGAACAAACAGATCCGCCGCCTCACCGTTCTCGACGTGAACGAGCTGATGGCTGCCGCCAAGGAACTGCGGGCACCGTACGCTCTCATCAAGGAGATCGCCGAGACCGGGAAACTGCCCGTCGTCAACTTTGCTGCCGGCGGAATCGCTACACCGTCCGACGCCGCGTTGATGATGCAGCTCGGCTGCGACGGCGTCTTCGTCGGCTCCGGCATCTTCAAGTCGGGCGATCCTGCAGTCCGCGCCAGGGCGATCGTCGAGGCGACGACCTTCTACCAGGACCCGTCGAAGATCGCCAAGGTCTCGAAGAATCTTGGCGAGGCGATGGTGGGTATCAACATCGATACCCTCAGCCCCGAAGAGCGTATGCAGGACCGCGGGCTGTAGCGCCACAATGATGAGGATGGATCGTCAATGAAGGTCGGTGCGCTCGCGCTCCAAGGAGATTTCCGGGAGCACCTCGAAGTTGTGCGCAAACTCGGGGTTGAGGGAATCGAAGTACGGACAGAACAAGAGCTCGCGACTATCGACGCTTTGATAATCCCGGGAGGGGAGTCGACCGCCATCGGCCGTCTCGCCACCATCTATGGGCTCATCGATCCGTTACGGAATCGCATAACCGACGGTCTGCCGGTACTCGGCACTTGCGCCGGCATGATTTTTTTGGCCGCCGCCACAAAGAAGTACGAGCAACCGCAACTTGGCGTGCTCGATGTTGTTGTCGAGCGCAACGCCTTTGGTCGTCAGGTCGAGTCGTTTGAGGCGGACATGACTGTCAAGGGATTCGTCGATCCCGTCCATGCCGTCTTCATTCGCGCCCCGTGGATTCACAAGGTCGGTGCCGAAGTTGAGATAATGGCCACCGTGCTCGATCCACCAACGGGTGAGGAACATCCGGTTTTTGTCCGCCAGGACCGTATCCTGGCAACGTCATTTCACCCTGAGCTGACAGACGACACACGAATACACGAGTTGCTGATGGAGGTGGGCTAGATGGCCGGGCATTCCAAGTGGGCGAATATCAAGCACCGCAAAGGGCGGCAGGATGCCGCGCGCGGCAAGCTGTTCGCCAAGCTGATTCGAGCGGTCGAGGCCGCGGCGCGCCAGGGCGGTGGCGATCTCGCCGCCAACAACACATTGGCGACCGCCGTCCAGAAGGCGAAAGACAACTCGGTGCCCAAGGACAATATTGACCGGGCGATCGCTCGTGGTTCCGGAACGGAGGAAGGCGTTGTCTACGACGAGGTCTGGTACGAGGGCTACGCCCCCGGAGGGGTTGCCCTATACGTTCAGGTACTTACCGACAATCGGAATCGGGCAGCCGCCGATGTGCGCTCGGTCTTCAACAAGAACAATGGAAGCCTCGGTGAGCCGGGGTCAGTCGGCTACCTCTTTGAGCAAAAGGGCTACGTGCTGGCGCGCGGTGACGAGGACGCGGTGATGATGGCGGCCCTCGAGGGTGGGGCAGATGATGTGAATGTCAGCGAGGACTCATGGGAGATCCTGTGTGCTCCCGGAGATCTCAACGCGGTGCGCGTCGCTCTTGAAGAAGCCGAGATTTCAGTCGAGCAAGCTGAGGTGACACAGATGCCGTCAGTTTCGGTTGCGCTTGACGAGACCGGTGCCACCAAGGTCCTCCGCCTGGTGGACGCACTCGAAGACCTCGAAGACGTGCAGTCTGTCTACGGCAACTTCGATATTCCCGACGAGGTACTCGCCACTCTCGGGTAATCGTCCTCTTCGTTCGGTACTTGTCGCTGCTCTCTGCGATCCTTGGCATCTGAGGCTCCTACATCTACGCTACGGGAACATATGTTCGTACTTGGAATCGATCCCGGATTGTCAACGCTTGGCTACGGCCTGATTGAGGCTCGCGGTCACGTAATCCGTGCGGTCGCCGCCGGTGTCATCCGCACCGACCCCGGTCTGGACGTCGGGCATAGACTTACCGAGCTGCATCGAGATCTTGAAGCCTTGATAGCTGAGCATCGTCCCGACGAAGCAGCGATAGAGCAGGTGTTCGTGAACCGCAATCTGCAGACGGCAACGACCGTCGGACGAGCGTCCGGTGTCGTCCTGCTGGCACTCGCTCAACAGAACGTACCCGTGGCGGAGTACACGCCGTCGGCTGTGAAACGCTCTCTCACCGGGTACGGGAACGCCGACAAGGCCCAGATGAAGAAGGTCGTCGCCATGCGCCTGGGGCTCGACCGCCCCCCGAGCCCGGCCGATGCGGCAGATGCTCTGGCCATTGCGATGTGCCATGTCCAGACGGCACCGATGAATAGGCTTGCCGACCGAGCTACCGGGGGTACCCGATGATTGGACGACTTCGGGGTGATCTCGTTGAAAAGGGTGCCGACGCTGTTCTATTAGATGTCGGAGGGGTCGGTTACCAGGTGGCGGTGACCCCCAACACCATCGCTTCGTTGCCCGGCGCCGGTCAGCCTGCCGTCCTCCACACCCATCTCCATGTGCGCGAGGACATGCTGGCGCTGTACGGATTTGCCTCAGCAGATGAGCGTGACGTCTTCCAGATCCTTATCGGGGTCAGCGGTGTCGGCCCCAAGCTGGCTCTGGCAGTTCTGGCGACGATCAGCCCCGATGGCCTGCGCAATGTCGTCGTGACCGAGGATGTCGCGGCCCTGACGGCTGTCCCCGGTATTGGCCAGCGAAGTGCTCAGAAACTGCTTCTGGAATTGCGTCCCAAACTAGATCTTCCCGATACACCGCTCCAGGCCGGGAGCGCACTGTCAGAGGTCAGGGAAGCCTTGGAAGGCCTGGGGTATCAAACGGCAGAGATCCGCGATGTGCTGCGCGACTTGCCCGCGGACGGTGCGCTCGAGGAGTCTCTGCGAAGCGCTCTTCAGGAACTCGGGAAGCAACGGTGATCCACCATGCGTGAAGAAGGCCTGCTGACCACCGAGCCATTGCCCGAGGAGGTGGCTGATGAGCTGACCTTGCGGCCACGACGCATGGAGGATTTTATCGGGCAAGAGGATCTGAAAGAACGTCTGGCGATCCTCATTGAGGCAGCGCAATTGCGGGGAGAATCAGTAGACCACATCCTGTTTTCCGGTCCGCCGGGTCTCGGGAAAACATCTCTTGCTGCCATCCTCGCCGCCGAGATGGAAGCGCATTTTCAGGCGACCAGCGGCCCGGCACTCGAACGGCCGGGTGACCTTGCAGCGGTGATCACCAATCTGGAGCGTGGTGACGTTCTGTTCATCGACGAGATCCATCGCCTGCCCCGCCAGGTCGAGGAAGTGCTCTACCCGGCAATGGAAGACTTCCAACTCGACATCGTGGTCGGCAAAGGGCCGGCGGCGCGGTCAATCAGGTTGGACCTGCCACCATTCACGCTGGTTGGCGCTACCACAAGAGTCGGCCGGGTGGCCCACCCGCTGCGGGATCGTTTCGGTTACGTAGCAAGGCTTGACTACTACGACTCTGGGGATCTGGGACGCATCGTGTCTCGCTCCGCCTCGATCCTCGAGGTCGAAGTCACCGACGACGGGGCGGATGCAGTTTCGTTGCGGTCGCGGGGCACGCCCCGTATCGCCAATCGCTTGCTCCGCCGCGTCAGGGACTTCGCAACAGTCCGCGCCGACGGGGTGGTCGACGGCCCTACCGCACTCAAGGCGTTGCGGGTCTTCGAGGTCGATGATGCCGGCCTGGACAAGATCGACAGGGCCATCCTCGAAGCGATCGTCATCAAGTTCAACGGAGGACCCGTCGGCCTTTCCACGCTCGCCATCGCCGTTGGCGAAGAACCCGAGACGGTGGAGGACGCCTACGAGCCCTTCCTTCTCCAAGAGGGTTTCATCCAAAGAACCCCCCGCGGCCGCGTCGCCACCCCCCACGCCTACACCCACATGGGAATCGCCCCGCCCGCCAGCCCCCAAGGAACCCTGCTCTCATAGGTCAGTCCCCTCTCTGGCGTCTGAGCACGTGTCCGAGCCGTGTAACGCGGTCGCCGCAGGTGTCCGCGGGCGCATACACCCGACTCGTCAGAACGTGTCGCCATCCCCCCACAAACCGCCAATGTGGTCCAGAAACCCCGACGCCGGATTTGTAAACAGGGCACTGCCCAACTCGGCCGCCTCCGCCTGCAACCGGAACCGCTTGTCGCCGACCGCATCGAGGATGAGATCCA